>NZ_SRID01000062.1 GCF_004684805.1 Streptomyces palmae
GGGTGGTGGTGGGAGACGGGCGGGAAGGGGGCGCGCAGCGATTCCTTTGAGGGTGGTGGTGGGAGACGGGTGGGCGTCTCCCCGGCGCGCTCAGCCGAGGGCGCGGTCGAGATTGAAGGCGGCGCTGACCAGGGACAGGTGGGTGAAGGCCTGGGGGAAGTTCCCGCGCTGCTCCCCGGTGCGGCCGATCTCCTCGGCGTACAGACCGAGGTGGTTGGCGTAGGTGAGCATCTTCTCGAACGCGAGCCGGGCCTCGTCCAGGCGGCCCGCCCGGGTCAGGGCCTCGACGTACCAGAACGAGCAGATCGAGAACGTGCCCTCCTCGCCGCGCAGCCCGTCCGGGGAGGCCAGCGGGTCGTAGCGGTAGACAAGTGAATCGGAGACCAGGTCCTCGCCCAGCGCCTCCAGGGTGGCGAGCCACTTGGGATCGGTGGGGGAGATGAACTTCGCCAGCGGCATCATCAGCACCGAGGCGTCGAGTACGGCGCCGTCCTCGGACTGGACGAAGGCATGCCGCTCGGCCGACCAGCCGTGCTCCATGATCCGGCGGTAGATGGCGTCCCGGGACCGCTCCCAGCGCGGCGTGTCGGCGGGCAGCCCGCGGTGCCGGGCCAGCCGCATGGCGCGCTCGATCGCCACCCAGCACATCAGCCGCGAGTAGAGGAAGGGGCGGCGCCCGCCGCGGGTCTCCCAGATGCCCTCGTCGGGCTGGTCCCAGTGGGCGCACACCCAGTCGACCAGCTCGCCGACGCGGTCCCAGTGGGCGCTGGAGATGGGCTGCCCCCACTTGTCGTAGAGGTACAGGGAGTCGATCAGCGCACCGTAGATGTCCAGCTGCAGCTGGTGCACGGCGCCGTTGCCGACCCGGACCGGGGAGGAGCCCCGGTAGCCCTCCAGGTGGCGCAGTTCCCGCTCGGGCAGATCGTGCCGCCCGTCGATGCCGTACATGATCTGGAGCGGCCCCTCGCGCGCGGCCGCGTCGAGCGAGACCCGTTCGGTCAGGAAGCCCATGAAGGCCTCCGCCTCGGCGGTGAACCCCAGCCTGAGCAGGGCATACACACAGAAGGCGGCGTCTCGGACCCAGACGTAGCGGTAGTCCCAGTTGCGCTCGCCACCGATCTGCTCGGGCAGGCTGGTGGTCGGCGCGGCGATGATGGCCCCGGTCGGCGCGTAGGTGAGCAGCTTGAGCGTGAGCGCGGAGCGGTGCACCATCTCGCGCCAGCGCCCGCGGTAGCGGGACTGGGACAGCCAGCGCCGCCAGTAGCGCACGGTGGCGGTGAACTGCCGCTCCGCCTCGGCGACGGCGCATGCCCGGGGGGCCAGCGCGCCGCCCACCCGGTCGAGGGCGAAGACGGCGGTCTCCCCTTCGTGCAGCTTGAACAGCGACCACACGTCCGGGCCGGTGACCTCCAACGGCACCGTGGCGGTCAGCGCGAGGCTCAGTGAGGGAGACTCGAAGACCGCCTGGCCCTCCTGCCGGTGCACGGTGTGCGGCTCGGTGCCGTACGCGAAACGGGGCGCCACCCGGGCGCGGAACGGCAGCGTCCCCCGGACGCACACCACCCGGCGGATCAGCCGGTGCCGGTCGGCCTCGCGGGAGTCGTCGCCGATCGGCATGAAGTCCTGGATCTCGCCGACCCCGTCATCCGCGAAGAAGCGGGTGATCAGCACATTGGTGTCGGGGAAGTAGAACTGCTTGGTACGCGCCGGCACGTCCGCGGCCAGCTCGAAGGCGCCACCCCGGTCGGCGTCGAGGATGGCGGCGAAGACACTGGGCGCGTCGAAGCGGGGGCAGCAGTACCAGTCGACGGTGCCGTTCGAGCCGACCAGCGCCGCGCTGCGCAGATCACCGATCAGGCCGTGCTCGGCCACCGGCAGATAGCGGGTGGTCTCCTCGCCCGGCATGCCGGGTATCCCGGTGTACCCACCGGCCTCCATGGTCATCTCGGCCTCCCTGCACACCGGTGACCGCTGTCTTGCCACGGGCCGCCGGGCCGTCGGCCCCGGTCTTCAGAATATGCCGTCCGCCGCGCCCCGGCCTGCTCGCGGCGGAGCGCTCACAGGGCGGCCCGGGCCACCTGCTCGGCCGCCCGGTGCTCGGCGTTCGGCGGGTCCAGCTCACTCACGGGCAGCAGCGAGGTGTCGTCCCTGAGAACCTCCTCCCAGTCATCGGCCAGCTGCCGCTGCTGCTCGGCGGGCAGCGCCGCGACCTCCTTGCGGGTCGCCGGGCTGAGCGCCTTGAGGAACCGCGCCACCGTGTCGGTCTCCATGATCCACCTTGCTGTCCGTGCGGCCTGGTGCCCGGGGCGGTGGTCGCCCCCGCACCTTCCATCCCTTCCAGCCACCGGCGCGGGCGGACACCCCGGCGGCGGCAAGGCCACTCGAACGGAGTCGGACGGTCCCGGGGCCCTCAGGCGTCGCCCGGGGTGTGCCGATGAGTTTCCGGGAGCGCACCGGTCACCACTGGCACAGGGCCACGGGGCCCGGCGACGGGAAGGAGAGGACGATGCCCAGGATCACCCCCAATCTCTGGTTCGACACCCAGAGCAAGGAGGCGGCCGAGTTCTACTGCTCGGTGTTCCCCAACTCGAAGATCACCAAGGTCACGTACTACGGCGAGGCCGGACCCCGCCAGGCGGGCACGGTGATGACCGTGGACTTCGTGCTCGACGGCCAGGCGTACACCGCCATCGACGGGGGGCCCGAGTTCACCTTCTGCGAGGCGGTCTCCTTCCTCGTCAACTGCGACGGCCAGCAGGAGGTCGACTACTACTGGGAGAAGCTGACCGCGGACGGCGGGCAGGAGGTGCAGTGCGGGTGGCTCAAGGACAGGTTCGGGCTGTCCTGGCAGATCTGGCCGGTCCAGGCCGACGAGATCCTCGGCGACCCGGACCAGGAGCGGGCCACCCGTGCGATGCGGGCCATGCTCGGCCAGAAGAAGATCGACCTGGCCGCGCTGCGGGCAGCCGCCGAGGGAGCGTAGCCGCCGGGCCTCGCCGCGGGCCCATGGCAGGGGCGGAGCGGCCGGTGCCGGGGCCCGATCAGCCGGAGCGCAGGGCCCGGGCCGCCGGCTCCCGGGCCTCCGGCGGCGGGGGAGCGACCTCTTCTCGGACAGTGGTGCGGGCATGGTCCACCAACTGCCGCAGTACGGCGGCGGTGGCGGCGACATCGGCCTCCTCGGCACCGCGCAGGGCCTGCCGCAGATAGCCCTCGCTCGCCTGCCGGAGGCGGTCGAGGGTGGCCGTGCCGCGCTCGGTGATGGCCACCTGGCGCACCCGTCTGTCCACGGCGTCCGTGGTGCGATCGACCAGGCCCTGCGCCGCCAACTGCCCGATCTGGCGCGTCACATGGGAGGGCTCGACCAGCAGCCGCGCGGCCAGGTCGCCCACCCTGCTGACGCCCCCGCCGCTCTCCAGGGCCATCAGCAGGTACAGATCGGACCGGCCGATGCCGACCCCGGCGCGCGCGGCCATCCGCTCATGCGTCTGGGAGCGGGTGAGCAGATAGGAGATGGTGGTGAGCACTCTCTCCAGGCTTGCGACGGCATCCTGCGGGGGCGCGGGCTCTGACATGGGGAAACCTTAGCGGCAGCGCCACCGGGCGCCATGGCCCGCGCGAATGGCCGATAACCGCGTTCACCGCGGAAGGCGCCCTACCTGTCCCGGTGAAGTCGGCGTTACCGTCACGAAGACGGCACTTGCTTAAGTTAGGCAACTGATCCGAGGGCGCTGAGCCGTGCCCGCGCCACCGTGCCGCACGACGATCCACCCGCGAACGGCGGGCGTGGCGCGGCGGCGCGCCCGCCGCCCTCCCGCCTACCAGTCCGATCAGGGAAGGAACAGCCGCATGACCACCGCGGAACACCCGACCCGACTCACCGTCACGGCATCCCGGGGCGGTTGCCCCTTCGACCCGCCGGCCGTCCGTGCCCACCAGGCCCAGGCGGCACCCATCCGGCAGGTATCCCTGTGGGACGGCAGCGGATGCCTGCTGATCACCGGCCACCAGGAGGTCCGCCAGGTACTGAGCGACGCCCGGTTCAGCGCCGACACCACCCGGCCCGGCTTCCCCTTCCTCAGCGCCGGCCGGCGCGCCCTGAGCACCGGCGGCAAGAGCTTCATCCGGATGGACGATCCGGAGCACTCCCGGCAACGCCGCATGCTCACCGGCGACTTCACGGTGCGCAAGGTGGAGGCCATGCGCCCCTGGATCCGGCGCATCGCCGAGGACCTGCTCGACGCGATGACCGCCGGCCGCACCTCGGCCGACCTGGTGACCGGGTTCGCGCTGCCGCTGCCGTCCCTGGTGATCTGCCGGCTGCTCGGCGTCCCCTACCAGGACCACGACTTCTTCCAGGAGTGCAGCCGTATCGCGCTGCACAACGACTCCACGCCCGAGGAGGTGGACCGCGCCCAGCGGGAGTTGGGTGACTACCTCGTCGAACTGGCCCGCGGCAAGCGGTCGGCGCCGGACGACAGCATCATCAGCCGGCTGGCCGCCCGGGACGGGGTGGACCTCGAGGAAGTCGCCGCGATGGGACGGCTGCTGCTGGTCGCCGGTCACGAGACCACCGCCAACATGACGGCCCTCTCGGTGCTGGCGCTGCTGCGCCACCCCGGCCAACTGGCCCGCCTCCGCGAGGAGCCGGCGCTGATCGTGGACGCCGTCGAGGAACTCCTGCGCTACCTCACCATCGTGCAGAACGGGCTGAGCCGGGTCGCCACCGAGGACGTGGTCGTGGCCGGACGCACCATCCGGGCCGGGGAGGGCGTGATCTGCGCGCTGGACACCGCCAACCGGGACGCGGACACCTTCCCCGCCGCGGACGTCCTCGATGTGGGCCGCGGCTCCCGCCGCCATGTGGCCTTCGGCTTCGGCGTCCACCAGTGCCTTGGCCAGCAACTCGCCCGGGTGGAGCTGCAGATCGCCCTGCGGACCGTGCTCGACCGGCTGCCCGGAATCCGGCTGGCCGTCCCCTTCGAGGAGATCGGCTTCCGCGAGGACTCGGCCATCTACGGAGTGCGCGCCCTGCCCGTCACCTGGTGAGGCCCGCGCCCGGCTCGGCTCGGGCCGGCCGGGGCAGGCGTGTCGCGGGGCCGCTCGGCGGCGGCGGTGCGAGCGGTCGTACCGCCGCCTCCCATCCCTGCGCCCCAGGAGCGGGATGGTCACCGGATGGGGAGAAGAGCGCCCCGCTCGGCGGCCGGGCGCGGGCCGAAGATGCGCCGCTCCTCCTCGGTGATGGGGACGTCGTTGATGCCGGCCTCCCGGCGGTGCATCAGCCCGTCCTCCGAGAACTCCCACAGCTCGTTGCCGTAAGCACGCCACCACTGACCGGCCGCCTCGCGGTACTCGTACTGGAAGCGCACCGCGATCCGGTTGCCCCGGAACCCCCACAGCTCCTTGCGCAGGGCGTAGTCGAGTTCCCGGGCCCACTTCTCGCGCAGGAAGGCCACGATCTCCTCCCGGCCGGTGACGAACCGGTCCCGGTTCCGCCAGACGGAGTCCTCGGTGTAGGCGAGCGCGACGCGTTCGGGATCGCGGGTGTTCCAGGCGTCCTCGGCGGCCTGGACCTTCTGGAGCGCGGTCTCCTCGTCGAACGGCGGGAACGGGGGGCGTGGTGCCACGGTGTGCTCCTCATCCTTGTGGTCCACATCGGGAGAACGATCGTTCTCCCGATGTCGGATACTCTAGAGAACGATCGTTCTCGGCGCCAGTGGGAGATGCGGTGGACCACGACGAGGCTCGCTCACGGCTGTTGGACACGGCCGAGCGGCTGTTCTACGAACGCGGCGTCCAGGCCGTGGGCATGGATGAGCTCCGCGCCGCCTCCGGGGTGTCGCTCAAGCGCCTGTACCAGTGCTTTCCCTCCAAGTCCGAGCTGGTGGAGGGCTATCTGAGACGCCGCGACGAGCGCTGGCGTGCCGCCCTGTCCGACCATGTCGACCGGCACGGCGCCACCGCGCAGGACAGGCTGCTGGCGGTCTTCGACTGGTTGCACGCGTGGTGCGCCGCTCCCGGCTTTCGGGGCTGCGCCTTCATCAACTCCTTCGGTGAGCTGGGCTCCGTCTCGGACGGGGTGGCCGGTGCCGCTCGCGACCACAAGCGCGCCGTCCGGGAGTACGTGGCCGATCTCGCGGACGATCTGCGCGTCGACGACCCGGCCGCGCTGGCCGACCAGCTGCTGCTCCTGATCGACGGTGCCATCACCACCGCCGCGATCAGCGGCGACCCCGCCGCGGCCCGGCACGCCCAGGTGGCGGCCGGCACCCTCATCACCTGTGCGCCCCGCCGCCCGGCGACCGCGTAACCGCTTGCCTGACGGCGAGGGCGCGGATGCAATGGCCGTCGTGGTCGTCCAGGTGCTCCCGCCGCGACGGGACGAAATGAACGTGCGCCACCGTGCCGTGCCACCCCGCGATCCCGGCGCACCGCGACCGAATCGCCGTACCGGAGGTTCCCCCGCGTGAGTACGCCGTCATCGCCGCGTGGAGCGGCACCGACCGAGGGCTCATCCGTCCGGATCGGCGCTCTCCTGCCGCTGACCCGACCGGGCTGGGCGGCGGCGGGCCGACACCTGCTTGCCGGCCTCGAGCTGGCCGTCCAAGAGGTCAACGACTCCGGCGGGATCCTCGGAGGGCCACTCGAACTGGTGATCCGCGACACCGCCGCCGATCCGCAGCGGGCCGCGGCGGCGGTGGACGAAATGGCGCGCCTGGGCGTGGCCGCCCTGGCGGGGGAGTACCACAGCGTCGTCGCCCGCGCCGCCGCGGCCAGGGCCGACGCCCTCGGTCTGCCGTTCCTCTGCTCGTCAGCGGTGATCGACCAACTCACCGAGGAACCGACGGAATGGGTCGCGCGGCTGGCCCCGGCGCAGTCCCAGGGCTGGCGGACCTACGCGGACTTCCTCCTCGGCGCGGGCCACCGCCGGATAGCCGTGGCAGCCGAGCCGAGCGTCTACTGGGCGGCCGGGACCCGGATCCTGCGGGACCACCTCGCTCCACGCGGCGGCACCCTCGTCGAACTCGACATGCGCGCGCTCACCCCGGCGGCCGTGTGCGAGGAACTCGTCGACCACCGCGCGACGGCCCTGCTGCTCCTGGTCGGCCACCCGGAGCCGGCGGTGTCCCTCGTCAGGTCCGTCCGCCGCGACCGGCGCCTCACCGAGATCATGATGTGTGCTCCGGCCGGGCAGCCGGAGTTCGCCGAATGGGCGACCCTGCTGGGCCACGACGGCGCCGGGATCCCGTTCCTGCGCTACCTGCCCGAGCGCCTCGGCCCGCTCGGCACCCGAGTCGAGACGGCCCTCCGCGCGCGGTTCCGACAACGCCTCCTACTCCGACATGGTGTTAGGCCTGTTCAAGATCCTCGGCTACAACTTCAGCCCGCGCTTCCGTGACCTGGACGACCAGCGGTTCCGGCGGGCGACGATGCCCGGCGTGGAAACCGGCACGTACGGGCGGCTGGAGAACATCGCCCGCAACCGCGTCAACCTGAACAAGGTGATCACGCACTGGCCGGACATGCTGCGGGTGGCCGGCTCCCTGGTCACCAACCAGGCCCGCACCTACGACCTGCTGCGCATGTTCGGCCGCGAGGGACGGCCCACCCCGCCGGGGCAGGCGTTCGGGCCTTCGGGTGGCGCCCTGCGGTCGTTGCGCGACCCGGACCCGGACGCGGTCGAGCTCGACGATGACGACGACGGGCGGGAGTGAGCCGGCGCGATCAGGTCATGACTCGATGTGTGGCGCGCCGAAGGTGCGCCGGTAACCCTGGGGCGTGGTTCCCAGCCGTCGGGCGAAGTGGTGGCGGAGGTTGTCCACAGTGCCGAAGCCAGACCGCTGGGCGATGGTGGTGATCGGGGTGTCGGTGGTTTCCAGGTAATGCTGGGCGAGCAGGACGCGCTGACCTGTCAGCCACTGCAGCGGGGTGGTTCCGGTCTCCTGCTGGAATCGGCGGGCGAAGGTGCGCGGCGACAGGTGGGCGTAACGGGCCATCGCCTGGACACTTAGGTTCTGGTCGAGGTTGGCTTCGATCCAGACCAGAACAGGGCTGAGGGAGCCAGTTCCTCCCTGGGGATGAGGGCGTTCGCGGTACTGGCGCTGACCGCCTTCTCGGTGCGGGGGCGCGACCATGCGGCGGGCGATCGCGTTGGCAACGGTACTGCCGTGTTCTTTACGGATCAGATGGAGACAGGTGTCGATGCCGGCGGCGGTGCCGGCCCCCGTGATGACCGCTTCCTCATCGACATAGAGCACGTCCGACTCAACCCTGGCCTGTGGGTAGCGGCGGGCGAGTTCCTCGGTATAGCGCCAGTGGGTGGTGCAGCGTCGGCCATCCAGCAGGCCAGCTTCGCCCAGAAGGAAGGCGCCGGTGCAGATGCTCAGGACACGGGCGCCTCGCTCGGCGGCGGCACGCAGCTCATCGACCAGGCGCTCCGGCTGCCGCACGCTCAGATCGTAGGCCGGGACACAGACGAGATCCGCGGAGGCGAGCCGCTCCAGGCCATGCGAGGCCCGTACGTCAAAGCCGTGTCGCGTGGGCACGCTGTGGTCTCCTGCTGAGACGAGGGCGAAGTCGTAGACGGGCAGCGCATCGTCACTCCGGTCGATGCCGAAGACCTCGCAGAACACGCCCAGCTCGAAGGCGTAGCTGCCTTCAAGGGCCAGGACGGCGACATCGCGAAGCATCAGTGCCCAGTCTCCTTCACAACCAAAGGCGGTGGCGGGAATTTCAGCCTACCCGTCATTTCTGCCACTTCCGGTCAGGTCTCGGTCCTGAAAGGCTTGCAGCAATTCCACCTCTCCGACATCTGGATACCCGATGACCACCAGCCTTCCCTCCACCAGTACCACCGCGATTTCGGCGCAGGCCGCACAGGTCCTGCGCACACTCGCGCTCGACGAGGAACTGAAGTGGCGCATTCCGGAAGATCCGGTCATGGGCCCCCTGGCCCGCAAGGTCGCCCGGCGCTTCGTAGCCGGCGAAACCCTCACCGATGCGCTGGACCGCGCGAAGCGCATCCTCGCCGACGGCCACCGCGTGAACGTGGAGTACATGGGGGAAAGCTGCCGCGATCAGCAGCGCGCCGCGGCAGAAGCTGATGTATTCCTCGATGCCGCCCGCCTGCTGCCGCCCGGCTGCTCGATCTCCCTCGATCTTTCCCACATCGGTCTCGCTGTCGACGAAGAACTCGCACTGGCCAACGCCACCCGCATAGCCCAGGCCACTGCCGAGACCGGGCGGGAGATGATCATCTCGGCTGAAGGCTCCGACCGCACTGACGCAGTGCTGGCCCTGCACCGCGCCTTGTGCGAACGCTTCGACCACGTGGGCATCACCGTCCAGGCGCGACTGCATCGCACGGCCGAAGACCTGCGGGCACTCCTCGCCCTTCCTGGCCGCATCCGTCTGGTCAAGGGCGCCTTTCTCGAACCCGAGGACATCGCCTACCCGCGTGAGGCCCCCGCCCTGTCCGCTGCCTACGTCGACTACGCGGAACAACTGGCCGATTCAGGTCACCTATGCTCCTTCGCCACCCACGACTGGGATTTGATCCACCGCATCGACCACCACCTCGGCGGGACAGGTCACGAAACCGCCCCCTGGGAGTTCGAAACCCTCCTCGGCCTCGGACCCGACCGTCTCGACGCCATGGCCGAGCGAGGCCACCCCACTCGTGAATACGTCGTCTTCGGCACTGAATGGTGGCTCTACGTCTGCAACAGGCTCGCCGAGGACCCTCAGCGCCTGCTCCAAGCCCTTGTTGACGCAGCAGCTTCCTGACCACCCCACACGTCAGTTGCACAGGTCGCCGCCGTCACCCCACGATCATTCTCACAAATGACCAGTCGCGAGAGTTCTGCGAGAACTCCGAAGCCGATCCCGTTCTCCAGGTCGCCGTTCGCAGAAGTCCTCTCAAAACCCCGGCGTTCTGCGAGACAGTTCTGACAGAACGCCAGGGTGGAATCTGACACTACATCCGCGAGAAGACCCCGCCCTCCCCGCGAGACCGGCCCTCTCGTCGGCCGGACAGGGCGCCTAGACGGTGTCCGCAAGCGGGGCCTGGTCGGGCCGGCCACGGGGCGCGCCGGCCGTGTCGTGGCTCGGGCGGCGGGTGCGCTCCGCCCAGGCGGCCACCGGCGGGCCTGCCGCGCCCACGGCCGCGAAGAACGCGCCGAGCAGCAGCCAGCCCGCGTGTCCGAGTCCAAGGACCGCCGTCGTGAGGACCACCGGAGCCAGGGCCTGCCCGGCGTCGAAGCCGACACCGAAGAGGCCCTGGTACTGCCCCTGGGCATGGTCGGGGGCGAGGCCGAAGCCGAGCGCGTAGCCGCCGGAGGACTCCCATACCTCTCCCAGGCTGTGCACGGCGACGCCGAGGACGGCGAGCCCCGGCGCGAGCCATACCGGAACGTCCGCGGTCAGCGCCATCAGGGGGCAGCTCACCAGGAAGAACAGCCCCGCGAGGCGGAACGCCCGGCCGCCCTGGCGCGGTGTCTCCACCCGGGAGCCGATCCGGCTCTGGAGCAGGACGCACACCCCGCTGTTGACCGCGTAGACCGCCGCCACCGTCCAGTGGGGCGCGTGGGTGTGGGCGGAGAGCCAGATCGGCAGCAGCAGGGAGACGGTCTGGTACTGCAGCCCCATCGCGCCGTAGAGCGCGACGAAGGTGACGAACGGCCGGTCGGACAGGACGGTCCGGCCGTGGTGCTCCTCGGGCCGGGGGAGGGGCCGGTAGTTCGGGACGCCGGCCAGGGCGATCAGGCCGGCGCAGGCGAAGCTGGCCGCGTTGGCCAGGATGAGCGCGGTGTACGCAGCCCGGGTGTCGACCGTGACGGCGAAGGCGGCGCCCAGGGTACCCAGAACCACGCCGAGGTTGACGAACGTGCGGAGCTTCGCCCTGAAGGCGGCCGGGCGTTCACCACCGGCCCGGGCCACGAGCGCACCGCCCGCGGCGCCGCTCGCCGTCGCCGCCCACCTCGCCCGGGACGGTCCGGCACCCCACGAGCGAAGGGGCCGCCGGGCCGGCGAAGGACACCGGCCCGGCGGCCCCCTGGCGGAGCCCGAGGACCCCGGGCGGCTCAGCGCGCCCGGGGAACCGGGCCGCTACTCCTGCTCACGCGACCGGAGCCAGCTCTGGATGGCCTCGGCGGTCGACTCCGAGTGCGCCTCCATGATGGTGAAGTGGTCCCCGGGTACGTCGACCAGCTCGTGCGGCCAGGGCCACTTGGAGCGCCAGGCATCGTCCTTGAGTACCTCGGGCGACGGGTTCGGCGGTTGGCAGGCGTGCACCTGGAGCGTCGGTGCGTCCACCCGCACCGGCGACCAGCCCTCGAACGCCCGCAGATAGCCGCCCTGCCCGGTGAGCTGGGTGCCGGTCAGCAGCTCCAGCTCCCCGCCGGGGGCCCGGACCATCCGCTCCACGATCTCGTCCAGCAGCACCGTCCGGAACTTCGAGGTGTCCGGATAGGTGTCGATCAGCACCACGCCGGCCGGTCGGTCGCCCCACTCCTCCAACCGGCCGGCGACCGCGTTGGCCATCCAACCGCCCGAGGAGTAGCCGAGCACCGCGTACGGCTCGTCACCCACCGCGCGGCGCACCGCCTCGGCGTGGAAGTCGACCACGGGCTGCAGCGTCGCCGGGATCAACTCCCCGGGCCGGAAGCCCGGGTGCCGGAGCACCGTCACCTTCCGCTCGCCGCTGAAGACGGTCGAGAACCGGTAGAAGAAGTTCGGGCTGGCCGGCGCGATCACCGGGGGAAGGCACACCAGATGGGTACGGTCCCCGGAGGTCAGCTGGACCGGGGGCAGCGGCTCGCCCGCCTCGGCCACCGTGGTGAACATGGGCCGTACGGCCGCGGCGGCCCGCAGCATGTGCAGGGCCTCGTCGTACCGGCGCAGCCGGAACCCCTGCCGGTACAGCACGCTGATGGTGTCGTCCGGGGAGGCGGGCGCCGTCGCGGGTGCCGCACCGTCCACCGGTGCGCCACCGGCGGCCAGTTCGGTACGCAGATGCCGGCTCAGCCCCCTGACGGAGGCGTGGTCGAAGATGAGCGTGGTCGGCAGTCGCAGCCCGGTGGCCTGGCTCAGCCGGTTGCGCAACTCCAGCGCGGTCAGTGAGTCGAAGCCCCATTTCGGCATGGCGTCGCTCGCGGCCAGCGCGTCCGGCGAGGCATGCCCCAGGACCGCCGCGGCCAGCTCGCGCACCAGGTCGTGCAGCACCTGCTCCTGCTCGTCCGCCGGGAGTCCGGCCAGCCGCGCGAGCAGGTCGCCGGTGCTGGCCGCGGAGCCCGCGGTGGAGCCGCCGGTGGCGTGGGCCGCCGCGGCGCGCTTCGCGGGCGGGCGCACCAGACCGCGCAGTACCGGCGGCACACCGGCCCCCTTGGCCCGCAGCGCGGCGGCGTTCGGCCGAACCGGCGCCACCACGGCCATCCCGGTGGTGGCCAGGGCACGGTCGAACAGGGCCAGCCCCTCCGCCTCCGAGAGCGCGTCGACGCCCAGCCGGGACGCGCGGGCCAGGTCGGCTCCGGTCATCTGCCCGGTCATCGCGCTGGCCTGGGCCCACAGACCCCACACCAGGGACAGGCCCGGCAGGCCGGCCGCCCTTCGGCGCAGGGCGAGCCCGTCCAGGAAGGCGTTGGCCGCCGCGTAGTTGGCCTGGCCCGGGCTGCCCAGCGTGCCCGCCAGCGAGGAGAACAGCACGAACGCCGAAAGCTCCGACCGCCGTGTCAGCTGGTGCAGATGCCAGGCCGCCTCCGCCTTCGGCCGCAGCACCCGGTCCACCCGTTCCGGATCGAGGGCGTCGATCACGCCGTCGTCCAGCACCCCGGCCGCGTGCACCACGCCGGTCAGCGGATGCTCCGGCGGTACCGCGGCCACCAGCGCGGCCAGCGCGGACCGGTCCGCCACATCGCAGGCCGCCAGGGTCACCTCGGCGCCGAGCCCGGTGAGTTCGGCGCGCAGCTCCTCGGCGCCCGGCGCCGCCGGACCTCCGCGGCTGACCAGCAGCAGCCGGTCCACCCCGTACGCGGTCACCAGATGCCGGGCGAGGAACCCGCCGAGGGTGCCGGTGCCACCGGTGATCAGCACCGTGCCGCCGGGCCGGAAGACGGCTTCCTTCGCGCCCTCTGCCCGGTCGGCGGCGGGCTCGATCCGGGCCAGCCGGGGCACCCGCGGCTCTCCCTCGCGCAGTGCCACCTGCGGTTCGTCCCCGGCCAGCACTCCGGCCAGCGCCTCGTCCGAGGCGGTGGAGCCATCCAGGTCCACCAGGAGGAAGCGGCCGGGGTGTTCGGACTGCGCGGACCGGATCAGCCCCCACACCGCGGCGCGGGCGAGGTCGGCGACGGTCTCCTCCGGGCCGGCCGCCACCGCACCCCGGGTCACCACGGCCAACCGGGCGTCGCCGAAGCGCTCCTCGGCCAGCCACCCCTGCACCAGCCCCAGGGCGCGGTGCACGGCCGCCCTGGCCGCGGCTGCCGGGCCGGACCCGTCGGCGTCATCGGTGTCGCCGGGGGTGCCGGCGGTGCGGGCGGTCGTGCCGAAGGAGGCCACCACCACGGTCCCGGGTCCGTCGGCGTCCACCGCGGCCTCCGCGAGATCGCGGCAGCGGTCCGCCTTCACCCCGGCGGCGGCGAACATCCCGCCCAGCTCGAGATCGTCCTGCGCCAGGACCACCCGGCGACCCTCGGGAACCGCCGCCCGCACCGGCGCCACGGGCCAGTCCAGCCGGAACAGCGGCCCGACCGGTCCGGTACGACCCACCTCCAGCCGGTCGACGTCCACCGGCCGCAGCACCAGCGACTCCACGGAGGCGATCGGCTCACCCGCCGCGTCCGCCAGCTCCACGGCCACCGCGTCCGGCCCGGCCGGAGCCAGCCGTACCCGGGCGGCGGCGGCACCGACGGCATGCCGCCGCACCCCGCGCCAGGAGAACGGGAGCCGGGCCCGCCCCGACTCCTCGGCCAGGCCCTCCACCCAGCCCAGGCCGACGGCGTGCAGGGCGGCGTCCAGCAGCGCCGGGTGCAGCCCGTAGGCATCGGCCTCCACGCTCTGCTCCTCGGCGAGTCCGACCTCGGCGAACACCTCCTCGCCGCGCCGCCACGCCGACCGCAGCCCCTGGAACGCGGGCCCGTACGGGAACCCGGCCGCGGCCATCGTCTCGTACGCCCCGTCCACCGCGAGGGGCTCCGCGCCGGCCGGCGGCCATTCCGGAAGAGGATCCGGGGCCGCGCCGGCGCCGGCCGCCAGTACCCCGGTGGCATGCCGCGTCCACGCCTCGTCGCCGGCCGCGTCCACCTTCTCGCCCGGGCCCTCCGGGCAGCTGTCCACCGCCACCGTGCGGCGCCCCGAGCCGTCCTCCTCGCCCAGGGTCAGCCGCAGTCGCACCCCGCCGTGCTCGGGCAGCGGCAGCGGCACGGTGATGGTCAGCTCGTCCAGCACATCGCAGCCCACCAGCGCCCCGGCCGCCAGGGCCAGTTCCACGAACGCGGTGCCCGGCAGCAGCGCCACCCCGCCGACCACATGGTCGGCGAGCCAGGGGTGCGCGGCGAGCGACAGCCGGGTGGTGGCCACCAGGCCCTGCCCGTCGGCCAGCCGCACCGCCGCCCCCAGCAGCGGGTGGCCGGCGGCGCTCAGCCCCAGCTCCGCCACCGCCCGGTCACCGCCCGGGGTGTGCGGGGCCGACAGCCAGTAGCGCTGCCGCTGGAAGGCGTAGGTGGGCAGCTCCACCGCCCGACCGCCCCCGGCCGGCACCGGCCAGGCCACCGGCACTCCGCGCACATACGCCTCGGCCAGGGCGGAGTGGAACCGCGCGCGGCCACCGTCGTCGCGGCGCAGCGTGCCCAGCGCCACACCGCCGGACTCCCGCAGGGTGTCCTGCACCGGCATGGTCAGCACCGGGTGCGGGCTCACCTCCAGGAACACCCCGTGGCCCGCGTCGGCCGCGGCCCGCACGGCACGCTCGAACTCCACGGTGTGCCGCAGGTTGCGGTACCAGTACCCGGCGTCCAGGGCGGTGGTGTCCAGCAGTTCACCGGTGAGCGCCGAGTAGAACGGCACCCGCCCGGCCCGCGGCCGGATGCCGGCCAGCGCCTCGACCAACTCCGCCTCCACGGCCGCCACCTGCGCCGAGTGGGATGCGTAGTCGACCGGCAGCCGCACCGCCCGCACCCCGTCCGCGGTGGCCGCGGACACCAGGGCGTCCAGCGCCTCCGGCTCCCCGGAGATCGCCACCGTGCTGGGGCCGTTCACGGCGGCGATCGACAGCCGGTCCCCCCAGGGGGCGATCCGCTCCTCCGCGTCGGCCACCGAAGCGACCATCGAGACCATGCCGCCACCGCCGGCCAGCGCACGCAGCACCCGGGAGCGCAGCGCCACCACCGCGGCCGCGTCCTGGAGGGAGAGGGCCTGGGCCACACAGGCCGCGGCGATCTCGCCCTGGGAGTGGCCGATCACCGCCGAGGGCGTGACCCCGTAGGAGCGCCACAGCTCGGCCAGCGACACCATCACCGCCCACAGGGCGGGCTGCACCACGTCCACCCGGTCGTACCCCGGGGCGCCCGGGGCGCCGCGCACCACGTCGAGCAGCGACCAGTCGGTATGCGGCGCCAGTGCCGCGGCGCACTCCTCGAGCCGCGCGGCGAACACCGGCTCAGCCGCCAGCAGCTCCAGCGCCATGCCCTCCCACTGCGCGCCCTGACCGGGGAAGACGAACGCGACCCGCGGATCGGACGCCACCGCCCCGCGCACCACCGACACCTCACCGGGCGCCTCCGGTTCGTCCCGCGCCAGCGCGGCCACCCCGGCCAGCAGGGCCTCGCGGTCATCGGCGATCACCACCGCCCGGTGGTCCCACACCGCCCGGTCGGCCAGCAGCGCGCGACCCACCTCCACCGGCTCCACCTCGGGCCGGGCCAGCAGATGGGCGTGCAGGCGCTCGGCCTGGCCGCGCAGCGCCGCCTCGGTACGGCCCGAGAGCACCCAGGGCACCCACCCGGCAGCCGGCGCCGGCGCCCCGGCCGGCTCCTCGGGGGCCTGCGCCGCCTCCCGTGGCGCCTGCTCGAGGACGACATGGGCATTGGTGCCGCTGATCCCGAAGGAGGACACCCCGGCCCGGCGCGGCGCGTCGCCCTCCGGCCACGGCCGGGCCTCCGTCAGCAGCTCCACCACCCCGGAGGACCAGTCCACATGCGAGGAGGGGCGGTCCACGTGCAGCGTCCTGGGCAGCACCCCGTGGCGCATCGCCTGCACCATCTTGATCACGCCGCCGACCCCGGCCGCCGCCTGCGCGTGCCCGATGTTCGACTTCAGCGACCCCACCCACAGCGGCCGGTCGGCGGCCCGGCCCCGGCCGTACGCCTCCATCAGCGCCTGTGCCTCGATCGGGTCGCCCAGGGTCGTCCCGGTGCCATGGGCCTCCACCGCGTCCACGTCCGAGGCCGCCAGCCCGGCCGCCGCCAGCGCCTGACCGATCACCGCCACCTGCGCGGGCCCGTTCGGCGCTGAAAGGCCGTTGGAGGCACCGTCCTGGTTCACCGCGCTGCCCCGGACCACGGCCAGCACCGGGTGGCCGTTGCGTCGCGCGTCGGACAGCCGCTCCAGCGCCAGCACGCCGACGCCCTCACTCCACCCGGCACCGTCGGCGGCGTCCGCGAACGCCTTGCAGCGCCCGTCCGGGGCCGACACCCGCTGCCGCGCGGAGGCGACGAAGGCCCAGGGGGTGGACAGGAAGGTGGCGCCGCCGGCCAAGGCCAGCGAGCACTCCTGGTGCCGCAGCGACTGGCAGGCCAGATGCAGGGCGACCAGTGACGAGGAGCACGCGGTGTCCACCGTCACCGCCGGCCCGGTCAGCCCGAAGGTGTAGGAGATGCGGCCTGAGGCCACGCTCCCGGAGCTGCCGTTGTAGAGGTAGCCCTCGAACTCCTTGGGAGCCCGCGGGAACCGGCTCGCGTACTCGCTGGCGAGCACACCCAGGAACACCCCGGCCCGGCTGCCCCGGGCCCGGGTCAGGTCCACCCCGGCCCGCTCGCACGCCTCCCAGGCGCTCTCCAGCAGCAGCCGCTGCTGCGGGTCCATCGCCATCGCCTCACGCGGCGGGATCCCGAAGAACTCCGCGTCGAAGTCCGCCGCCCCCTGGAGGAAGCCCCCCTGCCGGGTGTAGGAGGTGCCGGGGTGGTCGGGGTCCGGGTGGAACAGCGCGTCCAGGTCCCAGCCGCGGTCGGTGGGGAAGTCCGTCACCCCGTCCCGGCCCTCGACGAGCAACTGCCACAGCTCCTCCGGCGATCCGACCCCGCCGGGGAACCGGCAGCTCATCCCGATGATCGCGATCGGTTCCCGGTCCCGCTCCTCGACCTCGCGCAGCCGGCGCCGCGCGGTACGCAGGTCGGTGCCGGCCCGCTTGAGGTAGCTGCGGAGCTTCTCCTCGTTCTCCATGCTGTGTCACTTCCTGATCTCGGCGAGGCCGGTCACTGGTCGGGGTCCTGGCTTTCGAGCTCCTCGTCGAGGAGCGCGAAGAGTTCACGGTCGGTGGCGGTGCTCAGGTCGTGCTCGGCCTCCCGATCCGGTGCCGCGCTCCGCGCCCCGCCCCACCGGGCCAGCAGGGCGCGCAGCCTGGCGTCGACCTTCTCGGCGGTCGCGGTGCCGCACGCGGGGTACTTGGCCAGGCCGAGTACGGCCGCCTCCAGCCGGTCGAGCTCGGCGAGCACCTCCGTCCCGTCCTCGCCACCGTCCGCGTCCAGGGGATAGCGGGAGAGGACGAACGCGGCGATCGCCTCGGCCGAGGGGTGGTCGAACGCGAGGGTGGCGGGAAGCCGCAGCCCCGTCGCCGCGTTCAGCCGGTTGCGCAACTCGATGACGGTCAGCGAGTCGAAGCCGAGGTCCTTCAAGGCCCGCGCCGGCCCGATCCGCTCGGTGGTGGCATGCCCGAGCACCTGGGCGATCTCGGCGCTCACCACGTCCAGCACGAGCTGGTGGCGCTCCTCCCGGGGGAGGGCGGCCAGCCGCTCGGGAAGTGCCGCGGCCGGGTCGGGGGCCGCTGCCGCGGGCCGCACCACGGCCCGCAGCAGCGGATGCGGCGCGTCCGCGGCGCATCCGCGTGGCGCGGCCTGGTCCAGCCGGAACGGCACCAGCAGCTCCCGGCCGTCGGCGACCGCCGCGTCGAAGAGCGCCAGCGCCTCCGCGGTGGGCAGCGGGGCGATCCCGGACCTGGCCAGCCGCGCACGGTCGGTGCCGCCCAGGGCGGCGGTCAGCCCGCTCTCCTCGGCCCACAGCCCCCAGGCCAGCGACACACCGGGCAGCCCGGCCGCCCGGCGGCGCATGATCAGCGCGTCCAGCGCGGTGTTCGCGGCGGCGTATCCGGCCTGGCCCGCGCCGCCCAGCATCCCGGCCAGCGAGGAGAAGGCCACGAACGCGGACAGCGGCGCCCCGCGCGTCAGCTCGTCCAGGTGTAGTACGCCGTCGACCTTCGGCGCGAGCACGGTCGCCAGCCGCTGCGGAGTGAGCGAGCCGAGCACCCCGTCGTCCAGCACCCCGGCCGCGTGCACCACCACGCCCAACGGGCGGTCCAGGGAGGCCAGCAGCCGCGCCACCGCCTCCCGGTCGGCGACATCGCAGGCCGCCACCGTGACCTCGGCGCCCAGCGCGCGCAGCTCCTCGCACAGCGCCGCCGCGCCCTCGGTGGCCGGGCCGCGCCGGGAGGTCAGCACCAGATGGCGCGCCCGCCACCCCGTCACCAGATGCCGGGCCAGCGCGCGGCCCAGGGTGCCCAGGCCCCCGGTGACCAGCACCGCGTGCTCGGGATCGAAAGCGCGGGGCACGGTGAGCACCAACTTGCCGATGTGCCGCGCCTGGCTGAAGAAGCGGAACGCGTCGGGAGCGCGCCGCACATCCCAGGTCCGGGTGGGCAGCGGACGCAGCGCGCCGCTTTCGAACAGGCCCACCAGATCGGTCAGCATCTCCTGGATCCGGTCGGGGCCGGGCCGGGCCAGGTCGTAGGTCTCGTAGCCGACACCCGGGTACGTCCGGGCCAGGACCCGCGGATCGCGTACGTCGGTCTTCCCCATCTCGATGAACCGCCCACCGCGCGGCAGCAGTCGCAGCGAGGCGTCGACGAACTCGTCGATCAGGGAGTTCAGTACGACGTCCACGCCGCGCCCCCCGGTGGCGGCGGCGAACCGGCCCTCGAACGCCAGGTCCCGGGAGGAGGCCAGATGGGTGTCGGGCACCCCCGACGCCCGTACCGCCGGCCACTTGGCGGGGCTGGCCGTGGCGAACACCTCGGCGCCCCAGTGCCGGGCCAGCTGCACGGCCGCCATACCGACACCACCGGCCGCGGCGTGCACCAGCACCGACTGCCCGGCCCGCAGCCCGCCGAGGTCGCGCAGTCCGTAGTACGCGGTCAGGAAGGCCACCGGCACCGAGGCGGCCTCCACGAACGACCACCCCTCGGGCACCCGGACCACCAGCCGCCGGTCGACCACGGCCACCGGTCCCACCGCTCCGACGACCAGCCCCATCACCCGGTCGCCCACCGACAGCCCGGTGACCTCCGTGCCGACCTCGGTGACCACCCCGGCCACCTCGCTGCCCAGTTGGTAGCCGGCCGGACCGGCGTCCAGCGCGAGCAGCACGTCCAGGAAGTTCACCCCGGCACAGCGCACCGCGATCCGCACCTCCCCAGGAGCCGGCGGCCGGTCCGCCGCCGGGACCGGGACCAGCGCGAGGCCGTCCAGCGAGCCCTTGCGCTCGACGTCCAGCCGCCAGGTGCCGGTGTCCGAGGGGACCGCCAAGGCGGGCCGCCGGGCCGCGCGGACCAGCCGGGGCGCGCAGACGCTCCCCGCCCGCAGCGCCAGTTGGGGCTCGCCGGTGGCGAGCGCGGCGGGCAGTGCCCGACAGGACGCCGGGTCGGCGTCCAGGTCCACCAGGACGAAGCGGCCCGGATGCTCGGACTGCGCCGAACTCACCAGACCCCAGACGGCGGCCTGCGCCGGGTCGGGGGTGTCGGTGTCCACGGCGCCACGGGTGGCGACCACCAGCCGGCCGCCGGCCGCGCCGGAGGGGCACCGCCCCTCGTCCGTCCAGGTCCGCGTCAACTCCAGGGCCCATGCGGCGGCCGCCCGCACCGCTGCCGCGCCATCCGCCCCGCCCCGCACCGGACAGGGGGCGACCACCATGTCGTCCGCGGTCTCGGCCTCGTCCAGGGCCGCCAGCGGCCGCACCGGCAGGCCCGCCTCGGCCAGACCGAGGGCATCGGTGCCGACCACCGCCAGGGGATCGGCGGGTGGTGCGTCCGGCGCGGCGACCGCATCCCAGGCCACCTCGAAGAGCGACTGGGCCACGGCCCGGTCGGGACCGCCGAGCCGACCCAGGTCCGCCGGCCGCATCGCCAGCCCGTCCACCGAGGCCACCGGGCGGCCCCGCTCGTCCGCGACGGCCAGCGCCATCTCTCCGGCGCCCTTCCGCGACCAGCGCACCCGCAGGACGGGGCCGCCGCTCGCGTACAGCCGCACCCCCGTCCAGCTCAGCGGCAGTACGGCACCGCCGCCGTCCTGCTCCATGGCGTGCAGCACGGGTGCGTGCAGGGCGGCGTCCAACAGCGCCGGATGCACCTCGAACCCCTGGTCACCGGGGCCGGCCGCGTCCGGCAGCGCCACTTCGGCGCAGACATCGCCGGCCACCAGCCAGGCGGCCCGCACCGCCCGGAACGCCGGGCCGTAGGTGTACCCCCGCTCGGCGGCACGCTCGTACAGCCCCTCGACGTCCAGCGGCACCGCGCCCCGCGGCGGCCAGGCGCCGAGCTCCACCGGCGCGCCCCGGCCCGCGGCCAGCGTGCCGCCGGCGTGATGGGTCCAGGGCGCGTCCGGCTCCGCGTCCTCGGCGCGAGCGTGCACGTCCAGCGCGCGGCGTCCGTCGCTCTCGGCGCCCACCGCGATCCGCAGCTGGACCCCGCCCCGCTCCGGGAGGACCAGCGGGACGCGCAGCGTCAGCTCCTCGACCTCGGTCAGGCCGCAGTGCCGGGCCGCGTGCAGGGCCAGTTCCACGAAGCCGGTGCCCGGGAACAGCACCCGGCCACCCACCACATGGTCGGCCAACCACGGCTGGCTACGTGCCGACAGCCGCCCGGTGAACAGCACGGTCTGCTCCGTCGGCCCCGTGACCACGGCACCCAGCAGCGGGTGCCCGGTGGCCGTCACCCCGAGCCCGGCCGCCGCCTGCTCCGGCGAGGAAGCCGCCTGGGAGGGCAGCCAGTAGCGCTCCCGCTGGAAGGCGTAGGTGGGCAGATCGACCCGCCGACCGGTTTGGCCGGCCAGGAAGGCGGGCGAGTCCAGCTCCGCTCCACGGGCGAACAGCCGCGCCGCGGCGGCGGTCACCGCCTCGATCTCCGGCAGCCCGTCGGCCAGCGCGGGCACGAAGACCGCCTCCGGCGCGCACTGCCGGCCCAACGCACTGAGCGTCTCGCCCGGACCGAGCTCCAACACGGTGGCCACCCCCTGGGCGAGCAGCGCGTCCACCCCGTCGGCGAACCGCACGGTCTGCCGCAGCTGCCGCACCCAGTGCTCCGGCGAGCACAGCTCGTCGCGGTCGACCGGACGGCCGGTCACCAGGGACACCACCGGAATACGCAGCGCGCCGAAGGACGCCTTCTCCACCACCCGCCGGAACTCGGCCGACAGCGGCTCCACCAGCGGGGACTGGAACGCCCGACTGCCCGGCAGCCGCCGCACCCCGCGGCCCTGCCGCTGGAAGTGGGCCGCCAGCGCGAGCACCTCGGCCTCGGCACCGGACAGCACCAGCGAAGCGGGCCCGTCGACGGCGGCGACGGCCACCCGGTCGGCGCGATCCGCCAGCAGCGGAGCCACCTCCTCCTCGGTGGCACACACCGCGACCATCGCCCCGTCTGGCGGAAGGGCCCGCAGCACCGCCCCCCGGGCGACCGCGATGGCGCTCGCGTCCGCGAGCGGGAGCGCCCCGGCCACCGTGACCGCCACCAGCTCGCCGACGGAGTGACCGGCCACCACATCCGGCCTGATCCCCCAGGACTCCCACAGCCGGAACAGCGCCACACCGACGGCGAACCACACCGGCTCGGCGTACCCCGGATCCTCCAGCGACTCGCCGTCGCCACCGAACAGCACCTCCCGCAACGGGAGGTCCAGCAGCGGATCCACCTGCGCGCACACGGCGTCCAGGGCGTCGGCGAAGACCGGGTACCGCGCATGCAGCTCCCGGCCCAGGCCGAGGGGCGGGGAGCCCTGTCCGCAGAACAGCACGGCCAGCGCCCCCCCGTCCGCCGCCCCGCGCACCAGGTTCGGTACGCCCCGGCCCTCCGCGAGGGCGGCCACTCCCGCCAGCAGCCCGGTCCGTTCGCTGCCGAGCGCCACCGCCCGATGCTCCAGCGCGGCACGACCGACGGCCAGCGAGTAGCCGATGTCCACAGGGGACAGCTCCGGCCGCGCGCTCACCGAGGTGTGCAGCCTTTCGGCCTGCTCCCGCAAGGCCGCCTCGGTGCGTGCGGAGAGCACCCACGCCACCGGCGCGCCCGTCCCTCCCTCGGCCTGATGGCCGAAAGACGCCTCCACCGCCGGTGCCTGTTCCAGGATGGCGTGGGCGTTGGTGCCGCTGACCCCGAAGGACGACACCGCGGCCCGGCGCGGACGTCCCGTCTCCGGCCACGGCCGGGCCTCGGTCAGCAGCTCCACCGCGCCCGCGGTCCAGTCCACGTGCGAGGTCGGCCGGTCCACGTGGAGTGTCCTGGGCAGCACGCCGTGCCGCATCGCCTCCACCATCTTGATCAGCCCGCCGATCCCGGCCGCCCACTGGGTGTGGCCGAGGTTCGACTTGAGCGACCCCAGCCACAGCGGGCGCCCCTCCTCACGCCCCTGTCCGTACGTCGCCAGCAGCGCCCGTGCCTCGATGGGGTCGCCCAGCGTGGTCCCGGTGCCGTGCGCCTCCACCGCGTCCACCTCCGCGGCCGACAGCCCCGCCCGGTCCAGCGCCTGCTCGATCACCCGGGCCTGAGCGGGACCGCTGGGCGCGGTCAGACCGTTGGAGGCGCCGTCCTGGTTGACCGCCGTTCCCCGCACCAGGGCCAGGACCGGATGGCCGTGGCGGCGCGCGTCCGACAGCCGCTCCAGCAGCACCAGCCCGGCGCCCTCGCCCCAGCCGGTGCCGTCGGCGGCCTCGGCGAAGGGCTTGCAGCGCCCGTCCTGCGCCAGCCCGCCCTGCCGGCTGAACTCGGAGAAGGAGGTGGGCGCCACCATCACCGCCACGCCGCCGGCCAGCGCCATGGAGCACTCACCCCGCCGCAGCGCCGCACAGGCCAGATGCACGGCCACCAGCGAGGACGAGCAGGCGGTGTCCACGGTCAGCGCCGGCCCCCGCAGGCCCAGCACATAGGCCACCCGCCCGGACAGCACGCTCTGCGCGTCACCGGTGAACCGATAGCCCTCGGTCCCCAGGGCGGCCTGGTCCAGGGGACCGCCGTACCCCTGCGCCGCGGCGCCGACGAACACCGCGGTCTCGGTCTCCCGCACCGACCTCGGGTCGATGCCGGCCCGCTCGAGCGTCTCCCAGGACAGCTCCAGGATCTGCCGCTGCTGCGGGTCCATGGCCAGCGCCTCGCGCGGCGAGATACCGAAGAAGTCCGCGTCGAAGTCCGCCACGTCATGGAGGAAGCCGCCCTCGACGGTGGTGCTGCGCCCCGCCGCCTCGGCACCGTCCTCGTACAGCTGGTCCAGATCCCAGCCGCGGTCCGTCGGAAACGCCCCGATCACATCACGCTCGGCTGCGACGAGGTCCCAGAGGTCTTCGGGGCCGCGGACGTCGCCGGGGTAGCGGCAGGCCATGGCGACCACCGCGATGGGGTCGTCCTCGGTGGGGTGGTGGGTGGTTGTCGCCGGGGTCCTGGTCTGGGTTGGGGTGGTGTGGTCGCCGAGGAGGGTGGTCCACAGGTGGTGGGCGAGTTGTCGGG
>NZ_SRID01000629.1 GCF_004684805.1 Streptomyces palmae
TCGGTGAGGAGATCCGGAGCCGGAGGCTCCAGTGGTGTGCGCGAGGGCACTACCGGGCCGGAGCTGGGGAAGCGCCGACTCGGCATCGCTCGCAGTCCCCTGCGAGCGGGGTGTATCTCTCATCTGCAGAAACCGTACGGCAGCGGCGGCCCGCCGGACAGGCGGATCACCCCTCCGACATGGCCCCCGCACATCTTCTTCACGCTGCCCCCGTTCTGCTTCCCGCACAGGATGACGCTACGCCACGCCTGGTCGCGGTCGGCGCGGCCCGGATCCCAAACGGGAGGGCCCGTACCGGCTCACCTGCCGGTACGGGCCCTCCGCGCCCTGTTCGCGCCCCTGCGGTGCCCCGGGCGGCCCTGAACGGCGCGCCCGGACTCCCGCCTCAGAGCTTCGCGAGCGCGCCCTCGATGATGTCCAGGCCCTCGTTGAGCAGGTCCTCACCGATCACCAGCGGCGGCAGGAAACGCAGCACGTTTCCGTACGTACCGCAGGTCAGGACCACCAGCCCCTCGGAGTGGCAGGCCTTGGCCAGCGCGCCGGCCGCCTCCGCGTTCGGCTCCTTGGTCGCCGGGTCCTTCACCAGCTCGATCGCGATCATGGCGCCGCGGCCGCGGATGTCGCCGATCACGTCGTGCTTCTCCTGCATGGCGCTCAGGCGGCCCTTCATGACCTCCTCGATGCGCTTGGCCTTCGCGTTCAGGTCCAGCTCGCGCATGGTCTCGATCGAGCCGAGCGCGGCGGCGCAGGCCACCGGGTTGCCGCCGTAGGTGCCGCCCAGGCCGCCGGCGTGCGCCGCGTCCATGATCTCCGCGCGCCCCGTGACGGCCGCCAGCGGTAGACCGCCCGCGATGCCCTTGGCCGTGGTGATCAGGTCGGGGACGATGCCCTCGTCCTCACAGGCGAACCACTGCCCGGTACGGCAGAAACCGGACTGGATCTCGTCGGCCACGAACACGATGCCGTTGTCGTTGGCGAACTTCACGATCTCGGGCAGGAAGCCCTTCGCCGGCTCGATGAAGCCGCCCTCGCCGAGCACCGGCTCGATGATGATCGCGGCGACGTTCTCCGCACCGATCTGCTTGGTGATCTGCTCGATCGCCTGGGCGGCGGCCTCCGGGCCGCAGTTCTCCGGGCCGGTCGGCCAGCGGTAGCCGTAGGCGACCGGGACGCGGTAGACCTCGGGGGCGAACGGACCGAAGCCCTGCTTGTACGGCATGTTCTTGGCGGTGAGCGCCATGGTCAGGTTCGTCCGGCCGTGGTAGCCGTGGTCGAAGACCACGACCGCCGTGCGCTTGGTGTACGCGCGGGCGATCTTGACCGCGTTCTCCACCGCCTCGGCGCCCGAGTTGAACAGCGCCGACTTCTTGGCGTGGTCGCCCGGCGTCAGCTTGGCCAGCTCCTCGCACACCTCCACGTAGCCCTCGTACGGGGTCACCATGAAACAGGTGTGGGTGAAGTTCGCCAGCTGCGCGGAGGCGCGGCGCACCACGGCCTCGGCGCTGGAACCCACCGAGGTCACGGCGATGCCGGAACCGAAGTCGATCAGCGAGTTGCCGTCCACGTCCTCGATCACACCGCCGCCCGCGCGCACGGTGAACACCGGCAGCGTGGAGCCCACGCCGCCCGCCACCGTGGCGCTGCGGCGCGCCTGCAGCTCCTGCGACTTCGGGCCGGGGATCGCGGTGACGACACGGCGCTCCTGGGGGAGGGACGGGCCTCCGGACAGTTCGGTCATGGGGTGCTCCAGGGGAAGAACAGGTGGTTTCACTCGCAGGCTAGGGGTGCGGCGCCGCCACGGGCATGTTCCGTTCGGGAGCACTGGGCGCGTGGCGTTGTCCTTGGCGGATATAGCGACGGGGGGAACGGGGGCCGCTGGGTGAGGCGCGCGGGACGGTGAGGCGGGGTGGC
>NZ_SRID01000630.1 GCF_004684805.1 Streptomyces palmae
CAGTTCCAGGGGAGCGGCCCCATCGGGACCGTACGGGCGGACGCCCGGCGACCCGCCCCCGACCTCTCCGGCACGACGCTCCAGGGCCGGCCGCTGGACGTGGCGGACTACCGGGGCCAGGTCGTGGTGGTCAACCTGTGGGGCTCCTACTGCGGCCCCTGCCGCAGCGAGGCCCCCAGCCTGGTCGAGGTCGCCAAGGACACCCGGGCCCGCGGGGTGCGCTTCGTCGGCATCAACACCTCGGACCCCAGCCGGGAGGGCGCCGCCCGCTTCGAACAGACCTTCGGCGTCCCCTACCCCAGCCTCTATGACCCCATGGGCCGGATCGCGCTGCACTTCCCCAAGGGCAGCATCAACCCGCAGACCATCCCGGCCACCGTCGTCCTCGACCGGAAGGGCCGGATAGCCGCCCGGGCGCTGACGGTGCTGACCGAAAGCGAGCTGCGCGCCGTCCTCAAACCGCTGATCGCCGAGCCGGCCTGAACCGGCACGGCGCGGCATGCGGACCCGGCCCCCTCCCGCTGGGCGGCGCGGCGGCTCAGTAGCCCGGGTTCTGCGGGTACTGGCCCCGGTTGTAGGGGTCCTCGTACGGGCTGGGCGCGGGGCGCGGCATCGCCGGGCGGGGGGCGGCCGGCCGCGGCACCGCCGGACGCATCGCCTCGTAGCCGGTCGGGTTGGCGGCCGGGCGCGGCTGCTGCTGCATCGGCTGCTGCGCGCCCGGGTAGCCGCGCGGTCCACCGGTGGGCGGCGGAATGTACGGCGCGGGCGCGTGCTGGAGCCCGGACGGCTGCTGCGGCAGGCCGCCCTGGGCCGGGTAGCCGTGCGGCGGCGTGTGCTGCGCGGGCGCGGAGGGCGCCGCGGGCAGGGCCGGCAGCGCCGGCGGCAGCGCGGCCGGGAAGTGGCCGCCCGGCTCGTAGGGCGAGGGCACCCGGATGGGGGCGATCTGCGGTGTTCCCCGCTCCGCGACGAGGCTGTCGTAGATGGGAGTGTCCGTGAAGGACGGCGTGGAGTAGTAGCCGCCGCCGTAGGTACTGCGGGGGGAGGTCATAGTCCATAACTTAAGCCCACGATGTGCTCATTGGGGAGTCGGGTCGGCCGGTTGTTTCACGGGTTCCGGACGGCCGGCGATCCGCAATGCGAGCGAACCTGGGAAAATCGGTCGCCAAGGTGCGTTGGGAACGTGTAAAGAGCACGTTCTTGGGGGGTTACCCCGCGTAGCCTGACGGCCTTCGGCGGGCTGCGGCAGGGTGTCGCCAAACAGGAGAGAAAGGCAGGGGGAAGCCATGACGATGCGCAAGGGCGCCAATATTCAGGTGCCGGCCTCGGCGGTGCGGATCGAACTGGGCTGGCGCACCGGACCGGGAATTCCGGACGCGGATGCCTCGGCGCTGCTGCTGGTATCCGGAAAGGTCCGTTCCGACGCGGACTTCGTCTTCTACAACCAACCCGCGCACGCCTCCGGGGCGGTCCGGCACGAGGGCAAGCGCGGCGCCGGCGGCACGGTGACCGATGTGCTCTTCGCGGACCTGGAGCGGATGGAGCCCGAGATCGAGACCGTGGTGCTCGCCGCCTCGGCCGACGGTGGGTCGTTCGGCCGGATCCCCGGGCTCCACATCCGGGTGCTGGACGCGGCGAACGGCGCCGAGCTGGCCCGCTACGACAGCCAGGACGCCACCGTGGAGACCGCCTTCGTGCTCGGCGAGCTCTACCGGCGGCAGGGCGTGTGGAAGTTCCGCGCCGTGGGCCAGGGTTACAGCACCGGGCTGGCGGGGCTGGCCACCGACTTCGGCATCACCGTGGACGAGCCGCGGACCGCTCCCGCCGCGCCCCCGGCCGCCCAGGCCGCGCCC
>NZ_SRID01000631.1 GCF_004684805.1 Streptomyces palmae
GGACGGCCGAGGCCAGGCGGGAGGGGAACCAGGGAAGAGCGGGCGCGGTCAGGCGGGAAGAGGGCTGGCGGAGAGGGGTGGAGGGCGCGTTGGCCGGTGGCCGACGGCTGCTGGGGATATCGTCGGCAGGTGGAGCACAAGACGGATGAGCCCGCGCAGCCGGAGCCCGAGAGGGTCAGCTGCGCCCGCTGCGGTGCCATTGCCGAGGGCACACCGCTGACCTGGACCTGTTCCGTGGAGAACGGGGTCCGCCGCTACTTCTGCGAGGAGTGCGGGCGACGCAACATCCGAGCCATCGAGAGCCGCCTCGACTCCTCGGGGTGGTGACCGCGAGGCCCGCGCACCTGGTAGACCGCGCGTCAGGCGGGCCGGACACCTCACCCGGCCGCTCACGTCCGATGAGCCCGCGCCGCGGTCGGCCCAGCCTCCGCGGCGGGCCCAGCCGATGGCGACCGTCGGTTGCCGCGGTCGCAAGGCTGTTTTCCCGTGGTGTCCCCTCGGGGTGGTGACCGCGAGGTCCGCGCACCTGGTAGACCGTGCGTCAGGCAGGCCGGACACCTGACCCGGCCGCTCACGTCCGATGAGCCCGCGCCGCGGTCGGCCCAGCCTCCGCGGCGGGCCCAGCCGATGGCGACCGTCGGTTCCCGCGTTCGGGCAGGCCCTCTCCCTCGGCGTCCTCGGGCGTCGCTCGGCGCGGGAGGCAGACCCCGGCCCCCACCCGGTCGGTCAGGCGGACGCCTCCTCTGTCTCCTCGACCTCGTCCGACTCCTCGTGGCCCGCCAGGTCGTCGAGCTCGTCGAACTCCCCGTCCTCCGCAGCAAGGAACCCGGGCACCCAGTCCTCGAGCTCCGTGCGGAGCGCCACCGTCGCGCCCAGCTGGCACAGGACACCGATGGTGCTCAGGCACACCCGGTGTATCAGCAGGTAGGACGGCGGCAGATTGATCTGGTTGCCCAGGTCGTACAGCGGCGACTTGCGGTCGGCGAGCCGTGCCGCCTGGCCCCGGATCCAGGTGCGGTCGAACGCGAACTCCTCCGCCCGCGCCGGTTCGATCATCGGCAGCAGGTACTCCAGCAGGGCGTCCGGGTCGATCTGGATGCTGGGCTTGACGAAGCCCTCCTCCCGCATCAGGGCGTAGACGGCGGCGGCGTCCCCCTCCAGCGCCAGCCGCAGCGCCAGACCGATCTCCTCGGGCAGCCCGTCCGGCAGCCGGTCCACCGTGCCGAAGTCCAGCACGCCCAGCCTCCACATCTCCGGCGGCCCGTCCGGGGCGTCCCCGGTCAGCAGACGGAAGTTCCCCGGGTGCGGGTCGGCGTGGAGCAGGCCGGTGCGCGAGACGCCGGAGAACAGGAAGCGGGTCATCAACTGCCCGGCCCGGTCCCGCTGCTCCTGGGTGCCGTTCGCTATCACCTCGGACAGCGGTATGCCGTCCATCCACTCGGTGATCAGCACCTGGCTGCTCTGGTGCACCACGCCGGGGACGAACACATCGGGGTCGTCCGCGAACTCCTCCGCGTGCGCCTGCTGGGCCGAGGCCTCCAGCTCGTAGTCCAGCTCCTCGGAGACCCGCTCCCGCAGCTCGGCGATGAGCGGCTTGAGGTCCAGGCCGGGCACCAGCGGACCCAGCACCTTGGCGAACCGGGCCAGTTGGTTGAGGTCGGACAGCAGCGCCGCGCCCGCCCCCGGGTACTGCACCTTGACCGCCACCTCGCGCCCGTCGTGCCACACCGCCCGGTGCACCTGCCCGATCGACGCGGCCGCGGCCGGCTTGTCGTCGAACTCCACGAACAGCTCGCGCCAGTCCGGACCCAGCCGCTCCGCCAGTGCCGCGTTCACCGTGCGGGTG
>NZ_SRID01000632.1 GCF_004684805.1 Streptomyces palmae
GCCTCCCCCGCTGCCGCCGCCGAAGGACCGCATGTGCCCCGGGCGGTGGCCCCCGTCCGGCAGTCACGCCGCGCCGCGCTCCGCCGCCCCGTGCCGGCGGTGTCGGCCGCGTCCCTGCCGCGCCCCCAACTCTCCCCCGCGGCGCCTGCCGGGCCCATCCGCGCGGGTACTCATCTCCGTGTCTAGGTACGCGTACTCAGTCCCTCCGCCCTCGCCGAGGCGCTGTCAGCGGCGCCGGATAGGGTCACGGGCATGGCACGGATTGCGGTGATCGGCGCCGGGATGGGCGCCATGGCGGCTGCCGCCCGGCTGGCCGTCGCGGGCCACCGGGTGGTGGTGTACGAGCGCGGGAGCACCCACGGCGGCGCCCTGGGGCGCTTCGAGCGGGCGGGCTTCGGCTTCGATACCGGGCCCGGCCTGCTGCACCTGCCCGCCGTCTACCGCGACCTGTTCATCAAGACCGGCAAGGAGCCGCTGGAGCGGTGCGTGGAGCTGGCGCAGGTCGACCCCGCCGCCCGGCACGTGTTCCCGGACGGCACCGACCTGCGACTGCCCAACGCCTCCCGGGCGGGCGTGGTCCGGGCCCTGGACGAGGCCTTCGGCGCGGGCACCGGCGAGCGCTGGGGCGACCTGGTCAACCGGGCCCGGGAGGCATGGGACGCCACCCGCCGGCCACTGCTGGAGGAGCCGCTGCGGGAGGACTGGGCCGCGTTGCGCGAGGATCCCTATCCGGCGGTGCGGCGGCGCGGCTGGTTCCGGCGCGGCCCGGTGCGGCCCGGCACGCTCGCCGAGGTGGCGGCCCGGGAGCTGGGCGCCGCGGGACCGGTGGCCCTGCTGGAGAGCCATGCCCTCGCCCACGGGCTGGACCCGCGCACGGCGCCGGCGAGCGCCACCGTGCTGCCGTATCTGGAGCAGACCTTCGGCAGTTGGTACGCGCAGGGCGGCATGCGGGCGCTGGCCGACGCGGTGTACGAGCGCTGCCGGGCGCGGAAGGTGGAGTTCGTCTTCGAGGCCGAGGTCACCGGCGTCGCGGTCGAGGACGGGCGGGCCGCCGGAGTGGTGCTGGCGGGGGGTTCCGCCGCTGAGGCGGACGCGGTGGTCGCCGGGATCGCCCCCTCGGCGTTGACGCCCCTGCTCGACGGGGTGCGCCCCTGGCGGGACGGCGACGTCCAGCCGGCGCGGGCCGCCGAGCGCACCGCGGAACCGGGTGCCACCGGCCGGTTCATGGTGTTCCTGGCGTTGGCCGGGGCCCGTCCGGTCGACACGGTGCACCGCACGGTGGTGCACGCCCGGGACCGGGACGCCGAGTTGGCGGCCGTGTTCGGCGGCGGCTCCGGTACCCCGGCGCGCTGCCCGCACCCCACGGTGACGGTGCTCCGTCCCGACGACCCGGCCGGCCGGCCGGACGCCGGGCACGAGGCGGTCACCCTGACCGCCACCGTGGCCGCGCACGGCCTGCTGGACTGGTCCGACCGCGCGATCGCCGAGGAGTACGCCGACCGGCTGGTGGCGGTCGCGGAGCAGGCGGTCCCGGGGCTGCGGGACCGGCTGCTGTGGCGCGAGGTCCGCACCCCGTACGACACCGCGGGGCAGACCGGTGCGGCGGGCGGCGCGGTGCCCGCCCCGGCGCTGGCGGGGGCCGACGGCCGGCTGCTGCACCCGGGCAACCTGACCGCGCTGCCGGGTCTCTATCTGGCGGGCGGCTGGGCTCACCCGGGCGGCGGGCTGCCGCACGCCGGGATGTCGGGCGCGATGGTCGCCGGGCTGATCACCTCCGGCGCCGACTGGCGCGGCTCCCAGTAACCCCCGTCGCGGACCCGCCCGCCGGCTTCCCCACAACC
>NZ_SRID01000633.1 GCF_004684805.1 Streptomyces palmae
CCCCCGCCCCCGAGGGGTCCGGCCCGGGCCCCTCGGGGGCGGGGGCGACCGCCGTCTCCCCGACGCCACCCGGGTCCGGTGCGGGACCCTCCGCCGGGGCGGTCGGCTGCGGCTCCTGCCGGCCGGTCGGCGCCTGGGGGCGCGGCCCGGGCCACGGCCGCGGGCCGACCTGCGGCTCAGGGGGCGGCATCGGCTCGTTCATGCCCTGACGCTACCGCGAATCGGGCGTTCTTCGTGGTACGGCCCCTGGGGTACGGTCAGTGACCATGGCGACCATCGAGGAGTGCCGGGGCGCGCTCGACCAGCTGGCGGAGAACCTCGCGAAGGCGGACGGCGGACTGCGCGACGCCGCGGCACGGGACCGCTCACTCAGCTGCCGGATCACCGATCTGGACATCACCTTCACCGGCCGTCTGACGGGGGGCCGACTGGCCGACGTGACGCCGGTGCCGGGCCCGCCGCCCTCTCGGGCCGACATCCGGTTGGCGATGACCGGTGACGATCTGCTGGCCCTGGTGGCCGGGGAGTTGCACTTCGCCCGTGCCTGGGGATCGGGCCGGATCAAGCTGGAGGCGGGCCTGCGGGATCTGATGCGGCTGCGGAAGCTGCTCTGACCCCCGGCCCGGGACCTGTTCCGGCCGACACCGAGCCGTCACCGCACCACGGGCGGCCGCACGACGCCGCTCACGCCGCGCGCCGTGCGGCGCCGCTCGATCCGTAGCCCTCCCGGCGCCCTCCGTGGGTCACCGTGGTGCGGGGCCGTCCGCCCTGTCCGTCGCGCGCCGGGTACGGGCCGCGCGGGCCGCCGGGATCACCAGCGGGGTGCCGGTCTCCGGGTCGGGGATGACCTGGCAGCGCACCCCGAAGACCTCCTCGACCAGCCCGGCCGTCACCACCTCGCCCGGCGCGCCCTCGGCGAGGATCCGGCCGCCGCGCATCGCGATGAGGTGGGTGGCGTAGCGGGCGGCGTGATTGAGGTCGTGGAGGACGGCGACCAGGGTGCGGCCCTGCTCCTCGTGGAGCTGGGCGCACAGGTCGAGCACCTCGATCTGGTGCTGGAGGTCCAGATAGGTGGTGGGCTCGTCCAGCAGGAGCAGCGGGGTCTGCTGGGCGATGGCCATGGCGATCCAGACCCGCTGCCGCTGACCGCCGGAGAGTTCGTCCACGTACCGGTCGGCGAGCGCGTCGATCCCGGTGGCGGCCATCGACTCCGCCACGATCCGCTCGTCCGTCGCGGACCACTGACGCAGCAGGCCCTGGTGGGGATAGCGGCCCCGGGCCACCAGGTCGGCGACGGTGATCCCGTCCGGTGCGATGGAGCTCTGCGGCAGCAGGCCGAGGGTGCGCGCGACCTTGCGGGCGGGCAGGGTGCCGATCGCCTGACCGTCCAGCAGCACCGCGCCGGCGGCCGGCTTGAGCATGCGGGACAGGGCGCGCAGCAGGGTGGACTTGCCGCAGGCGTTGGGCCCGACGATCACCGTGAACGAGTGGTCGGGGATGGTGACGGACAGGTCCTCGGCGACCGTGCGGCCGTCATAGGCGAGGGTCAGTCCCTCCGCGGTGAGCCGCTGGCGGGTGGCCGGAGTGGCGGTGGCAGACACAGGCGATCAGATGTCCTTAGAGGATCGTCGGAGGTTCGTCAAAGGCCGGACGGGTCCGGCACGGTGGCGCCCCCGGAGGGGGCGCGGGGAACGGCGCGACCAGCCCCGGACGACCCGCGGCCGGCACTCCCCCAAAGCGCCGAGACCGTCCCCCCGAAGGGGCGCGAGGAACAGCACGACCAGCCGCGGACGACCCGCGGCCGATCGAGCGCCCCCACCCGGCCGGCCCCCTCATATC
>NZ_SRID01000634.1 GCF_004684805.1 Streptomyces palmae
GGGAGGGGGCGGGCGGTTCGGCCGCCGCCTCGTCGACCTCGTAGTACAACTCGGTGCCGTCGTCGGCGATCGCGTACCCGGGGGTGCCGCGCAGGGTGCCGAACGGGGCCGTCGCGTCCAGGGCCAGGCGTGCCTTGCGGCGCACCGAACGGCTGACGGTCAACCGCTCCAGGGCCACTCCGGCCGCGGCCCCGGCGGCGATCACCCCGATCGCCGCACCGGCCACCCCGGCCCCGCGGCGCCAGCCGCCACCGCCCGCTCCGGCGGCCGTCGTCCCGGTGGCACCGGCCGCCGCGGAGAGCGCGGTGACCGCGGACACGGTCGCCTCGGTCGCGGCCGAGGCCGCCGTGCTCTTGCCCATCCTCAGCCCCCGTGTGTCGGTTCCGCCAGTGCCTGCGCCTCATGATGCCGGTGCCCACTGGCGGCGCCCGGTACCCGCCGAGGGCGGTCGGGGGCGGCTACTCGCCCACGTAGACGCGCGGGACGCGGGTGCCGATCCGGGTGACGATCTCGTACGCGATGGTGCCGACGGCCTGGGCCCAGTCCTCGGCGGTCGGCTCGCCCCGGTCGCCCGGCCCGAACAGCACCGCCTCGTCGCCGACCCGGGCGGTGTCCTCGCCCAGGTCGACCACGAACTGGTCCATCGCCACCCGGCCGGCGACGGTCCGCCACTTGCCGGCCACCAGCACCGGGCCGCTGCCGGAGGCGTGCCGGGGGATGCCGTCCGCGTAGCCGACCGGGACCAGCGCCAGGGTGGTCTCGCCCGGGGTCAGGTAGTGGTGGCCGTAGCTGACGCCGTGCCCGCCGGGCACCTGCTTGACCAGGGCCAGCGTGGCGGCGAGGGTCATCACCGGGCGCAGCCCGAAGTCGGCCGGGGTGCCCAGCTCGGGGCTGGGCGAGATCCCGTACATCCCGATGCCGGTCCGCACCAGGTCGAAGTGGCTGTCCGGCAGGGTGAGGGTCGCCGGGGAGTTGGCGATGTGCCGGACCTCGGGTTCCGCGCCCTGCGCCTCGGCGTGGCCGACCATCTCCCGGAAGGCGCTGAGCTGCGCGGCGATGGAGGGGTGGCCGGGCTCGTCGGCGCAGGCGAAGTGCGACCACAGGCCGACGATCCGCACCGTGCCCTCGGCCTCGGCGGCACGGGCCGCGGCGACCAGCTCGGACCAGTCGGCGGGCTGGCAGCCGTTGCGGCCGAGGCCGGTGTCCGCCTTGAGGTGGATCCGCGCCGGGCGGCCCGCGGCCCGGGCCGCGGCGGTGGCCTCGCGCAGTGCCCACAGCCCGCTCACCGAGACGTCGATGTCCGCCTCGACCGCCTCGCGCCAGGGTCCGCCGGGGGTCCACAGCCAGCACATCACCCGGCCCTGGTCACCGGCGGCACGCAGCGCCAGCGCCTCTTCCGGGGTGGCGGTGCCCAGCCAGCTCGCCCCGGCCGCGCGGGCCGTACGGGCGCAGCGCACCGCGCCGTGGCCGTACGCGTCCGACTTGACCACGGCCATCAGCTCGGCCCGTGGCGCCCGCTGCCGCAGCGCGTGCACATTGGCCCGCAACGCGGCCAGATCGATCTCGGCACGGGCACGCATCAGCGGTCCGGCAGGGGCGGAGGACGTACTTCCGGAAATCGCAGTCATCCCCGTCAGTCTCTCAGGGACCGCCGCCCGCTCGCCGCAGGGTCCGCATTCCGGGCAGATATCCCGGGGGTCCGGACCCCGCACCCACCATAGGCGGCTGCCGTGTCCGGCCCGATCGGGACGGACGCGGCGGCCTCGGTCCGGCCGCCCCCGCCCGCCGTGTCCGGCCCCGGCGGGCCAGGGGACCGACCCGTCGGCCAGGCC
>NZ_SRID01000635.1 GCF_004684805.1 Streptomyces palmae
GTGCCGTTGGGGTCGGGGGTGGGGGGGATGGTGAGGGTGAGTTTGCCGGTGTGTCGGGCTTGGCTCATGTGGCGTAGGGCGTGGCGGGTTCTGCTGAGCGGCCAGGCGTCGGTGGGGAGAGGGGGGAGGCCGCCATCGGCGAAGCGAGGGGTGAGTTCGGACAGCATCTGGTGGATCAGCTGCGGCCCGGCATGGGTGATGAGGTCGTAGACGCGGTAGGTGATGTCGGGGTGCTGGGCGGCGATCCGCTGCGGATCCCGGATGTCGGTCTTGCCCATCTCGAGGAAGCGGCCGCCCGGGGCGAGAAGACGCAGCGAGGCGTCGATGAAGGGCCCGGCGAGGCTGTTGAGGACGATGTCGAAGCCGCGTCCACCGGTGGCGGTGCGGAAGACGTCTTCGAAGTCGAGGGTGCGGGAGGAGGCGCGGTGGTCCGCGTCGATGCCCAGGTCCTCGAGGACGTGGTGCTTGTCGGGGTGGGCGGTGGCGTGGATGCGGGCACCCTGCTGCCGCGCGATATGGATGGCCGCCATGCCGACGCCGCCGGTGGCGGTGTGGATGAGGACGTCGTCGCCTGGCCGCAGGCGGGCGATTTCCATCAGTCCGTACCAGGCGGTGAGGTAGGCCACGGGCACCGCGGCCGCTTGGGCGAACGTCCAGCCGTCGGGGATCGCGGCGACCATGCGCGAGTCGGCCACCGCGACCGGCCCGAACGCCCCCTGGAAGACACCCATCACCCTGTCCCCCGGGGCGAAGCCGTCGACGTCCGGGGCGACGTCCAGGACGACACCGGCACCCTCGCCACCGATACCGTTCTGCGCGGGCACCATGCCGAGGCTGATCAGTACGTCTCGGAAGTTGATGCCGGCGGCCCGCACCCCGATACGTACCTGGCCCGGGGCCAGCGGATCCAGTGCCTCGGGGAAGGGCATCGGGGCGACGCTGTCGATGGTCGCGTTATCCGCCATGGTGTCCAGCCGCCAGGCCGGCTCGCCGAGCGGCGTCAGCAGCCTCGAAGCGGTGTCGGTGCGGACCAGGCGGGGAACATGGACACGGCCGCCGCGGACCACCACCTGCGGTTCGTCGGCCCGAATGGCGTACTGGACCGCGTCGGGCACCTCGTCGGCCCCTGGGTGGGCCGGGGACTTGGCACCCGCCACCTCGTCGGGCTCCAGGTGGGCCCGGGTCCCGGCGTCGGGCTCCGGCTCGGCTTCGAGTTCGGCCTCGACATCGACCAGTACGAACCGGCCCGGGTGCTCCAGCTGGGCGCTGCGGACCAGCCCCCACACCGCGGCGCCGGCGGTGTCCACCATGCCGCGAGCAGAACCCCGGGCACCGGCTGCGGCCCCGACCGCACCCCTTGCCGAATCTGCGGTCTCTTCCACCACGACCGCGCCATGGGTCACGATCACCAGCCGGGCATCAGCCCACCGCGGTTCCGTCACCCAGCCCTGCACCAGGGCCAGCATGGACTGGACGGTGTCCAGTGCCGCGTCCGCGTCGACATCGTCCACCCCGGGGCGGTGGCGAGCCGACGGCACATCGACCAGCACCACCGGAGGCACCGCGCTGCCGGCGTCGACCGCTGTCAGCAGGGCATCCAGGCTGGGATATGAAGCGGCAGCCGCTGTACACGGTCGGTCCGCACCCAGCTCGACCCACTCCGACACCGGTGAAGGCGGCACCGACCCGTCGTCCACTGCCGACCCCGGCACCCAGTCCAGGGTGAAGAGCCCCTCCGGTGCCTGCTGATGAGCGGCACGTAGTTGGGTGGGGGTGGTGGCTCGGGTGGTGATGGTTTGGGCGGTGAGGATGGTCTGTCTCTGA
>NZ_SRID01000636.1 GCF_004684805.1 Streptomyces palmae
GAGCGGGGCTCGATGCCGGAGCGGGGCCGGAGCCCAAGGTGCAGCCAGGCATGGAGGTGCCGGGTCCTGAGTTCGGCAGGGGGGCGATGGGGGTGCCCGGGGTGGAGCCGGTCCCGGTGACGGTTCCGGCGCCCCGTTGGGCATGCGTACTCATCACGCCTCGCCTCCGTTCCTCGGGGTCGCGCCGAGCAGTTCGGCGCACTTCTCCCCCACCATCAGCACGGCGATCATCGGGTTCACGGCCGTCATGGTCGGGAAGACCGAGGCGTCGGCGATCCGGATGCCGCGCAGCCCGCGGACCCGCAGCTGCGGGTCGACCACGGCCTCGCGGTCGTCCGCCGCGCCCATCCGGCAGGTGCCGGCGGGGTGGTACACGGTGTGCGCCACCCGCCGTGCGTACGCGCTGAGTTCCTCGTCGGAGGTGACCTCCGGTCCGGGGCACACCTCGCGCTTGAGCCAGCCGGCCAGCGGCTCGGTACGGGCGATCTCGCGGGCCAGCCGGATGCCGTCCACCAGGGTGCGGGCGTCGTAGTCGTCCTCGTCGGTGAAGTAGCGGAAATCGAGGGCGGGTTTGACCTCGGGGTCCGCACTGGTGAGGTAGAGGCGTCCGCGGCTGCGCGGCTTGGGGATGTTGGGGGTCATCGACACTCCATGCGCTGGCTTTTCGTAGCCAATCCGCTCCGGATTGTCAGTGAACGGGATCTGGTAGAAGTGGAACATCAGGTCAGGTCCACTTGATTCAGGATTCCGCCGCACAAAAAGTCCCGCGTCCGAATCCATCGCGGAATTCTCCGGTATGGGACCGTGGGTCTCCCAGACGATGACCGACTCCGGGTGATCCAGAAGGTTTTCCCCGACGCCCGGGAGATCAAGCGTCACCGGAATGCCGAGCTTTTCAAGATCATTGGCAGGCCCGATTCCGGAGTGCATCAGCAGCCGCGGGGTGTCCACCGCGCCCGCGCACACCACCACCTCGCGGGCCGCCTCCACCAGGAGTTCCTCGCCGTCCTTGGTGCGCACCCGCGCCCCGGTGGCCCGGTCGCCGTCCAGCTCCAGCCGGTAGGCCCAGGTCTCCAGCATCAGGTGGAGGTTGGGCCGGTCCAGGAAGGGGTGGAGGTAGGCGACGGAGGCGGAGGAGCGCTTGTTGTCCTCCGGGTGGTAGGCGAGGTCGAAGAAGCCGACGCCCTCGTGGAAGGGCCGCTGGTTGAAGCCCTCCACCAGCGGCACCTCGGCCGCCGTGCGCGCCGCCGCCACGAAGTCGCGGGCGATGGCGTTCCGGTCCTTCTCGTGCACCGGCACGATGTTGTTGCGCAGCCGCTCGTAGTACGGGTCCATGGCGCCGGCGTCCCAGCCCTCGGCGCCGGCCTGGGCCCACTCGTCCCAGTCGCCGGGCAGCGGCTTGAAGGAGATCAGCGTGTTGTGCGAGGAGCAGCCGCCGAGCACCCGGGCGCGGCTGTGCCGGATGTGGGAGTTGCCGCGCGGCTGGGGGGTGGTCGGGTAGTCGTAGTCCAGCTCCCCGCCGAGCAGGCCCAGCCAGCGGCGCAGCGTCAGCACCTCGGGGCGGTCGACGTCGGAGGGCCCGCCCTCGATGACGGCGACGGTGGTGCCGGGGTCCTCGGTGAGGCGGGAGGCGATCACGGATCCCGCGGTGCCGCCGCCGATGACGACGTAGTCGAAGGTGGGCATGGGAGTACTCCTTCAGGCTTGCGAGCGGTGCGGACGGGCACGCTGTGCCGGTGGCGTGCGGCAGGCGGCGTTCGGCCGGTGCGGACGGGCTCGACGGGGGTGAGCGCTCGATGGGGGTGAAGGCCCGGCGGGGG
>NZ_SRID01000063.1 GCF_004684805.1 Streptomyces palmae
CGCCTCGGGCCGCCCCCAGGAGCCCGTACGCTTGCGCCGCACGGCCTGAGGGCCGCGGGCTTCCGCCTCTCCCCGCGCGGTTTGCAGGCCAGGCCCTCCTGCCGTACCCCCTGGGCCCTCGTGGCCCTCAGACCCCGTCCCGGCCGTCGCTCAGATCAGTCCGTGCTCGCGCAGGTACTCCAGCTGTGCGCGTACCGACAGCTCGGCGGCCGGCCACAGCGAGCGGTCCACCTCCGCGTAGACGTGCGCGACCACCTCGGAAGCCGTCCGGTGCCCCTGCTCCACCGCCGTCTCCACCTGGGCCAGCCGGCTGGCCCGGTGCGCCAGGTAGTACTCGATCGCCCCGCGCGCGTCGGCCAGCACCGGCCCGTGGCCGGGCAGCACCGTGTCCACCCCGTCGTCCACGGTCAGCGACCGCAGCCGGCGCAGCGAGTCGAGGTACTCGCCCAGCCGCCCGTCGGGGTGCGCGACCATCGTGGTGCCGCGGCCCAGCACGGTGTCGCCGGTGAGCACGGCGGCGTCCGCGGGCAGGTGGAAGGAGAGCGAGTCGGCGGTGTGCCCCGGGGTGGGGACCACCCGCAGCTCCAGCCCCCCGGTGGTGATCACATCACCCTCCCCCAGCCCTTCGTCGCCCAGCCGCAGCGTCGGGTCCAGCGCCCGGACAGGGGTACGGGTCAGCTCGGCGAAGCGCGCCGCGCCCTCCGCGTGGTCCGGGTGGCCGTGGGTGAGCAGGGTCAGCCCCACCCGCTTCCCGGCACGTTCGGCGCTCGCCACCACGGCCCGCAGATGGCTTTCGTCCAGCGGTCCGGGGTCGATGACCACGGCCAGGTCGGAGTCGGGTTCGGCGACGATCCAGGTGTTGGTGCCGTCCAGCGTCATCGGCGAGGGGTTCGGCGCCAGGACGCACATCGCGCGTGCGGTGGCGGGTCCGCCTATGGCGCCGCCGCGCGGCTGCCCCGGCAGTGAGCCTGCGAAGGTCATGCGTCCTCCCCGCCCTCGGCGATCCGCTTGGTGAACTCCTCGTGGCCGGGCCAGCTCAGCACCAGTTGGCCGTCCACCAGCTCGGCCCGCGCCAGTACGGGGGTCAGGTCCCGCGTCGCGGCCGCGGACAGCACCTCGGCCGCCGTGCCGTACGGCGCCAGGTCGCGCAGTGTGGCGATGGTCGGCGGCATCATCAGCAGCTCGCCCCGGTCGTAGCCGCCGGCCGCGTCCTGTGGCCGGATCCAGACCGTGCGGTCGGCCTCGGTGGAGGCGTTGCGGGTGCGCTGCCCGGCCGGCAGCGCGGCCACGAAGAACCAGGTGTCGTAGCGGCGCGACTCGAACTCCGGGGTGATCCAGCGCGCCCAGCCGCCCAGCAGGTCGGAGCGGAGCACCAGCCCCCGGCGGCCGAGGAAGTCGGCGAAGGAGAGTTCGCGCGCCACCAGTGCCGCCCGGTCGGCTTCCCAGTCCGCGCCCGTGGTGTCCGCGACGACCGTGTCCGCGGCGGGACCGGCGAGCAGTACGCCGGCCTCCTCGAAGGTCTCCCGGACCGCCGCGCACACCACGGCCTGCGCCGCGGTGGCGTCCTCGCCGAGGCCGAGCCTCCGCGCCCACTCCTCGCGGGTGGGCCCGGCCCAGGCCACCTCGCCCCGGTCCCGGGGATCCACCGACCCGCCCGGGTACGCGTACGCGCCTCCGGCGAATGCCATGGAGGCGCGTCTGCGCAGCATGTAGACGTCAGGGCCGCCGACGCCGTCCCGCAGCAGCAGCACGGTGGCCGCGGCACGCGGGGCGGGCGGGGTCAGCTCGCCGGCGGCCAGCGCACGGATTCGATCCGGCCACTCGGGCGGAAACCACTGGCCATTGGTCGCATTGGTCGTGGACGACATGGCCGGATGTTATGCGGTCGCGCCCGGATGTTCGAGGGGACGCTTCCTCCGGGCCCGGACCGCCGTACGGCAGGAGCGCCCGTCCGGCCCCGTCCCTCCCGGCAGGTCTCTCGGCCAGGACGGCCCGGTCCCGGACCCGTACGGCCCAAGCCCCGACCCGTACGGATCAGTCCGCGATCTCGACCTGGATCTCGACCTCGACCGGCGCGTCCAGCGGCAGCACCGCCACGCCGACCGCGCTGCGGGCGTGGATGCCCTTGTCGCCGAGCACCTCGCCGAGCAGTTCGCTGGCGCCGTTGACGACACCGGGCTGGCCGGTGAAGTCCGAGGCCGAGGCCACGAAGCCGACGACCTTGACCACCCGCGCGATCCGGTCGAGGTCACCGACCACCGACTTCACGGCGGCCAGGGCGTTCAGCGCGCAGATACGCGCCAGCTCCTTGGCCTCCTCGGGGGTCACCTCCGCACCGACCTTGCCGGTCACGCCCAGCTTGCCGTCGACCAGCGGCAGCTGGCCGGCGGTGTGGACGTACGCGCCGGTGCGGACCGCGGGGACGTAGGACGCCAGCGGCGCCGCGACCTCCGGCAGGCTCAGCCCCAGCTCGGCGAGCTTCCGCTCGGCCGCGCTCATGCGACCTTCTCCCGCTTGAGGTAGGCCACCAGCTGCTCGGGGTTGTTCGGCCCCGGCACGACCTGGACGAGCTCCCAGCCGTCCTCACCCCAGGTGTCCAGGATCTGCTTGGTGGCGTGCACCAGCAGGGGCACTGTCGCGTATTCCCACTTGGTCATGGTGCTGACTGTAGTGCCTCTCCCTCGGGGGCTGGTGCGTACTCCCGGCGGCGACTGGTTAGGCTCCGCAATGTGAGCAGGCTCCATGTCGTCAGTGGCAAGGGCGGAACCGGCAAGACCACGGTCGCCGCCGCACTCGCGCTGGCCCTCGCAGGCGAGGGCAAGCGCGTCCTGCTGGTCGAAGTCGAAGGCCGCCAGGGCATCGCTCAACTCTTCGAAACCGGGGCACTGCCCTACGAGGAGCGGAAGATCGCGGTCGGGCCGGGGGGCGGCGAGGTGTACGCCCTGGCCATCGACCCGGAGTTCGCGCTCCTCGACTACCTCCACATGTTCTACAAGCTGGGCTCGGCCGGACGGGCGCTGAAGAAGCTGGGCGCGATCGACTTCGCCACCACCATCGCGCCCGGCCTGCGGGACGTCCTGCTGACCGGCAAGGCGTGCGAGGCGGTGCGCCGCAAGACCCGCGCCGGTCGGTTCATCTACGACTACGTGGTCATGGACGCGCCGCCGACCGGGCGTATCACCCGCTTCCTCAACGTCAACGACGAGATGGCGGGGCTGGCCCGCACCGGGCCGATACACCATCAGGCGCAGGCCGTGATGCGCGTGCTCAAGTCGGCGGAAACAGCCGTCCACATGGTGACCCTGCTGGAGGAGATGCCGGTACAGGAGACCGCGGACGGCATCGCCGAGCTGCGCCGCGAGGGGCTGCCCACCGGCTCGGTGGTGATCAACATGGTGCGGCCCGCGATCCTCGGCCCGGAGGCGGTGGACGCCGCGGCCAACGGGCAGCGCACCGCGGTCGCCAAGGCCCTGTCCACCGCCGGTCTGGGCGGCGCCCGGCGCGGCGGCCTGGCCGAACGCCTGGTCGACCCGCTGCTGGAACAGGCCCGGGAGCACGCGGAACGGGTAGCCCTGGAGCGGGCGCAGCGCGCCGAGTTGGCGCGGCTGGAGCTGCCCACCCACGAGCTGGAACTGCTCACCGACGGCATCGACCTGGCCGGGCTCTACCGGCTCGCCGCCGACCTGCGCAAGCAGTGGCCGATATGAGGACGTACGGCACCGCCGCCGGGACCGGCGGCACACGGTGCGGCCGGGCCGGCCGCACCGGCATCAGCGGAACGCGCGCATCGGGTCGCGCGGGAGAAGGTGGGGCGGCATGAGCATGGACGCGGCACCCCGGCTGGAGGCCGACGCCCTGCTGGACGACCCGCAGACCCGCATCGTGGTGTGCTGCGGCTCCGGCGGCGTGGGCAAGACCACCACGGCCGCGGCCCTCGGTCTGCGGGCCGCCGAGCGGGGGCGCAGGGTCGTGGTGCTCACCATCGACCCGGCGCGCCGGCTGGCCCAGTCGATGGGCATCGAGGCGCTGGACAACACCCCCCGCCAGGTGTCCGGCATCGATACCTCGGCAGGCGGCGAACTGCACGCGATGATGCTGGACATGAAGCGCACCTTCGACGAGATCGTCGAAGCGCACGCCGACCCCGAGCGGGCCCGCGCCATCCTGGCCAACCCCTTCTACCAGTCACTTTCGGCCGGTTTCGCGGGGACCCAGGAGTACATGGCCATGGAGAAGCTGGGCCAGCTCAGGGCGAGCGACGAATGGGACCTGATCGTCGTCGACACCCCACCCAGCCGGTCCGCGCTGGACTTCCTGGACGCGCCGAAGCGTCTGGGCTCCTTCCTCGACGGCAAGCTGATCAAGCTGCTGACGGCTCCGGCGAAGGTCGGCGGCCGGGCCGGGCTGAAGGTGCTCAACGTGGGCATGTCGATGATGACCGGCACCCTGAGCAAGCTGCTGGGCGGTTCGTTCCTGCGCGATGTGCAGACCTTCGCCGCCGCCATGGACACCATGTTCGGCGGCTTCCGCACCCGGGCCGACGCCACCTACCGGCTGCTCCAGGCCCCGGGTACCGCCTTCCTTGTGGTGGCGGCTCCGGAGCGGGACGCGCTGCGTGAGGCGGCGTACTTCGTGGAACGGCTGGCCGCGGACCGGATGCCGCTGGCCGGGTTGGTGCTGAACCGGGTGCACGGCAGCGGAGCCGCCCAGCTCTCGGCCGAACGGGCCCTGGCCGCCGCGGAGATGCTCACCGAGGTGCCCGCCGAGGACCCTGACCTGGGGGATCCGGAGTTCGGCGGTCCGGACACCGAGCGCCGCGCCGAGGCGGACTGTGCGGCTCCCGGGGCCGAAGACGGCGAAGAAAATCTTGTTAACGGCCGCATTGTCGATCGTGGTTCAGGGAAGGTTGAAGGGCGAAGCTCCCCGACCCTGGTTTCCGGCTCCGGCCCGGTCGCGGCTCCCGACGACGACTCCCCCACGTCGGCGGAGCAGCTCGCCGCCGGGCTGCTGAGGCTGCACGCCGAGCGCATGCAGGTGCTGGCGCGCGAGCAGCGCACCCGGGACCGCTTCGCGGCGCTGCACCCCGAGGTTCCGGTGGCCGAGGTGGCCGCGCTCCCCGGCGATGTGCACGACCTCGCGGGGCTGCGCACGGTCGGTGACCGCCTCGCCGAACAGTCGGACACCCTGCCCGCGGTCGGCTGACCGTTCGAGGGATCCCGGCAGGCTCGACCGCCACGGGGGCGCCTTCGGCGTCGGCCTCGGCCCGTACCGGCGTGCGGCTCCCTGCGAACAGGCGTCCTCAGGCACGTACCGCTGACCCACCCGTGGTTCAGCCCGCCCGTGTGCGCACCGGCGGTGCGCCCATCGGCGACCCTGGGTGCACACCCACGGCCGACGCGTCAGCAGCCGGCCGCGTGCCCGGCACCGAGGTGAGCCCATCGAGCGTTCCGCACTCCACCGGCGCGTTCGTGCCAGCGGCGCGGGGCATTCCGCACAGCGCCTGATGCCATGTCACCGTTCGGTCCAGCAAACGGATACCGGGCGGGTGTTCACCGGCCGACGGAAGTGCCGGACGGTGTTCGCCTGGGCGGGCCGGTCAGCCCGCGGCGGCGTAGCTGTCGTAGTCCTCGTCGTCATCGACCGCCAGGATGCCGGTGCCGCGCTCGTACTCGCTGCGCGCGGTCTCCAGCAGTCTGCGCCAGGATGTGACCGTCGGTCGGCGGCGCAGCAGTGCCCGCCGCTCCCGCTCGGTCATTCCGCCCCACACGCCGAACTCGACCCGGTTGTCCAAGGCGTCGGCCAGGCACTCGGTGCGCACGGGACACCCCGTGCAGACCGCTTTCGCCCGGTTCTGCGCTGCGCCTTGGACGAATAGTTCGTCCGGATCGGTCGTGCGGCAGGCGGCCTGCGTACTCCAGTCGGTTACCCAGCCCATGCTGGTGCCGTCCTCTCCCGAATTGAGGCTCCCCCACGGCGACAAACGGCATATTCACCGTCGCCAGTTGAGGACGTTACGGAAGGTCGACAGAGCGCAACAGCCCCTGCGGGCCCAATCTTGAATGGTCCGAACGGACTATGCGTACGCGGCAGATCACCCAACGGAGTGAGCTGACGACATAGCAGACTTCAGGGGCATATCAGGTCAGCCTTCACGCATCCCGAGGAGCACATCCGACCTAATCTCCCAATGCGGACATGTCTCATCACTCACATGAGTGAGGGGGGAAGGCAACACAGAACGCAGGCCCTGAGCTGGTGTGAGCCAGCGTATGCGAACACCTGGCCCCCTGTCCGGCGATTCGCCACGTAGGCTGCCCCCATGGGTAAGAAGCGCTCGGGCGGGGGCCTCTCCACCACACAGCAAGCCGCGAAGTTCCTCGGCGTCAGCGTGCTGGCCGGCGCGGTCATGGCCGGGCTCGCACTGCCCGCGGTCGGAGCGCTCGGCCTGGCGGCCAAGGGCACGGTCGAGGAGTTCGACGACATCCCGGCGAACCTCAAGACCCCGCCGCTCAGCCAGCGGACGACCATCCTGGACGCCGACGGCGACGAGATCGCCAAGGTCTACGAGCGCGACCGCACGGTGGTGCCGCTCAAGGACATCTCGCCCCACATGCAGAAGGCGATCGTCGCGATCGAGGACGCCCGCTTCTACGAGCACGGGGCGATCGACCTCAAGGGCGTGCTGCGCGCGATCAACAAGAACGCCCAGGACGGCGGCGTCTCCGAGGGAGCCTCCACCCTCACCCAGCAGTACGTGAAGAACGTCTTCGTGGAGGAGGCCGGCGACGACGCGGACAAGGTCGCGCAGGCCACCCAGCAGACCGTGGGCCGCAAGATCCGCGAGCTGAAGTACGCGATCCAGATCGAGAAGGAACTCGGCAAGAAGCGGATCCTGCAGAACTACCTGAACATCACCTTCTTCGGGCAGCAGGCGTACGGCATCGAGGTCGCGTCCCAGCGCTACTTCAGCAAGCACGCCAAGGACCTCACCCTGCCCGAGGCCGCGATGCTCGCCGGACTCGTCCAGTCACCCAGCCGGTACGACCCGATCAACAACCCCCAGCAGGCCAAGCTGCGCCGCGACACCGTGCTCCAGCGCATGGCCGAGGTGAAGAACATCTCGCAGGCCGAGGCCGATCGGGCCAAGAAGCAGCCGCTCGGCCTCAAGGTCAGCCGCCCCAAGAACGGCTGCATCACCGCGGTCGACGGCGCCGGCTTCTTCTGCGCCTACGTCCACCAGGTCTTCCTCTCGGACCCGGCTTTCGGCAAGACCCGCGAGGAGCGCGCCAAGCGCTGGAACCAGGGCGGGCTGACGATCCACACCACCCTGGACCCGCGGGCCCAGAAGTCGGTGCAGAAGGCCATCGCCGGCAACGTCTACGCCACGGACGAGGTCGCCACCGCGGTCACCCTGGTGGAGCCCGGCACCGGGAAGATCCTCGGCATGGGGCAGTCCCGTCCGTACGGCTTCGGCAAGAACCAGTTGGAGATCAACCTCTCCGTCGACGACGACATGGGCGGCGGCAACGGCTACCTGTCCGGGTCGACGTTCAAGCCGATCGTGGCGGCGGCGGCGCTGGAGCAGGGGGTCAAGCCCACCAAGTCGTACCCCTCGCCGTACCGGATGAAGTACCCGAGCCCCGTTCGGACCTGCAACGGCTCCTGGAGCGGCAACGACTCCACGCAGAACGAGAACGCCACCGAAAAGGGCCCGTACCGCATGAAGGAGGCGACCGCGAAGTCGATCAACACCTACTACGTGCAGTTGATCAGCGACATCGGGGTCTGCCCGGTCACCACCATGGCCAAGGAGATGGGGGTCGAGCGGGCCGACGGCAAGGCGCTTGAGCAGCTGCCCTCGATCTCCCTCGGCACCCAGGTGGTGTCCCCCCTGACCATGGCCAACGCGTACGCCACCTTCGCCAACCGCGGGGTGTACTGCTCGCCGGTGGCCATCGAGTCGATCACCGACGCCGACGGCAGGAAGCTGAAGGTGCCGCAGACTTCATGCCACCGGGCGATGTCCGAGAAGACCGCCAAGACCGTCAACTCCCTTCTCAAGGGCGTGGTCGAGGACGGCACCGGCAAGCAGGCCGGCCTCGCCGGCCGGGCCAGCGCGGGCAAGACCGGCACCACCGACGACCGCTACGACGCCTGGTTCGTGGGCTACACGCCGAACATGGCGGGCGCGGTCTGGGTCGGTGACCCCAACCGCCGGCGCCAGATGATCGGCATCAACATCGGCGGGCGCCCCTACGACAAGGTCTTCGGCGGCGAGGTGCCCGGCCCGATCTGGCGCGAGGCGATGAGCGGGGCCCTGGAGGGCAAGCCCGCCCCCGACCTGCCCGTCCTCCCGATCGCGGACCCGGAGCGGAAGAAGCCCGGCCGCGACCGCCCCAGGCCGGGCGGCGACAACCCCTGGCCGGACGTCAGCATCCCGCCGGACCTGATCGGCGGCGACACCGGCGGCTGGGACCCGACTCGACCCGGCAACGGCCACGGCCGGCGGCCCTGAGCCCACCGGCACAGCACCGCAGCACCACGGCGACACGAAGGGGCCCGGACGGCGAACCGTCCGGGCCCCTTCGGCCGTACGGGGTCAGCCCGCCAGCCGGCGCTTCACCGCGGCGGCCACCCGGCCACCCTCGGCACGGCCCGCGATCTTCGGGTTCACGATCTTCATCACCGCGCCCATGGCCTTGGGACCCTCCGCCCCGCCCGCGGCGGCCTCCGCGACCGCCTCGGCCACCAGCGCGTCCAGCTCCTCGTCCGTCAGCGGCTTCGGCAGGTACTCGGCGAGCACCTCGCCCTCCACCCGCTCCCGCTCGGCCTGCTCGGGACGGCCGCCCTGGGCGAACGCCTCGGCGGCCTCACGGCGCTTCTTCGCCTCGCGCGCGATGATCTTCTCCACCTCGGCGTCGGACAGCTCTCGAGCGGTCGTGCCCGCCACCTCTTCCTTCTGGATGGCGGTCAGGGTGAGCCGGAGAGTGGAGGAGCGCAGCTCGTCGCGCGCCTTGATGGCTGCGGTGAGGTCGTCCTGCAGCCTGGACTTGAGCGTGGTGGTCATGGGTCGAGTCTGCCAGCCCTGGCCGGTAATCACCCGAAGATTTCGTCTCCGTCCGGGGTCTGCGACGATGGAGAGCATGCGCGCCCGATACGGAGTACCCCTGGGAATCACGGCGGTCGGCGCCGCCGGAATCGCCTATGCCGCCGGTTTCGAAGTCCGTTCCTTCCGGCTCCGGAGGGTCATGGTGCCGGTGCTGCCGCGCGGCATGCGACCGCTGCGTGTGCTGCAGGTCTCGGACATTCACATGGTCAGCGGCCAGCGCAAGAAGCAGCGCTGGCTCCAGTCGCTGGCCGGGCTGCGCCCCGACTTCGTCATCAACACCGGTGACAACCTCTCCGACCCCGAGGGTGTGCCCGAGACGCTGGACGCGCTGGGCCCGCTGATGGAGTTCCCGGGCGCGTACGTCTTCGGCTCCAACGACTACTACGGCCCCAAGCTGCGGAACCCGGCCCGCTACCTGATGGAGAAGGCCAACGGCCGGCACGGGCTGAACGGCAACCCGCCGGCGGTCGGCGCCATCCACAACCCGTGGGAGGAGCTGCGCGACGCCTTCGACACGGCGGGCTGGGTCGGGCTGTCCAACACCCGCGGCCGCATCAAGCTGGAGGGCCTGGAGATCGCCCTGACCGGTCTGGACGACCCGCACATCAAGCGCGACCGGTACAGCGAGGTCGCCGGCGGCCCGGAGTCCGGGGCGGACCTCTCGCTGGCCGTGGTGCACGCGCCGTACCTGCGGGTGCTGGACGCCTTCACCGCGGACCGCTACCCGCTGATCCTGGCGGGCCACACCCACGGCGGCCAACTGTGCATCCCCTTCTACGGGGCCCTGGTCACCAACTGCGACATCGACACCCGCCGGGTGAAGGGCCTGTCCACCCACCAGGCCGGGGGCCACACCTCCTACCTCCACGTCTCGGCAGGCTGCGGCACCAACCGATACACCCCGGTCCGCTTCGCCTGCCCGCCCGAGGCCACGCTGCTCACGCTCACCCCAGGCGACTGACCAGCGAGGGCGCCCCCGAAACCGGATTTCACCTACAGCGCCGCGTGGGCTAAAGTAGAGCTCGTTGCTTCGGGGTGTAGCGCAGCTTGGCAGCGCGCTTCGTTCGGGACGAAGAGGTCGTGGGTTCAAATCCCGCCACCCCGACTGAAGGAACACCAGGTCAGGGGCCTGATCCGCGAGAGCGGGTCGGGCCCCTGACTCGTTTCCCCAACCCTTGGGGATCGGCTCGCCCCCGGCTCCCCGAGCACCGCCTCACCCGGTCGCAGGCTCGACCCCACCTGGCACCGCGGAGGCTCGACCGCGCCGGCATCCAGGCGAATGTGAGCTACACAACACATGGGGTCCGGGGGCTCCTCGAACGGCCGGCTCCACCCCCGATCCGCCTCGGCGGGCAGCCGCCTCCTGGCGCCGACCGCCCGGAGCGGATCGCGGCCGGGGAAGGCGGCAGCGGATGCCGGACACCGGCCGAGGCACTCCCGCGGCCCTGACGCGAACCCCCGTCGGACGCATCCCCAGCAGGCTGTGGCACATCACACGCAATCGTGACGAGCCTGCGTCACACTCCGCAACCGGAGGCAGGCAGTATGGCGCCCATGCCAAATCTCCGCTCAAACATCACCGCCTGGCTCGGCCGCAAATATTTTTCGCGGCTCCAGCGAAACGGCCTGGACTTGTCCAAGATGTCGTTTCTGCCAGAGTCCACGCTGATGCCGCTCCGCCGGGACGGCGTGAACCCGGTACCGGGGCTGGCCGCGCGCCGCGCCAAGGAGCCCATCAGCAAGCTCGCGCTGCCCTTCGGCATGACCGGCTGGCTGGTCACCGGATACGCCGAGGCAAAGACCATCCTGGGCAAGGCCCATGACTTCAGCACGGATTTCTCCAACCTCGCCGGGAACGCCGGGATATCGGCCCAGCAGAACCCCGGTGGGCTCGGCTTCAGCGATCCCCCGCACCACACCCGCCTGCGGCGCCTCCTGACCCCGGAGTTCACCATGCGCCGTCTGAGCAGGCTGACTCCGCGCATCCACGCCTTGGTCGAGGAGCGCCTGGACGCGATGGAGGCCATCGACGGGCCGGTCGACCTGGTTCAGGAGTTCGCGTTTCCCATCCCCTCTCTCGTCATATGCGAGCTGCTGGGGGTCCCCTACGAGGACCGGGACGACTTCCAGCGCCTGAGCACCGCGCGGTTCGATCTGTTCGGCGGGGCGGGTGCCTCCTTCGGAGCGATATCCGACTCCCTTTCCTATCTCCGGGACATCGTCAAGAAGCAGCGGGAGAACCCGGGTGACGGGCTGCTGGGCATGCTCGTGCGCGAGCACGGCGACGAGATCGACGACGAGGAACTCACCGGCCTGGCCGACGGGGTGCTCACCGGAGGGCTGGAGACCACCGCGAGCATGCTGGCCCTGGGCACCGTGGTGCTGCTCCAGCACCCCCAGCACCTCGCCACGCTGCGCGAGGACGACACGGTGGTGGACGGGCTCATCGAGGAACTGCTGCGCTACCTCACGGTGGTGCAGGTGGCCTTCCCGCGCTTCGCCAAGGAGGACATGGAGGTCGCGGGCACCAAGATCTCCCGTGGCGACTTCGTGCTCTGCTCGCTGAGCGGGGTCAACCGGGACGAGTCGCTCGGCCCCGACATGGAGCGCTTCGATCCGCACCGCGACGCCCCTTCCCACCTTGCCTTCGGCTACGGCATCCACCGCTGCGTCGGAGCCGAGCTGGCCCGTATGGAACTGCGTGCCGCGATGCCCGCCCTCGTGCGCCGCTTCCCCGAGATGCGCCTGGCGGTCGCCCCGGAGGACCTGTCGTTCCGGAAGCTCTCGATCGTCTACGGCATGGACGCACTGCCGCTGCTGCTCAAGTAGACCGCCCGGTGGCCGGGATGCCGGAAGTCCTGGCCGGTCAGAAGCGCTCGACCAGGTGCTCACGGCCGGCCGGTGGCTGATAGGCCTCCGGCCAGAAGTCGACGATGCTCTGGATGCGGCCGTCGGGCCCGGCGGTGAAGAACCCGATGCCCTGCTCCTCTTCCTCGCCCACCGTGACCCGGACCCAGGACACCGCCTGGCGGTCATCGGCGACGATGCGCTCCACCTCGACGCTCCACTCCCCCGGGTACTCGACGTTGAATCGGACGACCGCCTCACGCCCGAGTACGCGCTCCCGCGTCTGCGGCAGCTCATAGCTCACATCCACCGCGAGCGTGTCGGCGAAGGCGGTCCAGTCGCGCGCCTGGGCCGTCGCCCAGTAGCTCTCGACCATGCTGCGTATGTCGCCCATCGGTCCTCGGTCCTCCGCTTCATGGTGGGGCGGGTCGGCCGGCGGACAGCGCGCCCCGCACTCCCCCGCCCTGGTGAGTGCGTCCCCCGAAGTGTCCCCCGAGGGGCCGGCATCGCGCACCGGCGCCCGGCCCGCCTGTGGAAATCCAGGGCCCGCCGGCGTCCGGACACCCGCCGTGCGACGGGGTACATCCCACGAACGGGTGGCCGGACTTTCCACACCCCCGGGACGGATCCGCTTGACCGCAGGTCAGGAGGGCGGCCGGGTGGCCTTGAGGGAGTACATCAGCGGCACCCGCGGCCGGTCTGCGGGCAGTCGGTAGTAACCGTCCTCCCCCTGCCGCAGCGCTCCGAACTGCTGGAACAGCGTCACATCGTGTTCGTGCAGGAAGTCGATGCGCAGTCCCGCTTCGGCAAGGGCGGAGACCACCTCACCCAGCGGGTGCTGCCACTGGTAGCTGCGGTTGTTGACGGTGGCGGCGTCGAAGTCGGTGTAGGTGCCGGAGGTTTCGTCCACCCAGGGGTCGGGGCTGAAGTAGTCGTGCGCGATGTGCGCGCCGGACTCGGCGTCCAGGGCGTCGGTCAGCGGATGGAACTCGGCGAGGTAGAGGAACCCGCCGGGCGTCAGCAGATGTGCCACGATCTCGGCCCAGCGCCGGATGTCGGGCAGCCAGCACAGCGCACCGACCCCGGTGTAGACGATGTCGTAGGAGGGGTCGGGCACGGCTTCGGCCGCGTCGTAGATGTCGGCGGCCACGAACAGCGCACGGTCCGGGCCCAAGCCGAGCTCGGTGGCCAGCTCTCGGGCGGTCTCGACGGCGGGTTCGGAGAAGTCCAGGCCCACCACCTGGGCGGCGCCCCGCCGGGCCCAGGAGAGGGTGTCCAGGCCCAGGTGGCACTGGAGGTGGAGCAGGCTGCGGCCGGTGACGTCGCCGACCTCGGCGTGCTCGAAGTCGCGGAGGCTGTCCTTGCCCTCGCGGAAGGCGTCGAGGTCGTAGTGGTCGCTGCTGGCATGTATCGGAACGCGCTCGTCCCACATCGCGCGGTTGGTGTCGCGCCAGTCGTGGGGGGACGCAGGTCTCTGCATGTGCCGGAGGTTATCCACAGGCTCGGGGCGACACCAGCCGGTTCCGTGCGCGTCGGCGCAGAATGGGGGGCATGACCGAGAGCACAGAGTCCATGCCGGACTGGGAGAAGCGTTTCAGGGCACCGCGGGTGGGCCTGCCGGAGTGGGCGGAGGACGCCCCGCACCGTTCACTGTTCGTCTCCAACGCGACGGGCACCTTCGAGTTGTACGCCTGGGACCGCGAGACCGGTGGACAGCGGCAGGTGACCGACCGGCCGAACGGCACCACGAGCGGCACGCTGTCCCCGGACGGCGAGTGGATCTGGTGGTTCTCGGACACCGACGGCGACGAGTTCGGGGTCTGGCTGCGGCAGCCCTTCGCCGGACCGGCGGGCAGCGACGAGCCCGCCACCCCGGGTCTGGAGCCCTCCTATCCGACCGGGCTGGCGCTCGGCCGGGACGGCACGGCGGTCGTGGGCCGGTCCACCGACGAGGACGGCTCCACCGTCCATGTGGTGGAGCCGGGCGCCCAGCCGCGCGAGATCTACCGCCACCGCGAGTCGGCCGGGGTCGGCGACCTCTCCCACGACGGCACGCTCATCGCGATCGAGCACACCGAGCACGGTGACGCGATGCACTCGGCGATCCGCGTGGTGCGGCTGGACGGCACGGCGGTCGCCGAGTTGGACGACACCAAGGGCGGCGTGGCGGAGCTGGGCCTTTCGGTCATGGGCTTCGCACCGGTCGACGGGGACGCGCGGCTGCTCGTCGGGCACCAGCGGCGGGGTCGCTGGGAGCCGATGGTGTGGGACCCGCTGACCGGCGAGGAGACGGCGCTGGCGATCGATCTGCCGGGCGATGTGGGCGCCGAGTGGTTCCCGGACGGGGCCGCGCTGCTGGTCTCCCACAGCTACCAGGCGCGCAGCGAGCTGTGGCGGTACGACCTGGCCTCCGCGCGGCTGAGCCGGGTCGAGACGCCGGCCGGCACGATCTCGGCCGCGGGCGCCCGTCCGGACGGCACCGTGGAGTTCCTGTGGTCCTCGGCCGCCGAGCCGCCGCAGGTCCGGTCGACCAGCGGTCGAGTGGTGCTGGATCCTCCGGGGTTCACCGCGCCCGGGTCGGTCCCGGTGTCGGACGTCTGGGTGGACGGACCCGGCGGCCGGGTGCACGCGCTGATGCAGAAGCCCGCGGGTGACGGCCCGTTCCCCACCGTCTTCGACATCCACGGCGGCCCCACCTGGCACGACAGCGACGCCTTCACGGCCGGAACGGCGGCCTGGGTGGACCACGGCTTCGCGGTGGTGCGGGTGAACTACCGCGGCTCGACCGGTTACGGACGCGCCTGGACGGACGCCCTCAAGCACCGGGTCGGACTCATCGAACTGGAGGACATCGCCGCGGTCCGGGAGTGGGCGGTGGAGTCAGGACTGGCCGACCCGGCGCGGCTGGTCCTGGCCGGTGGCTCCTGGGGCGGCTATCTGACCCTGCTCGGGCTCGGCACTCAGCCGGACGCCTGGGCGGTGGGCCTGGCGGCGGTGCCGGTGGCGGACTACGTCACGGCCTACCACGACGAGATGGAGGCGCTGAAGGCGATGGACCGCACCCTGCTGGGCGGCACCCCGGAGGAGGTGCCGGAGCGGTTCGCGGCCTCCTCGCCGCTGACCTACGTCGACCAGGTGCGCGCGCCGGTCTACATCTCCGCCGGTGTGAACGACCCCCGCTGCCCCATACGCCAGGTGGAGAACTACGTCGCGCGGCTGGAGCGGCGTGGAGCCCCGCACCAGGTGTACCGCTACGACGCGGGGCACGGCTCGCTCGTCGTCGAGGAGCGGATCAAGCAGCTCCGGCAGGAGATCGAGTTCGCCCAGCGCCATCTTCGGCTTCCGGATCCGGCGTGATGCCCAGCGCCAGGTCTCGGGCGGTCTCCACCTCGCGGCGGAAGAACCGGAACCACATGAAGACCACGAAACCGGCGAAGACGAACCACTCACCGGTGTAACCGAGGTTCTGGAACGCCTTGAGATCCAGTCCGGTGCCCTCGGCCTCGGCCGGCGGCACCGGACTCAGGGGCTTGGGCGCCGAGGAGGAGGTGATCCAGGCGTCGTAGACGTCGTACGGCACCAGGTTGACCAGCGAGGCCGCACTGATCATGCCCAGCTGACCGTCGGGCAGCCCACCGTCGGCAATCACCCCGTCGCCACCCCGGCTCTCGGACGCCTGGAGGGCGCCGACCACCGTCACCTCACCGGTCGGCGGGGCGGGCACCTTGGCGGTGTCGGCCTTGGCGTCGGCGTCGCCCGGGAGCCAGCCGCGGACCACGGGCACCGCCTTGGCCCCACCCGCGGCACCGCGTCCGTCGGCCTTGCCGTCGGCCCCGTCGGCCCCGTCAGTGCGGAGCAGGGTGAGCACATAGAAGCCGTCGCGGTCGTCGAGGCGGCGGCCGGGGACGAGCAGCTGGTGCTCGGTGTCGTACCGGCCGGTGACGGTGGCCTTCCGGCCGTAGGTGTCCCGGGTGACCGGCAGCAGGTCGCGCAGCGGCTCGGCCGGTGTCCGACGGGCCTCGGCCTCGCGGTCCTGCTGCTGGTTGTGCGAGTCGACACGCGACTCGAACCGGCTGAGCTGCCAGCTGCCCATCGACAGACACAGCGGGATGGCCAGCACGGCGAGCACGTTGAACACCCACCATCGGGGCGTCAGCAGAAACCGATACACACCACCACGGTACGGGCCCCCTCCGGCGCGCCCGGCACGGCCCCCGGCACCACCGGATCGTCCAAGGTCACAGCGGCGGCCTCGGCACGGCACCGGCGGCTTCCGCGGGAGCGCGTCCGGGTGAGCCCTGCCGGGTGGGCGGTTCCGCGTGGCGCTCCCGCACGGACGGTGCCGCGCTGGGCGCTGCCGCGCAGGCGGTTCCGCGTGGTGGGGCCGCGCCGCCCCCTCTGCGGCGCGGCCCCACCACGAGGCCTCTACGGACGGTCAGCCGCCCAGCACATCGGTGCGGTAGATCGTCCCGGCGCAGGCGTTCGCCACCGTGGTGCTGCCGGCGCCCGGGGCACCGGCCGACGGGGTGTAGCTGATCAGGACACCGGCGTCCCCGTGGCCTGGGTCACCACCGGTGGCACCGCCGGCGTCCGGCTGCTCCGATCCGGGCTGGCCGTCAGCGGCGGACCCATTGCCGTCCGGCGAAGGGTCGGAGGTGGGCGGGGTCGTCGCCCCGCAGCCCGAGGAGCCGCCACCCGCGGCCGGGATCCAGGCGAACCGGACCTGGAACGCCTCACCCGGCAGCAGGTTCACCGTGCCGGGCACGGTGGCCGGGTCGGGCAGATCGGTGGCCGCGTCGCCGGAGGTGTGGTCCACCACCTTGATTCCCGCGGCGTCCACTCCCCCCTGGGAGGTGGTGCTGAGCAGGCCCGGGCCGTCGACGGTGCAGGCACTGCCGGAGATGTTGACCAACCGGAACGAGCCGTAGACCGCGCCGTTGGCGTCCGCGGGGCCGGTCGACGCCGAGCCGTTGCCGAGCTGGGTGCGGGTGCAGATGGGTGAGGCGGCGTCCACGGTGTCGGACGGATCCGGCCCCGGTCCGGTGCTACCGCGCTTCGGACCCTTGTCCTTGGCGCCCTTCTTGCCGCCCTCGCCCTTGCGGCCCTTGCCCGCGTCGCCCGGTTTGGTGGGCGATCCGGTCGCCTGGCCGTCACGGCCCTCGCCGTGCGTACCGCCCTGCGCCCCGGGGGTGCGCCGGCTGTTGGCGGCGTTGGCGGGCCGGTCGTCGGAAGCACCGGCCTTGGTGGCCACGTGCACCAGGGCGGGCACCGCGGCTCCGCCGAGCACCAGCGCGGCCACCGCGCCGACCAGCGCCTGACGGCGGCGGGTACGGCGGGCGGGTACGGCGCGGCGCAGGTGCTCCAGTGCGTTCGGAGCCGGTTCGAGGTCGTTGACGGCTCCCTGCAGCAGGTCCTTCAGCGTCTGCTCGTCGAAGCCGCCGCCAGGACCGCCCGACTCGGCGGCCCTGCCGTCGCCCGGCCCGGTGCGTCCGCCCGTACCGGCCTCGGATCCATTCAGGCCGGCGCCCTTGTCCGGCCCGGCCCCGGTATCGGCGCTCACCGTGTCCTCCATACCGGCACGTCCGGCACCGTGCGCCTCGGTGTCGTGGTCCCACTGCCGCTCGGGGTCTCGGGGACTCGGCCTGTCGTTCGTGTACTTCATGCCGGAGCCTCCATGGCGACGCGCAGAGCGGCGATACCGCGCGAGCCGTACGCCTTGACCGAACCGAGGGATATGCCGAGCGTCTCGGCCACCTGGGCTTCGGTCATATCGGCGAAGTAACGCAGCACGAGGACCTCGCGCTGACGGCGCTGCAGCCCTCTCATTGCCTTGATCAACTGATCCCGTTCCAGCTGCTCGTACGCCCCCTCCTCCGCACTCGCCATGTCGGGCATGGGCTTGGAGAGCAGCTTCAGGCCGAGGATGCGGCGCCGCAGGGCGGAACGAGAGAGGTTGACGACGGTCTGCCGCAGGTACGCGAGCGTCTTCTCGGGGTCCCGCACCCGGCTGCGCGCCGAGTGCACGCGGATGAACGCCTCCTGTACGACGTCCTCGCAGGAGGCGGTGTCGTCCAGCAGGAGTGCGGCGAGACCCAGGAGCGACCGGTAATGGGCGCGGTAGGTCTCGGTGAGATGGTCGACTGTGGTGCCCACTGCCATCGCGTCGTCAGTTTCCCCACGCTGTGACGGGATCTGCGCAGGGCGGACGGTCGACCACGGCGCGATCACCGGCATACCAGCTGGAGTGCGGGAACGCGGATGAAGTGCGGTGCGCGCGCGCCTGGGGACCGTTGCGATGCCGAGTACCTCTGCCACGCCTGTTGGACACGCTTCCCCCCGCCAGGGTTGTACGCGTGAGGTATCGCTTCCGGCGATACAAAAGTTGCCCCCATGCGCACCAGCTCTTCCCTTATGAACCGATTTCACCAACACCCACGTGGGGGCGGCTATGAAGACGCCCCCCGTCCACTGCCGGTTGCAGCGAGGCGGGGAGCGCATCGTCGAACAGACCGTCTGTCCAGTTCAAGCGGCCCAGGTCATCGTAATGGCCATAGATCCTTCACAGATTCCCAGACCGGCGACCCCGGCGGCCCGGATTTCGCCAGCGCTCCCGGAGGCCCAGGGGGCGCCGCGGGCATCGGCGAGCCGGCGAAGCCCGCGGACCGAGTCGAGCAGCGAGCTGACCGAACCCGCGTCCGACCGACGGGCCGAGGCCGCCTCCGACCGGCGGTCCGGCCGATGCCGCGTCGAGCCTGCGGGACGGCACCGCCCGCGGGCCGGACGTGCCCGCGGACGGTGCCGTACGAAGCCGGCTGCCCCCGCGGGCGCCGCCTAGAGCGCGGCCCGCTCCGCCGCGACGACCTCCGCGATCTGCGCGGTGTTGAGCGCCGCGCCCTTGCGCAGGTTGTCGCCGCAGACGAACAGTTCCAGCGCGCACGGGTCGTCCAGCGCCCGCCGCACCCGCCCCACCCAGGTCGGATCGGTGCCCACCACATCGGCCGGAGTGGGGAACTCGCCCTGCGCCGGGTCGTCGCAGAGCACCACGCCCGGGGCGGTGGCCAGGATCTCGTGGGCGGCCGACACCGTGACCTCCCGCTCGAACCGCGCATGCACGGCCAGCGAGTGGCCGGTTATCACCGGCACCCGGACGCAGGTCACGGCGATCGGGAGCCCGGGCAGGCCGAGGATCTTCCGTGTCTCGTTCCGTACCTTCAGCTCCTCCGAGGTCCAGCCGTCCTCCTGGAGCGACCCCGCGAAGGGCACCACGTTGAGCGCCAGCGGCCCCGGGAACGGCCCGCTGTCGCCGATCGCCCCCCGCACGTCCCCGGGCTGGCTGCCCAGGTCGGAGCCGGCGACCTTGCCCAGCTGCTCGCGGAGCGCGTCCACACCGGCCTTGCCCGCGCCGGAGGCCGCCTGGTACGAGGAGACCACCAGCTCGGTCAGCCCGAACTCGGCGTGCAGCGCGCCCATCGCCACGATCATGGACAGCGTGGTGCAGTTGGGGTTGGCGATGATGCCGCGCGGTCGCATCCGAGCCGCGTGGGGGTTCACCTCGGGCACCACCAGCGGCACCTCGGGGTCCATCCGGAAGGCTCCGGAGTTGTCGACGACCACCGCGCCCCGGCTCGCCGCGATGGGCGCCCACCGCGCCGAGACCTCGTCCGGTACGTCGAACATCGCGACGTCGACGCCCTCGAACGCCTCCTCGGCGAGCGCCACGACCTCGACCTGCTCACCGCGCACGGTCAGTTTTCGGCCTGCCGAACGCGCCGAGGCGATCAACCGGATCTCACCCCAGATGTCCGCACGCTCGGACAGGATGCCGAGCATGACGGTGCCGACCGCCCCGGTGGCGCCGACCACCGCGAGGGTCGGCTTGCCGGCGCAGCCGGCCGCGCCGGTCATCGCCCGGTCCCTCCGTAGACGACGGCCTCGTCGGTGTCGCTGTCCAGCCCGAACGCGGTGTGCACGGCGCGCACCGCCTCGTTGACGTCGTCGGCGCGGGTGACCACCGAGATGCGGATCTCGGAGGTGGAGATCAGCTCGATGTTGACCCCGGCGTTCGACAGCGCCTCGAAGAACGACGCGGTGACCCCGGGGTTGGTCTTCATGCCCGCGCCGACCAGGGAGATCTTGGCGATCTGGTCGTCGTAGCGCAGCGAGTCGAAACCGATCACCGGCTGCGCCTTGGTCAGCGACTCCATCGCCTTGTGGCCGTCGGCCTTGGGCAGCGTGAAGGAGATGTCGGTGAGCCCGGTGGACGCGGCGGAGACGTTCTGCACCACCATGTCGATGTTGATCTCGGCGTCCGAGACGGTACGGAAGATGGCCGCGGCCTCGCCCGGCTTGTCCGGCACACCGACGACCGTGATCTTCGCCTCGGAGGTGTCGTGGGCGACACCGGAGATAAGGGCCTGCTCCACCTTCTGATCCCCTTGCGGCTCGTTGCTGACCCAGGTGCCGCGCAGTCCGGAGAAGGACGAGCGGACATGGATCGGGATGTTGTAACGACGTGCGTACTCCACGCACCGGTGCAGCAGCACCTTGGAGCCGGAGCTGGCCAGCTCCAGCATGTCCTCCGACGAGATCCAGTCGATCTTGCGGGCCTTCCTCACCACCCGCGGGTCGGCGGTGAAGACACCGTCGACGTCGGTGTAGATCTCGCAGACCTCGGCCTCCAGCGCGGCGGCGAGGGCGACGGCGGTGGTGTCGGAGCCACCGCGGCCCAGGGTGGTGATGTCCTTCTTGTCGTGGGACACCCCCTGGAAACCGGCCACGATCGCGATGTTGCCCTCTTCCAGAGCGGTCCTGATCCGGCCCGGCGTGACATCGATGATCCGCGCCTTGTTGTGGACCGAGTCGGTGATGACCCCCGCCTGGCTCCCGGTGAACGACTGCGCCTCGTGACCGAGGTTTTTGATCGCCATCGCCAGCAGGGCCATGGAGATCCGCTCTCCGGCGGTCAGCAGCATGTCGAACTCGCGCCCGGCCGGAATCGGGGATACCTGCTGAGCGAGATCGATCAGCTCGTCCGTCGTGTCGCCCATCGCGGAAACCACCACGACCACCTGATGGCCGTTCTTCTTGGCTTCCACGATCCGCTTGGCGACGCGCTTGATGCCTTCGGCATCGGCAACGGATGAGCCTCCGTACTTCTGCACGACAAGGCCCACGTGCGCTCCTCGCAAACTGTTCGTAAAACGGTCGACTCAGTCTATCGAGCGGCCGGAAAACGCCCTCCGAATATCACATAGCGAGACAGAACGCTCACCCCGCGATCTCCGATCGATCGCGCCGGCGCACCCGTCGGGCCCGTATCCGCTCAGCGACCACCTGCCCAGCGCACGCCCGGGCACACGGAACGTAAGGCAGCTCACACAGAGCCCGGCTCCGCTCGATCCGGCACGCCGTGACCGACGTCACTTCTCCACGGGGCTCTCCACGGCGGGGCTCTCCACGGAGCCGGAGCCCAGACCCAGCGGCGCCCCCAGCTCGGCCGCCATCACCCGGCCCGCCTCCTCGGCCAACGTGTCGTCGTCGGCACCCGCGCCGTTGTCGGTGTCCAGACCGTCCAACTCGTCCAGCGGGCTGTTCAACCGGACGTGCGCGACCAGGGACTGGAGGGCACGCAGCGCCGCCGAGGCGGTCGGGCCCCAGTTCGACAGGTAGGAGAACTGCCACCACCACAGCGCCTCGGTGACACGGCCGTCCCGGTAGTGGGCCATGCCGTGCCGCAGGTCGGTGATGATGTCCGCGAGATCGTCGGAGATCCGGCAGGCCACCGGCGCACTGCGCGGGACGTACGGGTCGAAGACCTCCGAGTAGACGTCGATCGGGTCCAGCAGCCGGGCGAAGCGCTCCCGCAGGTCGTCGACGTCCGCTTCCGGACCGGTGTCCGGCTCGTACCGCTCGTCCGGGAGGATGTCCTCGTGTGCGCCGAGCCGACCGCCGGCGAGCAGCAGCTGCGAGACCTCCAGCAGCAGGAAGGGCACCGCGCTGTCCGGCTCGTCGCCCTTCGCCACCTCGGTGACCGCGACGAGGAAGCTCTCGATCTGGTCGGAGATCTGGACCGCGAAGTCGTCCGGATTCTGGTGGCTGTCGTGCAGCGTTGCGTCAGACATCGAGAAGTCTTCTCCCTTCGAAGGCCCGCCCCAAGGTGACCTCGTCGGCGTACTCCAGATCGCCCCCGACCGGCAGGCCGCTCGCCAGGCGGGTGACCTTCAGGCCCATGGGCTTGACCATCCGCGCCAGGTAGGTGGCGGTGGCCTCCCCTTCCAGGTTGGGGTCTGTGGCGAGGATCAGCTCGGTGACCGTGCCGTCCGCGAGCCGGGCGAGCAGCTCCCGGATCCGCAGATCGTCCGGGCCCACGCCCTCGATCGGGCTGATCGCTCCGCCCAGCACGTGGTACCGGCCCCGGAACTCGCGCGTCCGCTCGATCGCGACGACGTCCTTCGGCTCCTCGACCACGCAGATGACCGCCGGGTCGCGGCGCGGGTCAAGGCAGACCCGGCACTGCTCGGCCTCGGCGACGTTCCCGCAGACCGAGCAGAACCGCACCTTGACCTTGACCTCGGTCAGCGCGTGCGCGAGGCGGCGGACATCGGCGGGCTCGGCCTGCAGGATGTGGAAGGCGATCCGCTGCGCGCTCTTGGGACCGACGCCGGGCAGTCTGCCCAGCTCGTCGATGAGGTCCTGGACCACGCCTTCGTACACGGAACGCTCTCTCCTTCTCGGACTGGTTCAACAGGCCCGCGGCCGGGCCGAGGGTTCGATCAGAACGGCAGGCCGGGCATGCCGCCGAGGCCCTGGGCCAGCGGACCGAGCTTCCGCTGCTGGAGCTCCTGGGCGGACTGGTTGGCGTCCCGGACCGCCGCGATGATCAGGTCGGCGAGGGTCTCGGTGTCCTCAGGGTCCACCGCCTTCGGGTCGATGACCAGGCCCTGGAGCTCACCGGCACCCGTCACGGTCGCCTTCACCAGGCCACCGCCGGACGACCCCTCGACAGGCGTGCGGGCCAGCTCTTCCTGAGCCGCGGCGAGGTCCTGCTGCATCTTCTGGGCCTGCTGAAGCAGCTGCTGCATATTGGGCTGGCCACCACCGGGGATCACGAGCTCGCTCCTGCTGTCGAAGTTCGGTTTCTTTCGATAGCCCGAGCCTACGTGCTCCCCGGTCGCCGCGCGCTACCCCGGCAAAAGCGAGAGCCCGTCCGCACATGGACGGGCACCCACCGCGGGCACACCCCGCGCACCGCCATCACGCTCCCGGACACCCCGCGTCCCCACCAAGCGCCCGGGTTTCCCGCGCCCCCTGGCGGCCCGACGTCCGGCCCTGCCGGGGCGGGGACCACCACGTGAACGCCCCTGCCGAGGGCCCGGACATCCCCGCGCCCCTCGGCGCCCCGGCGCCTACTGCCTGCCTGCCGCCTGCCGGGGGCGAGGACCCCCAGGGGAACGCCCCGCGTCGGGCGTCCAGACACCCCCGCGCCCCTCGGCGCCCCGGCGCCTACTGCCTCTGCCTGCCTGCCGCCTGCCGCCTGCCGGGGCGGGGACCACACCACGGGAACACCCCGGGTGCCGGCCACGCACCAGATCGCCCCGCCGGCGCTCGGGTGCCTGCTGGGGCGGGCGAGGGGGCGGGCTCGGCCGGCCCGCTACTCGTTGTCGATCTCCTCGATCACCGTGGCTCCCAGCTCGCGCACGATCAGGTCGTGGCCGCTGAGCGCGGTGTCGTCGAGATCCGGGTCGTCCTCGTCCGGGATGTCGTCCTCGGGCGCGACCGGCTGCGGCTGCGGCTCCCGGTACACCGGGGCGGCCGGCGGCGGCGTGGGGGCCGGTGCCGCGGCGGGCGCCGGACTGCCGGCCTGCGCCGCCGGGGCGGACCCCGGCGAGGGTGCCGGGGCAGCACCGAGGCCACCGGGCGCGGAGCCGCCGAAGCCACCGGCACCGCCCGGCGCACCGCCGCCGAAGCCACCGGCGGCACCGGGACCGCTCGGCCCCCCGC
>NZ_SRID01000637.1 GCF_004684805.1 Streptomyces palmae
GTCGAGGGGGAGGCCATGGCGATGCAGCCGCTGGGGGCGGAGGACCCGCGGGAGATAGGGACGTACCGCCTGCTGGGGAGACTGGGCACCGGCGGCATGGGCCGGGTCTACCTGGGACGCAGCGTCGGCGGGCGGACCGTGGCGGTGAAGGTCGTCCATCCGCACCTCGCGCTGGACGAGGAGTTCCGTACCCGCTTCCACCGCGAGGTGAAGGCCGCCCGGCAGGTCGGCGGCGGCTGGACCGCGCCGGTGCTGGACGCCGACCCGCAGGCCCGGGTGCCCTGGGTGGCGACCGGTTACGTGGCCGGCCCCGCACTGAACCAGGCCGTCTCCGAGACCGGCCCACTGCCGGAGAGCACCGTACGGGCGCTGGCCGCCGGCCTGGCCGAGGCGCTCGGCACCGTACACGGTCTCGGGCTGGTGCACCGGGACGTCAAGCCGTCCAACGTGCTGCTCGCCCTGGACGGCCCGCGGCTCATCGACTTCGGCATAGCCCGGGCCACCGCGGGCACCGCCTCCCTCACCGCCACCGGCGTCTCCATAGGCTCGCCCGGCTACATGTCCCCCGAGCAGATCCTCGGCACGCCGGCCACCGGCGCGGCGGACGTCTTCTCGCTGGGCGCGGTGCTGGCCTTCGCCGCGACCGGCGACGGCCCCTTCCAGGGCGACAGCTCCGCCTCGCTGCTCTACAAGGTGGTCCACGAGGAGGCCGTGCTCGGCCCGGGGCTCACCTCGGAACTGCGGGAGCTGGTCGTCTGCTGCCTGGCCAAGGATCCGGCGGACCGCCCCACCCCGGAGCAGATCCTGGAGCGGCTGGCGCCCGGCGGCGGCGCGGCCGGGCTCGTCCGCCCCGGCTGGCTGCCCGCCCCGCTGGTCGAACGGATCAGCCGGCAGGCCGTGGAACTCCTGGACCTGGAGGCCGCCGCGCCGGTGCGAGAGGGCCCGCGATCCCCGGGAGAGGGGACGACGGAGGCGGAGCCGGGGGCGGAAGGCGCCGCCTCGACCGGGAGAGCGGGTGGCCCGGCCGAGGGAGCCGCCGACCCCGGGCGGGACACCGCTGCCGTGGCGGGAGGCGCCGCCCCACCGGCGGCGGACCCTGCCGCCGCTGCCGCCTCGGCGGGGGCGACCCTCGGGTCCGGTCCGGTGGCCGCCGCCTCGGCGGGGGAGACTGTCGGGTCCGGTCCGGTGGCTGCCGCCTCGGCGGGGGGTGACGCCGCCCCGGGGGACGAGGCCCCGGCCTCCGGCGGTGCGGCGGGTTCGGAGACGCTGACCCTTCGGCTCGCCGACCCGCGTACCGGGCCCGCGCTGGGAGTCTTCGGCCCGCCGACCCCCTCGCACGGCACGAAGCGCCCCGCCGAGGGGGCGCCGGTGGCCGGGCTTCCCGCGGAGGGGCTGCCCGTGGCCGGGACTCCTGCGGAGGGGGCGCACGTGGCCGGCCTTCCCGCTGGGGGGCCGTCTGTGGCCGGGACTCCTGCTGGGGGGCCGCCGGTGGCCGGGCCGCCAAGGGCCGCGCACCCTGCCGTCGGTGTGCCGTACGCCGCAGGGGCGTCGTCCGCCGCGGGGGCGACGGCGGGCCCGCCCGGGGACGGCGTGCGCCAGGCCGACCGGACAGGGCCCACCGACGGCGAGTCGAAGCGGTCGGGGCGCCGCTTGGCGCTCTTCGCCTCACTGGGCGGCGGCAACCGCCCGCGGGCGCTCAGCTGCTCCCTGGTGCTCTCGGTCGCCGGGGCCCTGGCCGTGGTGACCGGGGCCGCGGTCGTCTTCGACGTGCTGCCCGGCAGCGGCTCGGACGCGAGCAAGGACGC
>NZ_SRID01000638.1 GCF_004684805.1 Streptomyces palmae
GGAGATGTGTATAGGAGCCAGTCCTCGGGGGTGGGGTTGCCGCGCTCGATCCTCAACTCGAGGAGGGCGCCGGGGGGCTGGGTCGTCATGGCCGGGCCTTTCACTGGGGCGGTGTGCCGTGTTTGCGGCGGGGCAGCGGGGCGTCCTTGGCGGCGAGCATCGCCAGGGCGTCGATGAGGCGGACACGGGTGTCGGCGGGGTCGATGACGTCGTCGATGAGGCCGCGTTCGGCGGCGTAGTAGGGGTGGACGAGGTGGCGTCGGTATTCGTCGATCTTCTGGGCGCGCATCGCCTCGGGGTCGTCGGCGGCCGCGATCTGCCGGCGGAAGACGACGTTGGCCGCGCCTTCGGCGCCCATCACGGCGATCTCGTTGGTGGGCCAGGCCAGGGCGATGTCGGCGCCGATGGAGCGTGAGTCCATGACGATGTAGGCACCGCCGTAGGCCTTGCGCAGGACGACCGAGACCCGCGGGACGGTGGCGTTGCAGTAGGCGTACAGGAGTTTGGCACCGCGGCGGATGATGCCCTCGTGCTCCTGGTCGACGCCGGGCAGGAAGCCGGGAACGTCGACAAGGGTGACCAGGGGGATGTTGAAGGCGTCGCAGAACTGGACGAAGCGAGCGCCCTTCTCACTGGCCTTGATGTCCAGGACACCGGCCATGGAGGCGGGCTGGTTGGCGACGATGCCGACGGTACGGCCGTCGAGGCGGGCCAGGGTGCACACGATGTTGGGCGCCCAGGCGGCGTGGACCTCCATGTGGTCGCCGTCGTCGACGATGTCCTCGATCACGGTGCGGATGTCGTAGGAGTGATTGCCGTCGGCGGGAACCACCTCGAGCAGCGCGGGGCAGCGTCGGTCCCCTGGGTCGTCGGTCGCCGCGTGCGGGGGCAGTTCGCTGTTGTTGGCCGGGAGCATGGAGATCAGGTAGCGGACTTCGGCCAGGCACGTCTCCTCGTCGTCGTAGACGAAGTGGGCGACGCCGGAAGTGGCGCCGTGTACGTCGGCGCCGCCGAGGCCGTTGTGCGTGATCTCCTCACCGGTGACGGTCTTGACGACGTCGGGGCCGGTGATGAACATCTGCGCGATGTCGCGTACGGCGAAGACGAAGTCGGTCAGGGCCGGGCTGTAGGCGGCGCCACCGGCGCAGGGCCCGAGCATCACGCTGATCTGCGGGATGACACCGGAGGCGTGGGTGTTGCGACGGAAGATACCGCCGTAACCGGCCAGGGCGCAGACGCCTTCCTGGATCCGGGCCCCCGCGCCGTCGTTGAGTGAGACCAGCGGAGCGCCGGCGGCGACGGCCATGTCCATGATCTTGTGGATCTTGGTGGCGTGGGCCTCGCCCAGCGCGCCGCCGAAGATCCGGAAGTCGTGGGCGTAGACGAAGACCGTGCGGCCTTCGACCGTGCCCCAGCCGGTGATCACACCGTCGGTGTGGGGTGTGTTGTCCTCCAGGCCGAATCCGGTGGCCCGGTGCCGGCGCAGTGCCTCGATCTCGGTGAAGCTTCCCTTGTCGAGGAGAAGGGCGATGCGTTCGTGGGGGGTGAGTTTGCCCTTGGCGTGCTGGCGTTCGGTGGCCGCTGCGTCGGGGCCGAGCAGGATGCGTTCCTTGATCTGGTGGAGCTCTTCGGTGGCGGCGTGGCCTCCTGTCCTCGTGGGCTCGGTGCGGGTCGCCGCGTCCGCGGTGTGCATGGTCATCACTCCTCCCGGTGGGGGCAGACGTGCTGCTCGGCGGCGATCCGCCCGGTGGCGCCGCCGGTGGACAGGCATGCGGTGGGCAGTCGCCGGGCGACGATCTGGGG
>NZ_SRID01000639.1 GCF_004684805.1 Streptomyces palmae
CCGCCACACCGACAGCCCTGCCCCCGTCTCCCGGCCGTCGTCGATCAGGCGCTGAAAGACCTCACGCACCGCGTCGTATCCGTCCGCGACGAATCCTTGGACCTTCATCGTGCCTCGCATTCAGGTAGGCGCGGCTGGCCGTCCTCATCGGCCATGAGTCGCGGGTCTTCCGCAACGCGGAGGAGGCGCCACGGCCCCTGGACTCGGGGACGACGTTGCCCGCAAGGTCGAGGATACCCCTAAGGGGTATGGATTGATGAGGGTCTCGACCTCGCCGTGCATCCGTTCGGTGTCGCGCCGGCACGGTTCACCGCTGCCGCTGTGGGCGCGGGTGCCTTGGGAGCGCTCGATCTGACGGGCGAAGGCCGTTTCATCCGTGAAGAGTTGAGGTCGCCGCCCAGTGGTCGCGCGCAGGGTTCGCGGTGCGAGTGGCGGACGGTGGTCCGGACCGCGGAGGATGGGACCGGCCGACGACATGCGTTCCGGCTGTTCGTGGACCTGATGTCCGGCTGCGGGATGCTCAATGGTGGGGCCGCGACGGTCAACGCGAAGAACGTCGCGGCGGACGCCCTCAGCGCCTCTGCCACTTACGCCCGGCGCCCCGGGGGACGGACCGGGCGATGGGGATGACGGCAGCCGACGGGGCACCAGGATCTGATGTAATCGTCCCCGGCGATCCCCGGAGCCGGGATCGCCGGAGGCGGGATCACGGCTGGGGGGACGTTGGAAGAGCTGGGCACCGCAGACCCGCGGCAGGTGGGGAGATACCGGATCCTCGCGCGCCTCGGGGCGGGCGGCATGGGCCGGGTGTATCTGGGCCGTTCCACCAGCGGCCGCATGGTCGCCGTGAAGGTGGTGCGCGCCGAACTCGCTGAGGACCCTGACTTCCGGCGCCGGTTCGCCCGGGAGGTCGAGGCGGCCCGACGGGTGAACGGGTTCTTCACCGCGGCGGTCGTCGATGCCGACCCCGAGGGATCCCCTGCCTGGCTTGCCACCGCTTACGTCCCCGGCCTGCCGCTCGATACGGCGGTCCGTGCTCACGGGGCATGGCCCCGACGGTCGTTACTGGTCCTGGGCGCCGGCCTGGTCGAGGCGCTGGAGGCCATTCATGCCACGGGGTTGATCCACCGGGACCTGAAGCCGTCGAACGTGCTGATCGCCGCCGACGGTCCACGCGTCATAGACTTCGGCATCTCCATCGCCGCGGAGGCGAGCGTTCTCACCCGGACGGGCACGGTGATCGGGACGCCCGGCTTCATGTCGCCCGAGCAGCTGACGGGACATCGGGTCGGCCCCGCCAGTGATGTCTTCTCCCTGGGAGCGGTCCTCGCCTACGCCGGAACGGGTGCGCCGCCGTTCGGCACCGGATCGCCGCACTCGGTGAACTTCCGCGCCGTGTACGAGGCCCCCGACCTCCAAAGGCTGCCTGCCGACACCGACTTCGTCGGCCGGTGTCTGGAGAAGGACCCCGGAGATCGGCCCACGGTGGCGGAACTCCTCTCGGAGTTCGCCCGGTTGCTCGGCGATACGGATGGACAGACCTACGGGGGCGGGCTGCCCAAGGAGACCGCCTGGCTGCCGGAGGCGGTGGCCTCGGCGGTCACCCGTCCGGCCGGTTCCGCTTCCGTGCCCGCGGACGTGCCGGCGGACGCCCCGGGCGGTGCGGACGGTGCCGAGGGTGCCGGCGCGGAGAGTGGTGCCGGGGCGGCACCCATGCCACCCGGCCCCCAGGACGCCCTGGCCGAGAAGCCCGCGCCGCCCCCTGCCACGCC
>NZ_SRID01000640.1 GCF_004684805.1 Streptomyces palmae
CCACCCGGCCCTCGATCAGGCCGTCGGTGTACATCAGCAGGCTCCACTGCCCGCCCAGCTCCACCTGGCGGCGCGGCCAGCGGGCGTGCGGCAGCAGTCCGAGCGCCGGGCCGCTCGCCTCGTACGGCAGCAGCCGGGGCGGCAGTCCGCGCCGCATCGCCACCGGTGAGGGGTGGCCGGCCAGGCAGATCCCGGCGCTGCGGCCGTCCGGGGCGATGTCCACGGTGCACAGCGTCGCGAAGATCTCGTCGTCCGCGCGTTCGTGCTCCAGCACCTTCTGGAGGGTGCCCAGCAGCTCGTCCCCGCTCAGACCGGCGAAGGTCAGCGTGCGCCAGGCGATGCGCAGCGCGACTCCCAGCGCGGCCTCGTCCGGGCCGTGCCCGCAGACGTCGCCGATCATCGCGTGCACGGTGCCGTCCGCGGTGCGGACCGTGTCGTAGAAGTCGCCGCCGAGCAGGGCGCGGCTGCGCCCGGGTCGGTAGCGGGCGGCGAACCGCAGGTCGGAGCCCTCCAGCAGCGGGGTGGGCAGCAGTCCGCGTTCCAGTCGGGCGTTCTCCTGGGCGCGCAGCCGGGACTCGGTCAGCTGGCGCTGCGCGAGGTCGGCGCGTTTGCGCTCCACCGCGTAGCGGATGGCGCGGGTGAGCACCCGGTCGTTGAGTTCGTCGCGGAAGAGGTAGTCCTGAGCCCCCACCCGGACCGCCTCGGCGGCGCGCTCCGCGTCGCCCTCGGCGGTCAGCGCCAGTACCGCGTGCGCGGGGGCCATCCGCAGCACCTGGCGGAGGGCGTCCAGGTCATCGGCGCAGTCGGGACCGCGGCCGGGCAGCGCGAGGTCCAGCAGGATGCACTGCACATCGTCGGTGAGCAGGCGGGTGGCCTCGGTGAGGTTGCGGGCGGTGCGGACGCGGATCCGGTTGCCGACGCCGTCCAGCAACTCCGGGACGGTCAGCGAACCGGCCGGGTCGTCCTCGATCACCAGCAGCGAGAGCCCGCCGTCGGGCAGCGTGACCGGTCGGGTCTCCGCGGTGAGCGCCTCCCGCTGCCGTGGCACGGGTATGGACATGCTCGATCCCTTCCTCCCCCGGCTACCTTCCCCAGCTGACGCTGGGGTGCCCCAGGAGGTGCCCCCGGGCGGTGTCCCCACCTACGTTCAGGGGGCACGGACGCCCTGCCTCCCGGCTGAACGTCTGATTCCGGTATGAGACCGACCGATCCGCGCATCGGTCTCCTGGTGTTCGGGTCACTGCGTGGCGACCCTAGCGGTAGCGGCCACCGAAACGGAATGACCTCCGAGAATCAACTTCTGTCATATGCCACTACCAAACGGAAATTTGACAGAGGAAACCCTAAGGCGCGATGACCAAGCTCACGTAGCGGTCTCGCCGAGGGGCCCGAATCCCGTCCGAGGCCCCCGCCTCGGCGGGTGCGCCCGCCGGCCGGCCCCCACTGCCCGAAGGGGCAGCGGAGGAGGGAAGAACGGGGCAGGGATGTGTGCCCGGGGTGACCGGGACGGATGAGGTCGGACCGGCCCCCGCCTCAGCGGCCCCGGCCGGGTGCGGGCCGCCGCCGGGGCCACCACCGGGGCCGGGGACCGCGGACCAGAGCTGGGACCAGGAGCCCGGCGCCCGGCGCCCAGCCGGAGTCCCCTTCAGTCGACTCCCCCGCGCACCGGCCAGGACCCACTCACCCCGACCAGGGTCCACGCCCCACGTCAGACCGGGCCCCCGAACCAGACCCGCACCCGAGCCCGGCCGGACCGACCCCTCCCCGGCCC
>NZ_SRID01000641.1 GCF_004684805.1 Streptomyces palmae
CCACCCCACCGCCCTCCACACCCACACCGACAACCCCGACCACCAACTCCACCTCCCCTTCACCTGGACAGGCACCACCCTGTGGGCCACCAACGCCCACACCATCCGCATCCACCTCACCCCCACCCCCACCGGCCACCACCTCCACATCACCGACACCACAGGCGACCCCATCCTCACCGCCGACGCCGTGACGGTCCGCCCGACCACCCCCGAGCAGTTGCGCGCGCTGGCCGCCCCGGCGGTGGAGGGGCTGTTCACCGTGGAGTGGAGCCCGGCGGCCGGTACCAGGGAGGGCGCGGATCCGGCCCGGCGGCTCCCGGCGGAATCCGTCGCCGAGCAGTGGGCGGTCCTCGACGGCGGGCCGCTGCCGCTCGGCTCGGCCCGGCCGGGACCGCGCCGGCATGCCGACCTCCCGGCGCTGCTCGGCGCGCTGGACGCCGGTGCGCCGGTGCCGTCCCTGGTGCTGGTCGGGGTGCCCGAGGCGGACGCCGATGGCGAGCCGTCCGCGGCCGCGCTGGCCCTCGCCACCGAGTTGCTGGAACTCGCCCAGCGGTGGCTGGCCGAACCGCGGCTCGGCGAGGCCCGACTGGCGGTGGTGACGCGCTCGGCGATGACCGTCGACGGCGTGGACGCCTCGGGCCCGGATCCGGCCGCGGCCGGCGTCTGGGGGCTGCTGCGCAGCGCCCAGACCGAGAACCCGGGCCGGTTCCTGCTGGTGGACGTCGACGCGGCCACCGAGGGCGACCAGCTGCTGGCCGGGGTGTCCCAGGCGGTGGAGTGCGAGGAGCCCCAACTCGCGCTGCGCGGCGGCCGGGTGCTGGTGCCGAGGCTGGTACGCGCCGATATGCGGGACACCCTGGTGCCGCCGCCCGGTGTACCGGCCTGGCGGCTGGCGTCGGTGGGCGCGGCCACGGTCGAGAGCGTCTCGGTGGTGCCCTGCCCCGAGGTGCTGGAGCCGCTGGCCTCCGGTCAGGTGCGTATCTCGGTGCGTGCCGCCGGCATCAACTTCCGCGATGTGCTCATCCTGCTGGGGATGTATCCGGACGAGGGGGTGTTCCGGGGCAGTGAGGGTGCGGGTGTGGTGCTGGAGACCGCTCCGGACGTGACCGCCTTCGCCCCTGGTGACCGGGTCATGGGCCTGTTCGAGGGCGCCTTCGGCCCCATCGCCGTCGCCGACGCCCGCGGCCTGACCACCATCCCCCCCGACTGGACCTACGACCAAGCAGCCGCGGTACCCGTCGCCTACCTCACCGCCTGGTACGGACTGGTCGACCTCGCCGACCTCCAACCCCACGACAACCTCCTCATCCACGCCGCCACCGGCGGCGTCGGCATGGCCGCCACCCACATCGCCCGCCACCTCGGCGCCCACATCCACACCACCGCCCACCCCGACAAACACCACGTCCTCGAACACCTCGGCATCGACGCCGACCACCGCGCCTCCTCCCGCACCCTCGACTTCGAAACCACCTACCGCACCACCACCAACGGACACGGCATGGACGTCGTCCTCAACAGCCTCGCCGGCGAATACACCGACGCCTCCCTACGCCTCCTCGCCCCCGGCGGACGCTTCATCGAAATGGGCAAAACCGACATCCGCGATCCCGAACACATCGCCACCCACCACCCCCACATCACCTACCACCACTACGACCTCGTCACCGCCGCCGGACTCGACCACATCGCCCACATCCTCACCACCCTCAACCACCTCTTCACCACCAGCCAACTCCCCCCACTCCCCACCCACACC
>NZ_SRID01000642.1 GCF_004684805.1 Streptomyces palmae
CTGGGTCAGTCCTTGATCTCGCAGATGACCGCGCCGGCGGTGATGGTGGAGCCGACCTCGGCGCTCAGGCCCTTGACGGTGCCCGCCCGGTGCGCGTTCAGGGGCTGTTCCATCTTCATCGCCTCCAGGACGACCACCAGCTCGCCCTCGGCGACCTGCTGACCCTCCTCGACCGCGATCTTCACGATCGTGCCCTGCATCGGCGAGGCCAAGGCGTCACCCGAGACGGCCGACCCCGACTTCTTGGCCGCCTTCCGCTTGGGCTTGCGCGACCCACCCGCGGCCGCACCACCCTGCGCGGACACCACACCCAGCGAGGCGGGCAGCGACACCTCCAGCCGCTTCCCACCGACCTCGACCACCACCGTCTCCCGCGGCTCGGCCTCGGCCTCCTCTCCGGGCACCGCAGGAGTGAACGGCGCGATGGTGTTGTCGAACTCCGTCTCGATCCACCGCGTGTGCACCCTAAACGGATCCGAGGTGAACGCCTCATCGGCCACCACCGCACGATGGAACGGAATGGCCGTGGCCATGCCCTCCACCTGGAACTCCCCCAGCGCACGCGCCGCACGCTGCAGCGCCTGCTCCCGGGTAGCACCGGTGACCACCAGCTTGGCCAGCAGCGAGTCCCACGCCGGACCGATCACACTGCCGGCCTCCACACCCGCGTCCAACCGCACCCCAGGACCGCTGGGCGCGTCGAAACGGGTCACCGTGCCGGGGGCGGGCAGGAAGTTGCGGCCCGGGTCCTCACCATTGATCCGGAACTCGAACGAGTGCCCCCGCACCACCGGGTCCCCGTAGCCGAGCTCCTCACCGTCGGCGATCCGGAACATCTCCCGGACCAGGTCGATACCGGTGACCTCCTCGGTCACCGGGTGCTCGACCTGCAGACGCGTGTTGACCTCCAGGAAGGAGATCGTGCCGTCATTGCCGACCAGGAACTCCACCGTGCCCGCGCCCTCGTACCCGGCCTCCTTCAAGATGGCCTTCGACGCCGCGTACAGCTGCGCGTTCTGCTCCTCGGACAGAAACGGCGCGGGAGCCTCCTCCACGAGCTTCTGGTGCCGGCGCTGGAGGGAGCAGTCGCGAGTGGAGACGACCACGACGTTGCCGTGCTTGTCGGCCAGGCACTGGGTCTCCACATGCCTGGGCTTGTCCAGGTAGCGCTCCACGAAGCACTCACCGCGACCGAAGGCGGCCACCGCCTCCCGGACCGCGGACTCGTACAGCTCCGGGACCTCCTCCAGGGTGCGGGCGACCTTCAGACCGCGCCCGCCGCCACCGAAGGCGGCCTTGATCGCGATGGGCAGGCCGTGCTCGGCGGCGAAGGCCACCACCTCGTCCGCACCATTGACCGGGTCGGGGGTACCGGCGACCAGGGGCGCGCCGGCACGCTGGGCGATGTGCCGGGCGGCGACCTTGTCACCCAGGTCCCTTATGGCCTGCGGCGGCGGGCCGATCCAGATCAGACCCGCGTCCAGCACCGCCTGCGCGAAGTCCGCGTTCTCGGACAGGAACCCGTACCCCGGATGCACCGCGTCCGCACCCGACTGGGCCGCCGCGTCCAACACCTTGGCGATGTCCAGATAACTGGCCGCCGGGGTGTCACCGCCCAGCGCGTAGGCTTCGTCGGCCGCGCGCACATGCACAGCGTCCCGATCCGGATCGGCGTAGACGGCTACGCTCGCGATCCCGGCATCCCGACAGGCACGGGCAACGCGGACAGCGATTTCGCCACGGTTGGCGATGAGCACCTT
>NZ_SRID01000643.1 GCF_004684805.1 Streptomyces palmae
TCGGTGGGGCGGTCCGGGCCGGCCGGGGGCGCCGGGGTGGTGGCGGGCAGTACGGTGGCGGCCACCGCCGCCAGTCGTTCGGCGGCCGGGTGCGGGGACTTCGCGGGCCGTACGAAGGACATCCGCCAGGCCAGGGCGGAGCCCGTGAGCGGCAGCCAGAGCACCCTGGGCTCCTTCCGGGCCACGGCCGGGTGCGCCAGCGCGATCCCGCGGCCGGCGATCACCAGGGCCAGCATGGTCTCCGGGCTGGTGGCGTGCACCACGGACGCGGGGCGGTAGCCGCCGGCCCGGCAGCCACGCAGCATCGCGTCGTACACACCCGGCGCGGCGTCCCGGGGGAAGAGCACCAGCGGCTGTCCGGCCAGCGCCGGCAAGGTCAGCGCCGAGCCGCCGGCCAGCGGCGAACCGCGTGGCACCACCACGCCCAGCGGCAGGCAGGCCATCGGCCCGCTGACCAGGCCGGCCGGCAGCCCGACCCCCTCCGCCGCGGGTTCCACCGCCCGGGCCCCGGGGTCCGGGGCCGCCGCCGGCCGCACCGGGTGCAGCACCAGCCCGGTGTCCAGCTCGCGGTCGTCCAGCAGCCGCAGCGCCGCGGCGGTACCGGTCTCGTGCAGTTCCAGCCGCACCTCGGGTGCCTCGGCCGCGAAGGCGGTGAGGATCTGGGCCAGGACCCGGCCCGGCAGCTCGGGCACCACCCCGACCCGCAGCGTGCCGTAGGCGCCGCGCCCCGCCCGCGCCACCCGGGTACGGAGGCGTTCGGCCAGCGCCAGCAACTCCTCGGACTCCGCCAGCAGCACCTCGCCCGCGGCGGTGAGCCGTACGCCCCGGGAGTTCCGGTCGAACAGCCGGGTGCCCAGCTCCTCCTCCAACCCCCGGATGCGCTGGCTCAGCGGCGGCTGGGCCATGCCGAGCCGTTCGGCGGCCCGACCGAAGTGCAGTTCTTCGGCCACGGCTCGGAAGTAGCGAAGGTGTCGCAGTAGGTCCACGCAGGAACGATAGCCATCTCGATATCACCGCGGAGCGGGTGCGGTCTTGGACGGGGCGGGCGGCACGGTGCTCTGATGCCGCCATGCCTCTTCCTTCCGGCCATGAGCCAGGCTCCGCCGTACCCGCTTCCGACTCCGCCCCCGCGTCCGGCCCCTCCCGAGGCCGCGGGCCCGCCGCGCGCCGCCCGCTGTCCCGGCGGCTGCTGCTGGGCGCCTCGGCCACCGGGCTGGTCACCGCCCTCACCGCGGGGGCGGTCAACCAGTCGGCCAACGGCGCCCAGCTACGCGGCACTCGGGGCAGCTCCGGTGTCCGGCTGCGCTGGCTGGGCAACAACGGCTGGGAGATCCGTATCGACCGGCCCGGCAAGCAGCCCGCCACGGTGCTCATCGACCCCTGGCTCACCCGGTTCCACACCGGCACCTACACCCCGGCCGGGGCCGACCCGAAGACCGAGCTGACCGTGGACACCGACCTCATCGACCGCCATCGACTGGTGGCCGACCAGATCCTGGTCACCCACGGCCACTACGACCATCTGCCCGACGTCCCGCACCTGGCACGCACCACCGGCGCCACCGTCCTCGGCACCGAGACCCACGCCAACCTGCTGCGCGCCCTGGGCGCGCCGGAGGGTCAACTGTCCGTGGTGAGCGGCGGCGAGTACCTGCGGTGCGACGGCTACACGATCCGGGTGCTGCGCTCCCTGCACTCCATGCCAGGACCGCGTGCCCAGGTGCCGTTCCCCGGCACC
>NZ_SRID01000644.1 GCF_004684805.1 Streptomyces palmae
AACCGAGATCTACACTTATCCGATCGTCGGCAGCGCCAGATGTGTATATGAGACAGCACCACCGCCGATGCCGAAACCCTGCTCGCGGCGGCCCGCGAGGCCGCCGAAGCGGCCGGGGTCCCGGTCAGTGTCACGGTCCTGGACGCGGGCGGCCATCCACTCGCCTTCCGCCGCGACGACCGGGCGGTGCTGATCTCCGGTGAGACCAGCACCCGCAAGGCGTACACGGCGCTCCAGCTCGACGCCCCGACCGCCGACCTGGTCGACCTCGTCAAGCCCGATGGGCCGTTCCACTCCCTGCCCACCGCGCTCGACCGGCCGCTGCTGTTCATCGCCGGCGGCGTCCCCGTACACCGCGACGGCCGCCTGATCGGCGCCCTCGGTGTCGGCGGCGGCGCCCCCGAGCAGGACCACTCCTTCGCCGCCGCGGCGCTGAAGGAGTTCGCCCGGTGACCCGCACCCCGCAGGAGGTCTTCGCCGACCACGGCGGGCGCCTGGGCACCGGAGACCTCGACCTGATCGCCGAGAACTACACCGAGGACGCCGTCCTGATCACCCCGGAGGGGGCCTTCCACGGGCGCGGCGGTGTCCGGCGGGTCATCGGCCGGCTGCTGGCCGACCTCCCCGACGCCGACTGGCGGCTGACCCCGCAGTTCGCGGGCGAGGTGCTGTTCCTGCGCTGGACCGCGACCACCGAAGCCCGCCGGGTCTTGGACGGCACCGACACCTTCGTCTTCCGTGACGGCCTGATCAGCGCCCAGACCGTCCGCTACACCCTCACCGACCGCACCGCCTGAAGGAGCGAACCATGACCATCCCCACCGTGCAGCTGAACAACGGCATCCGGATCCCCCAGCTCGGCTTCGGCGTCTTCCAGGTCCCCGACGACCAGACCACCGCCGCCGTCGCCGCCGCCCTGGAAGCCGGCTACCGCAGCATCGACACCGCCGCCATCTACGGCAACGAGGCCGGCGTGGGCCGGGCCCTGGCCGCCTCCGGACTGCCCCGTGAGGAGCTGTTCGTCACCACCAAGCTGTGGAACGCCGACCAGGGCTACGACGCCACCCTGCGCGCCTTCGACGCCAGCCTCGACAAGCTGGGCCTGGACCACCTCGACCTCTACCTGATCCACTGGCCCACCCCCGCCCGCGACCTCTACCTCGACTCCTGGCGCGCCATCGAGCGCCTCGCCGCCGAGGGCCGCATCCGGGCGGCGGGCGTGTCCAACTTCCAGCCCGCCCACCTGAAGCGCCTGATGGACAGCAGCGAGCTCGTGCCGGCCGTCAACCAGGTCGAACTCCACCCCGGCCTGCAGCAGGCCGAGCTGCGTGCCTTCCACGCCGAGCACGGCATCGCCACCGAGGCGTGGAGCCCGCTCGCCCAGGGCGCCGTCCTGGACGACGCGGCGATCACCGCGATCGCCGCCCGGACCGGCAAGTCCCCCGCCCAGGTGGTGCTGCGCTGGCACCTCCAGCTCGGCAACATCGTCATCCCCAAGTCCGTCACCCCGGCCCGTATCCGGCAGAACCTCGACGTCTTCGACTTCCGGCTCACCGACGAGGACATGGCCCAGATCGCCGCGACCGACCGCGAGCTGCGCACCGGCCCGCACCCGGACCAGTTCAACTGACGAACCGCAGGCCCACCGTTCCGGGCGGCCACCGGCCGCCCGGAACGCCCCCGCACGACCCGCGGTGGCCCGCCGCCGCGTCCGAGGACCCCCCATGGC
>NZ_SRID01000645.1 GCF_004684805.1 Streptomyces palmae
CCCGGGGAGCCCAGCGGGCGATAGCGTCTGCCCCATGGACAGCACCGCTGAACCCGCAGGCTGGGAGCGTCTGGCGCCCGGGGTGGCCCGACTGAGACTGCCCGGCTGGGACGAGACGATCGGCGCCGTCGCCGGCGAGGACGGCGTACTGGTGATCGACACCGGCGCCACCCTGGCCGACGGGGCCCGGATCCGCCGGGAGGTCACCGCGCTCTTCGGGCGCCGCCCCACCCACATCGCGCTCACCCACCCGCACTTCGACCATGTGCTGGGCACCGCGGCCTTCGCCGGTTGCGCGGTGTACGGCGCGGTGGGCATGGCCGAGCTCCTGCTCCGCGGCAAGGACGAGCTGCGGGCGGACGCGGTACGGCACGGAGTGGACCCGCGGGCCGCGGCCGACGCCGCCGACCTGCTCGTACCCCCGCAGCACGCGGTGTCCGGAGAGCTCACCGTCGATCTGGGCGGCGGGCGGCGGGTGCTGCTGGCCAACGTCGGCCCCGGCCACACCGGCCACGACCTGGCGGTGCTGGTCCCCGGTGGGCCGGCGGCCCCGGACGTGCTGTTCTGCGGCGACCTGGTCGAGGAGTCCGGGGAGCCGCAGGCCGGACCGGACGCGGTGGTGTCCCGCTGGCCCGCGGCCCTGGACCGGCTGCTGGCGCTGGGCGGCGAGGAGGCGCGGTACGTACCGGGGCACGGCGCGGTGGTGGACGCGGCCTTCGTCCGGGCCCAGCGCGCCGAACTCGCCGGCGGCGCGATCCGCGGCGGCCCCGACACCGGCCCGGGCGCCGGGTCCGGCGTGTCGTAGCGCCCGCCGGCCCTTTCTTCGTATCGTCGGCCGGTGCGCAGCAGACAGTACGGCCCCGATCTGACCCCGCCCTGGAAGCGGCAGGCCCCCGCGCCCGAGGTGGCCGCCGAGCAGGACCTGGTGGTGGAGGAGGTCGCCACCGGCTTCTGCGGGGCGGTGGTCCGCTGCGAGAAGACGGCCCAGGGCCCCACCGTCACCCTGGAGGACCGCTTCGGGAAGCACCGGGTCTTCCCGCTGGAGCCGCGCGGCTTCCTGCTGGAGGGCCGGGTGGTCACCCTGGTCCGGCCGAGCACCGTCCAGGCACCGGCCGGCCCGCGGCTGACCGCCTCCGGCTCCATCGCCGTCCCCGGCGCCCGGGCCCGGGTCGCCCGGGCGGGCCGCATCTATGTGGAGGGCCGGCACGACGCGGAGCTGGTGGAACGGGTCTGGGGCGACGACCTGCGCATCGAGGGCGTGGTGGTCGAGTACCTGGAGGGCGTGGACGACCTGCCCGCCATCGTCCAGTCCTTCTCCCCCGGCCCGGACGCCCGCCTCGGGGTCCTGGTGGACCACCTGGTGCCCGGCTCCAAGGAGTCCCGGATCGCCGCCGAGGTGACCGGCACGGACGTCCTGGTGGTCGGACACCCCTATGTCGACATCTGGGAGGCGGTGAAGCCGGCCTCGGTCGGCATCCCCGCCTGGCCCACCGTGCCCCGCGGCCAGGACTGGAAGACCGGGGTGTGCCGCGCCCTGGGCTGGCCGGAGAACACCGGCGCCGCCTGGCAGCGCGTCCTGGCCTCGGTCCGCAGCTACAAGGACCTGGAACCGGCCCTGCTGGGCTCCGTGGAACGTCTCATCGACTTCGTGACCGTCCCGGACCAGCCCAACTGAGCGTCCGAAAGTCGCCGCCCCTTAGACCCCTTCGACCCCTTCGCCCCATCAGTC
>NZ_SRID01000646.1 GCF_004684805.1 Streptomyces palmae
GTGCCGGGGACGGCGGGCCGGTGCTGATGGCATCGGTGCGGCGGGGCGGTGGGTCGAGTGATGTGCCGCCAGGGCTGGACGGTGTGCCGGCACCTCTGCTGAAGAGGGCTGCGGCACGGGCGGCCAGGGGATGGGCACCGGCCTCGGGGCGGGGCCTGCGGTGCGCCCCGGCCGTCCTGGTGCGCGCCGCGGTCGGGCGCCCGCGCCCGGCCCCCGAACGTCCCGCGGTCGAACGCCCCATGGGCGCATGCTCGTCGCGACGGGCTTGGTGGTGGGTGTCTGTGCCGCCTCGGCTGGTAACGCTGTGTGAACGTGGTTCCATGCGAGCTGACGGTAGGCCGACTGTCCATCCCCCGCCGAGACGGTCCGGATTCCGTGGACAAACGGCGAGTTGTGGATAACTGGGTCACTCATCAGGCGGAAGTCGCCGACCACATCGCTGAGGGCACGCCCGCACAGGGCACACTCGTATCGGGGCACGCTCAACGTGGCATGGCGCAGGTGACGCACCGCCGAGGCCCGCTCGCTGAAGGCTGGCTGGCCGGAGCCGTCACCTCCGTGTGGAGAGCTCGCGGGGCTACTCCGTATCCGCCGGCTGCCCGAGGTGCCCGGCTGGTCAGCGGGGGGCCACCACCGCGCCCAGCAGGCCCGGCCCGGTGTGGGCCCCGATCACGGCGCCGACCTCGCTCACATACAGCTCGGCCAGGCCCGGCACGCGGGCGCGCAGGCGTTCTGCCAGTGCTGCCGCCCGCTCCCCCGCGTCCAGGTGGTGGACCGCGATGTCCACCGGGCTGCCGCCGGCGCGCTCCACGACGATCTCCTCCAGGCGGGCGATGGCCCTGGAGGCGGTACGCACCTTCTCGCGCAACTCGATCCGGCCGCCTTCCAGTTCCAGCAGCGGTTTGACCGCGAGGGCGGAGCCGAGCAGTGCCTGGGCCGCGCCGATCCGGCCGCCTCGGCGCAGGTAGTCCAGGGTGTCGACGTAGAAGTAGGCGGCGGTGCTCTCGGCCCGCTTCTCGGCGGCGGCGACGGCCTCGTCCAGGGTGCCCCCGCTCTCCGCGGTCTCGGCGGCGGCCAGCGCGCAGAAGCCCAGGGCCATGGCGACCATGCCGCTGTCCACCACCCGCACCGGGACGGGGGCCTGCTCGGCCGCGAGTACCGCCGCGTCATAGGTGCCGGAGAACTCGGCCGACAGATGCAGCGAGACGATGCCGCTCGCCCCCGCCTCGGCCGCGGCACGGTAGGCGGCGGCGAACATCTCCGGGTTGGGCCGGGAGGTGGTGACCGGCTTCCGCTTCTTCAGCGCCTCGGCGACGGAGCGGGCGGAGATCTCGGTGCCCTCCTCCAGTGCCTCGTTGCCCAGCACCACGGTGAGGGGTACCGAGGTGATCCGGTGCCGTTCCATTGCCTGTGGTGGCAGATAGGCCGTGGAATCGGTCACGATCGCGACATGGCGGGACATGACTGGGAGGTTATCGGGGGATGTCCGGGCCGGGCAGCGCGGGCCTGGCTGACCGGAGTGCGGCGGTCCGCCGAGCCCTGCCGAATGGGGCCTCACGGCCACCGTACCGCTCGGACCCGCCCGGGTACGCCGACTCGCCCCAGCCCACCGCGCGCCCCATTCGCACCACCCCACTCATCCAGGCTCTCCCACTCATCCAAGCCCTCCGACCCGGCACGCCATGCCGCCCCGGCACATCCCGCGAGCCGGCGGCAGTGCCCCGC
>NZ_SRID01000064.1 GCF_004684805.1 Streptomyces palmae
CAACCAGCCCACTCAGCCCTCACCCCGCCCACAACACCCCCACCAAAGCAAAGCGCCAGCGCTACCGTGACGCCCATGACCGAAACCAACGCGATCACCTCCGTCGCCGTCCTGGGTACCGGCATCATGGGCGCCCCCATGGCCCGTCACCTCGCCGCCGTCGAGGGCCTCGACGTACGCGTGTGGAACCGCACCCGGGCCAAGGCCGAACCACTGGCCGCGGCCGGCGCACGGGTGGTGGACACCCCCGCCGAGGCGGTACGCGGCGCCGATGCCGTACTGACCATGCTGTACGACGGCCCGACGGTGCTGGAGACCATGCGTCAGGCGGCGCCCGAGCTGCGCTCCGGAACCGTATGGATCCAGTCCACCACCGCGGGGCTCAGCGGCATCGAGGAACTGGGCACCTTCGCCCGCGAGCACGGCATGGTCTTCGTGGACGCCCCGGTGCTGGGCACCCGGCAGCCCGCCGAGGCGGGCCAACTGACCGTGCTCGCCGCCGCCCCGATGCGGCTGCGGGAGACCCTGGACCCGCTCTTCACAGCGTACGGAGGCAAGACCGTCTGGGTCGGCGAGGACGGCACGGAGGGCACCGCCAGCCGCCTCAAACTGGTCATCAACAGCTGGGTGCTGACGGTCACCCACGGCACGGCCGAGGCGCTCGCCCTCGCCAAGGGACTCGGCGTGGACGCGCGTGACTTCCTGGCGGCGGTCGCCGGGGGCACGCTGGACATGGGCTATCTGCGGGCCAAGGCGGAGTTGCTGCTCAGCGGTGAGCTGACGCCGAGCTTCGCCACCACCACCGCCGAGAAGGACGCCCGGCTCATCGTGGAGGCCGGGGAGCGCGCGGGCGTAAGGATGGACGTGGCGGCGGCGGGCGCCGAGCGCTTCCGGCGCGCCGTCGAGCAGGGCCACGGTGGCGAGGACATGGCGGCCTCCTACTTCGCCAGCTTCGACGGCCACTGACCGACCGAGGGCCCGGCCGGACACCGGGGCGGCAGAGAGCCCCCGCACAGGGGCGGAAGCCCGGTCGACGGGGCCCGGGTACGTCGCGGCCCGTCCGGTCGGGGGACCGGACGGGCCGCTGGGGCGTGTGGTGCCCGGGTCAGACGGTGCGGAAGGCCAGCACCACGTTGTGGCCACCGAAGCCGAACGAGGGATCCCGGACGGGAGGCACAGGTGCGGCAGGGTGGAGCGTCGGAGAACCGACCATTACGCAGGACCTCCCCGCTTCCAGACCCGCGGCCCGCGGCCCACGCCGCGTGGTCGAGCTCGACGAACGCGGTCTCCACCTCCTCACCGGCCCTGAGTCAGGCGCCAGGCCGCAGTGGCGTACCGGCATACCGGCGAAGGACCGGCTCCACGTAGTCCGCGTGCGGTCCTGCAAGACCGGCCAGTTCTTCCGGGGAGCGTACGAACACGATCTCGGAGAATTCGGGCTCACGACCCGCCGACCGCTCGGCCGCCACCACCGCGCCGAACCTCTCCCGTAGCTCGGCCTCCGGCAGGGCCGGGGCAAGGTAGGTGAGGCCGACGCTGGAGTTCCTGCCCCGGGTGGCCACCCACAGCCGCAGCTCATCCGGTTTGAGCTCCACCCCGACCTCCTCGGCCAGCTCCCGCGCCGCCTGCCCGCGCATCGCGTCCTCGTCCAGCACCCCTCCGGTCTCGGGCGGCTCCACCGAACCCCCTGGCAGTTGCCACCGACCAGGCGCTGCTGTCGCGGGCGACATCCTCCCCACGACGATTCTGCCGTCGTCGGTCGGCTGGATCGCGTTCACGAACAACGAGGGCAACGCCTTGCCGTCCGGCACCCGACGCAGGGCGTAGTGGCGGTAGGTCACCGCGGCCCAGCGCAGGAACAACGTGTCCGGCTCCTCCCACCGGAGTTCCACGCACCCCACCACCGGTCCGTCGAACAGTGTGGGATTGGCGGCCACCGCCATCTCCCACACACGGTCCCGCGCCGCTTCGAGCTCCGCGGACAGCACAGGCCCTTCGCCCTCGGCCAGGCGAAGGCGGCGAACGTCGAAAAGTTCCAGGCCCGAAGGCAGTGTCCCGGTCACCCGGCTCATCGTAGGAGTGGCAGGCCGGGACCAGCCGCCTCTTCGTCGTCCGCGCCGTACGGGTCGCCGCGGTCGCACCGGAAGACCGGCTCGCACCGCGGGCCATCACGGCTCGGAGCATCGTGAGTCCCACATGTCCGCTGGTCGTGGCTCCGCGAAAGGGAGCCCCCGCACAGGGGCGGAAGCCCGGTCGACGGGGCCCGGGTACGTCGCGGCCCGTCCGGTCGGGGGACCGGACGGGCCGCTGGGGCGTGTGGTGCCCGGGTCAGACGGTGCGGAAGGCCAGCACCACGTTGTGGCCACCGAAGCCGAACGAGTCGTTCAGCGCGGCGATGGTGCCCTGCGGCAGCTCCCGCGGCGTGTCGCGCACGATGTCGACGTCGACCTCGGGGTCCAGGTTCTCGATGTTGATGGTGGGCGGTGCCACCCGGTGGTAGAGGGCCAGCACCGAGGCCACGGTCTCCACGCCGCCCGCGCCGCCGAGCAGGTGCCCGGTCATCGACTTGGTGGCGGACACCGCGACGTGGTCGACATCGTCGCCCAGCACCTTGCGCAGCGCCTTCAGCTCCGCGATGTCGCCCTGCGGGGTCGAGGTCGCGTGCGCGTTGACGTGCGTGATCTCGGAGGGCTTGAGGCCGGTGCTGTCCAGCAGGTTCTGCAGCGCGTGCGCGATGCCGGCGCCGGACGGCTCCGGAGCGGTGATGTGGTGCGCGTCGGCGGAGATGCCCTGGCCCACGGCCTCGGCGTACACCCGCGCGCCACGCGCCGCGGCGTGCTCCGCGGACTCCAGGACGATCATGCCCGAGCCCTCGCCGAGCACGAAGCCGTTGCGCTCGGTGTCGAACGGCCGCGAGGCGCCCTGCGGGTCCTCGTTGTTCTTGGACATCGCCATCATGTTGCCGAAGGCGGCGATCGGCAGCGGGTGCACCGCCGCCTCGGTGCCGCCCGCGATGACCACGTCGGCGCGGCCGGTGCGGATCATCTCGACGGCGTAGCCGATGGCCTCGGCGCCCGAGGCGCAGGCGCTGACCGGGGTGTGCGCACCGGCGCGGGCGCCGACCTCGAGGCTGACGTTGGCCGCCGGGCTGTTGGGCATCAGCATCGGCACGGTGTGCGGGGAGACCTTGCGGGCGCCCTTCTCCCGCAGGATGTCGTACTGGTCGAGCAGGGTGGTGACGCCGCCGATACCGGAGGCCACCACGGCGCCCAGGCGGTCGGGGTCGACCGCCGGGTCCTCACCGGCCCGGGCGGTGAAGCCCGCGTCGGCCCACGCCTCGCGCGCCGCGATCAGCGCGAACTGCGCCGAACGGTCCAGCTTGCGGGCCTGCGGCCGGGGGATGATCTCCGTCGGTTCGACGGCGACCCGGGCGGCGATACGGACCGGCAGCTCGGCTGCCCAGTCCTCGGTGAGCAGGCCCACGCCGGAACGTCCGGCGAGCAGGGCCTCCCAGGTCGATGCGCTGTCGCCACCCAGCGGTGTGGTTGCGCCGATACCCGTGACGACCACGGTGCGATTGGTCGAGTTCATCGGATTTCTTGACTCCGCGTCCTAGAGGGTGCTGAGGGTGCTGTGCCCGCCACCGCTCGGGTGGCGACAGGCGCTCGGCTCAGGCCTGGTGCTTGAGGATGTACTCGGTCGCGTCGCCGACCGTCTTGAGGTTCTTGACGTCGTCGTCCGGGATCTTCACGTCGAAGCGCTCCTCGGCGGCGACGACCACCTCGACCATGGACAGCGAGTCGACGTCCAGGTCGTCGGTGAAGGACTTGTCCATCTTGACGTCCTCGGTCGGGATGCCGGCGATCTCGTTCACGATCTCCGCGAGACCCGCGACGATCTCTTCCTGCGTGGCGGCCATTGACGGCGCTCCTTCATTCGGTGTGTTGCGGTGGAGTGCGCAGCGTCCGCTGACTGCGGGGCTGCGCGGATCTTGCCTAGGGGAGGGTAACGACCGTGGCGGCGTAGACGAGCCCCGCCCCGAAGCCGATGACGAGCGCGGTGTCACCGCTCTTCGCCTGCCCGGTGGCCAGCAGCCGCTCCATGGCGAGCGGGATGGAGGCCGCCGAGGTGTTGCCGGTGGTCTCCACGTCACGGGCGACCGTGACGTGCTCCGGCAGCTTGAGGGTTTTGATCATCGAGTCGATGATCCGCATGTTGGCCTGGTGGGGGATGAAGACGTCGAGGTCCTCCGGGTTCACCCCGGCCTCGTCCAGCGCCTGCTGGGCGACCTTGGCCATCTCGTACACGGCCCAGCGGAAGACCGCCTGGCCCTCCTGGGTGATCGCCGGGTAGCGCACCTCGGCGGCCGTCTGGTCCCGGTACACGTCCCAGGGCAGCGTCTGCGTGATGGTCTCGGACTTGTCGCCCTCGGAACCCCAGACCGTGGGGCCGATGGCCGGCACCTTGGACGGACCGACCACCACCGCGCCGGCGCCGTCGCCGAACAGGAAGGCGGTGGCCCGGTCCTCCCGGTCGGTCAGGTCGGACAGCCGCTCCACGCCGATGACCAGCACGTACTCGGCGCTGCCCTCCACCACCATGCCCTTGGCCAGGGTGAGGCCGTAGCCGAAGCCCGCGCAGCCGGCCGAGATGTCGAAGGCGGCGGGCTTGCCCGCGCCGACCTCGTGCGCGATCCGGGTGGCGATCGCCGGGGTCTGCTTGAAGTGCGACACCGTCGACACGATCACGGCGCCGATCTGGTCCGGGGCGATCCCCGCGTCCGCGATCGCCTTGCCGCCGGCCTCCACGGACATCGAGGCGACCGTCTCGTCCGGCCCCGCCCAGTGGCGGGTGGCGATCCCGCTGCGGGTGCGGATCCACTCGTCGGAGGAGTCGATGTGCTTGAGGATCTCCTCGTTCGGCACCACCCGGGTCGGCCGGTAGCCGCCGACGCCGAGGATCCGCGCGTACGGTGCGCCCTTGCTGGGCTTGATCTTCGCGGTCATGCTCTGGTGGCTCCTATTCGGCCGGGGACTCGGCTGTGGGGGAGGAGGCGTGTTCGGCGACCAGGGCGCGCGCCGCGTCGAGGTCCGCCGGGGTCTTCAGCGCCAGGTTCTGCACGCCAGGCAGGGCGCGCTTGGCGATGCCCACCAGGGTCCCGGCCGGGGTGAGCTCGATCAGCGCCGTCACGCCCAGCTCCTGGAAGCGCTCCATGCACAGGTCCCAGCGGACCGGGTTGGACACCTGGGTCACCAGGCGCCGGACCAGCTCGGCTCCCTCCGTGACGACCTCGCCGTCGCGGTTGGAGACGAACGGCAGCCGCGGATCGGCCACCTCCAGGTCGCCGACCGCCTTCTCCAGCGCGGCCACGGCCGGGGCCATGTGGTGGGTGTGGAACGCACCCGCCACCTTCAGCGGGACCACCCGGCGGGTGCCCTCCGGCTTGTCCTCGGCCAGCGCGGCCAGCTGCTCGGCGGTGCCGGCGGCCACGATCTGCCCGGCCCCGTTCACGTTCGCCGGGGTCAGACCGAGCTTCTCCAGGTGCGGCAGCACCTGCTCCTGCTCGCCACCCAGCAGGGCCGCCATGCCGGTCTCGGTGACCGCGGCGGCCTCCGCCATCGCCAGCCCGCGCTTGCGGACCAGGGTCAGGGCGGCCTCGCAGGTCAGCGCGCCGGCCGCGGCGGCCGCGGTCAGCTCACCGACGCTGTGGCCGGCCACGACGTCGAAACCGGCGCCGAAGTCGTCGCCCAGCAGTGCCTGCGCGGAGACCAGACCGGCGGCCACCAGCAGTGGCTGGGCCACCGCGGTGTCACGGATCTGCTCCTCGTCGGCCTGGGTGCCGTAGTGGATCAGATCGAGATCGATGGCGGCCGACCAGGCGCGGAGCCGGTCTTCGACACCGGGGAGTTCGAGCCAGGGGGACAGGAAACCGGGCTTCTGGGCGCCTTGGCCGGGAGCGACGAGTACGAGCACCCTCACACTCTCTCCTGCGAGGGCTCCCGCCCGCCCGTGAGGACAGGGACGAAGAACAGTGAAGGGAATTGTTGGGGTCCAACAAAACCCTAGCTATGGGTGACTCCGTTGTTGAGGCGGCCGAGGATCAGCGCGATGCGGAGCGTGAATGCCGACCGGACATCGGAGGGTGACCAGCCGGTGACATCGGTCACACGTCGCAGCCGGTAGCGCACGGTGTTCGGGTGAACAAAGAGCATTCGCGCCGCGCCTTCCAGACTGCTTGCCTGTTCCAGGTAGACGCTGAGAGTTTCCAGCAGCGCCGAACCGGCTTCCTCCAACGGTCTGTAGATCTCCTCCACCAACTGCTCGCGCGCCGCCGGGTCTCCGGCCATGGCGCGCTCCGGGAGGAGATCGTCCGCCAGCACCGGGCGCGGCGCGTCCGGCCAGGCCGAGCACGCCTTGAGCCCGGCCGCGGCGGCCGCCGCCGACCGGGTCGCGGCCAGCAGGTCGGGGACGACCGGGCCGGCCACCACCGGGCCCGGCGCGAACGGGCCGATCAGCGCCTTCGCGGCCTGCAGGGGGTTGTCCGAGCCGCCCGCGATCACCACCAGCCGGTTCCCGAGCACCCCGGTGAGCACCTGGAACTTGGCGTGCCGGGCGGCCCGCCGGATCGCCTCCACGGTCAGCTCGCTGTCGCCCTCCGGGGCGGTGCCGAGCACCACCATCACATGCTCGGGGGAGCTCCAGCCCAGCGCCGCGGCCCGGGACAGCGCCCCCTCGTCCGCCTCCCCGGACAGCACCGCGTTGACCACCAGCGACTCCAGCCGGGCGTCCCAGGCGCCGCGCGCCTCGGCCGCCTGCGCGTACACCTGGGCGGTGGCGAACGCGATCTCCCGGGCGTAGACCAGCAGCGCCTCGCGGAGCACCGACTCGTCGCCCGGAGCCGCCACCTCGTCGATGGCCGACTCCATGACCTCGATGGTGGTGCGTACCATCTCCACCGTCTGCCGCAGGGTGATCGCCCGGGTCAGCTCGCGCGGCGCGGTGCCGAACACATCGGTGCTGATGGCCTGCGAGGCCTCCGGGTGGCGGAACCACTCGGTGAAGGCCGCGATACCCGCCTGGGCGACCAACCCGATCCAGGACCGGTTCTCCGGCGGCATGGCGCGGTACCACGGCAACTGCTCGTCCATCCGGGCGATGGCGCTGGCGGCCAGCTTCCCGGACGACTTCTCCAGCCGGCGGAGGGTCGCGGAGTGCGGGTGATCGTGATGCGAAGCGGGTTCAGACACGAGGACAAGCCTGCCTTATCGGAAGGAGTGCTCGCGGGGGTGCCCCGGTCGGCGCGGTACTACCGTGGGGCCCGTGATGTGGGTGCAGCGGGCGGACGAGCGCTACCGGGGCGGCGACGAGGCGGGCGTGGACACCCGCCACGCCTTCTCCTTCTCGGGCTTCTACGACCCCGACAACGTACGGTTCGGACTGCTGGTGGCCTGCAACGAGGAGCGGCTCGCGCCCGGCGCCGGCTTCGCCCCCCACCCGCACCGGGACCTGGAGATCGTCACCTGGGTGGTGTCCGGGGAGCTGACCCACGAGGACTCCACCGGGCAGCGCACCGTGGTGCGCCCCGGCGATGTGCAGCGGCTCAGCGCGGGCAGCGGCGTCCGCCATGCGGAACGCAACACCGGGAGCGAGCCGCTGTGCTTCGTGCAGATGTGGCTCAGCCCCACCCGCTTCGGCGGCCGGCCCGAGTACGAGGTGGTGCGCGGCATCCCGGACGGCACCCCCTGCCCGCTGCCGCACGCCGACGCCTCGCTGCGGGCGCACCGCCCGGCCGCCGGCCGACCGGTGGCCCTGCCGGACGCGCCCTGGCTGTACGTCCATGTGGTCCGCGGCACCGTACGCCTGGCCGACGAGACCCTGACCGAGGGCGACGCGGCCCGCGTCACGGACGCGGCGCGACTGACGGCGGAGGCGGTCGGCGGCGGGGCGGAGTTCCTGGTGTGGGAGATGCACGCGGAGCCGTCGTACGGATGACGGGGGCGCCACTGGCGCCAGGGGTGCCCGGGGCGGTGCGGCCGCCCCGGGCGGCGGCGGCGGTCAGCGGTCCGCCAGCACCGCCTCCGTGAAGGCCGGCCACGCCTCGATCGCCCAGGGGCCGAAGGCCCGGTCGGTGAGGGCCACACAGGCCCGTCCGGCCACCGGGTCCACCCACAGGAAGGTGCCGGACTGGCCGAAGTGGCCGAAGGTCCGCGGCGAGGACGAAGCGCCGGTCCAGTGCGGCGACTTGGTGCCGCGGATCTCGAAGCCCAGCCCCCAGTCGTTCGGCTTCTGGTTGCCGTAGCCGGGCAGGACGCCGTTCAGCCCGGGGAAGGCCACCCGGACCGCCTCGGCCAGGGTCTCGGCGGCCAGCAGGCGCGGGGCCTGGAGTTCGGCCGCGAAGCGGGCCAGGTCGGCGACGGTGGAGACGGCGGCCTTGGCGGGGGAGCCGTGCAGCGCGGTGTCCGCCATGCCCAGCGGCTCCAGCACCGCCTCGCGCAGATAGTCCGCGAACGGGATCTCGGTCGCCTTGGACAGGTGGTCGCCGAGCACCTCGAAGCCGGTGTTGGAGTAGATCCGCCGGGTGCCCGGCGCGGCCATCACCCGCTGCTCGTCGAAGGCCAGCCCGGAGGTGTGGGCGAGCAGATGGCGGACCGTGGACCCGTCCGGCCCCGCCGGTTCGTCCAGCTCGACGGCGCCCTCCTCCACCGCGAGCAGCACGGCGTACGCGGCCAGCGGCTTGGTGACCGAGGCCAGTGGGAACCGGTGGGTGGTCGGACCGTGCGATCCGACTATCGCGCCGTCCGCCGTCACCACGGCCGCCGCCGCGGTGGGCACCGGCCAGTCCTCGATCATCCGCAGGCTCTCCATGGCCATGAGCGTATCCCGCCCCCCGCGGGCGCCCCCGCGGGTGCCCCGGCCCACCGCCCGCGGCGGAGGGCTTCCGCGGGTTCCGTCCGGTGGGCACGCCCCGGGCCGTACAAGAAATCGTCAAATCCGCGCTTGCCTGGAGTGCGCTCCAACTCTCTAGCGTTGATCACGTCGTGAGGGATCACGACCCGCGAACGCGAAGAGGTGAAGCGGTATGACCGTGCTGGAGACCATGCCGACCGCGCTGTCCCTGTGCCTGACCGACGTGCCGCATCCGCGGCCGGCCGGCCAGGACCACTACACGATCGGCGAGGTCGCGGAGCACACCGGACTGTCCGCCCACACCCTGCGCTGGTACGAGCGCATCGGGCTGATGCCGCACGTGGACCGCAACCACACCGGGCAGCGCCGCTTCACCAACCGCGACCTGGACTGGCTGGCCCTGGTCGGCAAGCTCCGGCTGACCGGCATGCCGGTGGCGGACATGGTCCGCTACGCCGAGCTGGTACGGCAGGGCGACAGCACCTACCGCGCACGCGAGGAGCTGCTGACCGCCCACCGCGAGGTGGTGCGGCAGCGCATCGAAGAGCTGCGGAGCACGCTCGACGTCCTCGACTACAAGATCGATATCTACGCTGGCGCCCATGCGGCGCCGGAGGGGGTCTGAGACTCAGATGACCGAGAGCACCGAGAAGCTCGCCACCGTGGCCCTGGGCACCGGCGGACCGCGGGTCGGTTCGCAGGGGCTCGGCTGCATGGGCATGGCGCACGCCTACGGGCCGACGGACGAGAAGGAGGCGCGGGCGACCCTGGAGTACGCCCTGGAGCTGGGCGTCACCCTGTTCGACACCGCCGACGTCTACGGGTTCGGCCGCAACGAGGAGTTCCTCGCCCCGTTCGTCCAGGCCCACCGGGACGAGCTGGTGCTGGCCACCAAGTTCGGCATCGTGCGGCGCGAGGACGACCCCTCGTACCAGGAGATCCGCAACGACCGGGCGTACATCCGGCAGTGCGTCGAGAACAGCCTGCGGCGGCTGGGCGTGGACCACGTCGACCTGTACTACATGCACCGGCGCGACCTCGACGTACCCATCGAGGAGACGGTGGGCGCGATGGCCGAGCTGGTCACCGAGGGCAAGGTCGCGCACCTGGGCCTGAGCGAGGTCTCCGGCGGCGAACTGCGTGCCGCCCAGGCGGTGCACCCGATCGCCGCGGTGCAGTCCGAGTGGTCGCTGTTCAGCCGCGATGTCGAGGACGGCGTGGTGCGGGCGGCCAAGGAGCTGGGCATCGCCTTCGTGCCCTACTCCCCGCTCGGCCGCGGCTTCCTGACCGGGACCTTCGTACAGGCCGAGAAGGAGCTGACGGCCGACGACTGGCGGCGCACCCAGCCGCGGTTCACGGGCGAGAACGCGGCGGCCAACGCCGCGCTGCTGGAGCCGGTGCGGCAGGTCGCCGCGGCCCACCAGGCCTCGCCGGCCCAGGTCGCGATGGCCTGGGTGCAGCAGCGGGCCGAGGTGCACGGGCTGACCGTGGTGCCGATCCCGGGCACCCGCAAGCGCTCCCGGCTGGCCGAGAACACCGCCGCCACCCGGCTGCGGCTGACCGAGCAGGACCTGGCCCTGCTGGAGCCGATCGCCGGGCAGGTGGCGGGCGGACGCTACGCGGACATGACCTTCACCGCGGTCGGTCGGGAGTAGGCGGGAAGTCCTGCGCGGGCGGGCCGTCCGCGGTCGTTCGCGCGGTTCCCTTCCGGGGGACGACACCGGGCGGGACGCCGACGGGTCCGCTCGGCCCGCCGGGCCGGGTGCCGGGCTACAGCTCCGCGAGGAGTTCCGCCTTCTTGGTGCTGAACTCGTCGTCGGTCAGCAGGCCCGCGGTGTGCAGTTCGCCCAGCTGCCGGATGCGGTCGGCGATGTCGGCCGCGTCCCGGCGGGCGGGCGCGGAGACCCGTGCGGCCGGCTGCTGCCGGGGCACCGCGGGCAGCGCCGGGCCGGCCGACCGTACGGCGGCCAGTACGGCCGCGGCGAACGGCAGCGACTCGTGCACCATCCCGTAGCCCATGCCGAAGACCACGGCGGCCGGGTCCTGGTCCGGCTCGCCGGGCTGGTCCCGGTCCGCCCGGTGCAGCAGCCGCAGATGCCCGGCGAGGACCTCCGGCGAGTGCCACTCCACGCCGCTCAGCTCCTCGACCGCGAACCGCTGGTCGCCGGCCTTCCACTTGGTGGAGGAGGCGCCGGTCCAGAACCAGCGGAAGGTGACCGCCTGGCCGTCGAAGGACGCCTTGCCGTCGTACGCCTTGAAGGCGCGCGGCGGCGCGGGCGCGTCCACCAGATGCTCCTCAGCGGGCAGACCGGCGTCCGGGCCCAGCAGGCCGCGGACCTCCTGCGCGTAGTACTCGGCCAGCACCTCGCGCTCGGCGGGCAGCACCAGCCGGTAGGGGTCGCAGGCGTCCTTGAGCTGGCCGTCGGCCACCTCTATCAGCGGATCGGCGCCGGCTCGCGGCACGGCGCGCAGCACCACCGTGCCGCGCCTGCCGGGAGTCAGCTCCACGGCGGCCAGCGCTTCGTAGGGAACACGGCGTTCACCGAGCACCTGGAGCAGCTTCGGCGTACGAATCCCCCGTTCGAAGCGGATGAGCACGGAGTCGGTATCGAACTCCCAGACGGTGTGAAAACCGGCCAGCACATCACCCATGCGGCTCATCGTATGCGGCGGTTGCCCGCCCGTCCCCCTTCGAGGCGCTACGCGCGTCCAGCGGCTTTTGGGCGCTCAGCCCGCGTCGGCGGTGCAGTCGTCGTCATCGGCGCAGGTCACCGAGTGGATGGCGCCGATGCCCAGCTTGGCGAAGTTGGACACGCTCTCGGTGCCCGGAACGAAGTACCCGGAGTGGCCGTCGGCCCCGGCGGCGGACAGTCGGCGCGCCCCGAAGCCCTCGGCGACCGGATCGGCGCCGTGCCCGAGCCCGCCCACCTCCAGATTGGGGACGTCGGCGATCCAGTCGTTGCCGTCCCGCATCGCCCACACCCGGGCCCGGGTGCCGAAGTCCGAGACGTGCCCGGCGCGCATGCCCGGGCTGCCCGCGACCGCGATGTCGGTGACCGAGGGGTCCAGGTCCCGGGCGGCCACCCCGCACACCACCGAGCCGTAGCTGTGGCACAGCAGGGTCACCGCGGCCTCGTCCGGCAGCCCGGTGACGAAGGCGCGCAGGCGCAGCGCGCCCTCGGCGGCCAGCTTGCCGGTGGCGGCGTCCAGCCCGGTGCCCACCGGCGCGGTGTAGTCGGCCCAGGCGATGACGGCGTTGGCGCCGTGCGGCTCCAGCGAACGCTCGGCCTGGTAGACCGAGCGGGCCATGCCGACCGGGGCGGTGTAGCGGCGCCGGGTCTTCTGGAAGGTCAGGATGTCGGTGTCCACGCCGGGGACCACGACGGCCACGTGGCGGGCGTGCTCCAGGTCGCCGAAGACCTCGGCGACCCGCCCGGAGCCGGCCGGGTCGAAGGCGATGACCTGGCGGTCGGCGCGCAGCAGCGAGGCGTACCGCTGCATCCGGCGTGTGGCGTTCTCCCGGCCGAGCGGGGTGAGCTGGGTCGAGGTGGTGCGGCGCCGCTCCACCTCCCGGGCCCGTATCAGCGCCAGCCGGTTGGCCCGGTAGCGCAGCTTGATCGGTGCCCCGTTGAGGTTGCCGACCACCAGGGGGTAGCGGGCGGTCAGCCGGGCGCGCTGCCGGGTGTCGAGGGTGGTGAAGAAGCGCTGGAGCACCGGCGGTGGGGCGTACGGGTCGGGCAGCCGGTGCCCGTCGAATCTCCCTTCCCGCCAGGAGGCCAGCTCCCGGGCCCGGGGATCCATGTCCCCGCCGTGGTGCCGGATCGCCGTCCAACCGGTGGTGGCGAGCATGACGAACACCACGGCCAGCGCGAGCAGCATGCGCCAGCCGGTGGTGGAGGGCGTGGAGGAGTCGAGCTCCGGGAAGGAAGTCACCGCGGGCCACCCTAGGAGAAGCGCGACCGCCACCACGAAAGGCGTGACGCATCTCACGTTTGGGAGCGGTCAATTGTGGGACTCGCGCCCACTTGCGGCTTCCGTCCCGTTAGTCCGTTTTGCGCCAGTGCTCCACGAGTGCCGGGCCGATCCGGTCCAGGTAGGCCATCGTCAGGGTGCGCAGCGCGTCCAGGCTGTGGTCCGGCCCCTCGCCCCACAGCCTGCCCGTGACCCGTATGGCTCCGCTGAACGCCGCCACCGCCAGCCGGGGGCGCGGGTCCGCGTCCACGTCCAGCCCCTCCCGGCGGGCGATCTCCCGCGCCATCCGCTCCTCCAGCTCGGCGGACCGGCGCAGATGCACGGCGAGCAGCACGGGCGTGGACTCGATCATCTGGTAGGCGCGCATGTGGAGTTCGATCGGCACCATCTCCGCCATCGCCTGCGCCAGCCCGTCCCAGGCGGCGGCCACCGCGCCGCGCAGCGCCGCCATCGGCGGCTCGTCGGCCGGCCGGGTCAGCAGCGCCTCGAGGAAGTGGGTCTCCACCAACTGCTGGGTGGCGAAGGCGACATCCTCCTTGCCGGCGAAGTAGCGGAAGAAGGTGCGCTGGGAGACCTCGACGGCCTCGGAGATCTCGTCGACCGTGGTCTGCTCGAACCCCTGCCGGGTGAAGAGCTCCAGCGCCGCGCGGGCCAACGCGTTGCGGGTCCGCAGTTTCTTGCGTTCACGCAGGTTGACGGGGTGCCCCTGCTGCTCTCCACCGGGGGGTACCGGCTGTCCGGGTGGCACCTGCTGTCTCACTGTCTCTCCGCTTGGCCTCGCCGGCTCATGCCGACCGGGAAGATCACGATAACCGGCTGGTCATATATGGCAGTCATCGACTGATGAATACGTTTGTCAGTTGTCAGTGACTGACACTAGCCTCAGGCTATGACGTCACAGACCACGGTCGCCGACGCGACACCGGACCGGGCGAACCGCAGCAGCGGGCTCCGGGGCCATCCATGGCTGACGCTGCTGACCGTCGCCATCGGAGTGACGATGGTGGCGCTCGACGGCACCATCGTCGCGATAGCCAACCCGGCGATAGCCGACGACCTGAACGCCTCCCTCTCCGACATCCAGTGGATAACCAACGGCTATCTGCTCGCCCTCGCCGTCGCCCTCATCACGGCCGGCAAGCTCGGCGACCGGTTCGGCCACCGTCAGACCTTCCTGATCGGGGTCGCCGGCTTCGCCCTGTCCTCCGGAGCCATCGGCCTGTCCGGCAGCGTGTCGCTGGTGGTGTCCTTCCGTGTCCTCCAGGGCCTCTTCGGCGCCCTGCTGATGCCCGCCGCGCTCGGCCTGCTGCGCGCCACCTTCCCGCCCGCCCAGCTCAACATGGCCATCGGCATCTGGGGCATGGTGATCGGCGCCTCCACCGCGGGCGGCCCGATCGTCGGCGGCCTGCTGGTGGAGCACGTCAACTGGCAGTCGGTGTTCTTCATCAACGTGCCGGTCGGCGTGCTGGCGCTGCTGCTGGGCCTGTTCATCCTGCGCGACCACCGCGCCGAGAACGCCCCCAAGAGCTTCGACATCCCCGGCATCGTGCTGCTGTCGGCCGCGATGTTCTTCCTGATCTGGGCCCTCATCAAGGCATCGGCCTGGGGCTGGGGCGACACCAAGACCCTGCTCTTCCTGGGGCTTTCGGTGGTCTCCTTCGTCTCCTTCGCCTTCTGGGAGACCCGCACCAAGGAGCCGCTGATCCCGCTCAGCATGTTCCGCTCGGTGCCGCTGTCGGCCGGCACCGCGCTCATGGTGCTGATGGCCTTCGGCTTCATGGGCGGGCTCTTCTTCATCACCTTCTACCTCCAGAACGTGCACGGGATGAGCCCGGTGGACGCCGGTATGCACCTGCTGCCGCTCACCGCCATGATGATCGTGAGCTCGCCGCTGGCCGGCGTGGTCATCACCCGTGTCGGCCCGCGGATCCCGATGGTGACCGCCATGCTGATCACCACCGTGGCGCTGTACGGGCTCTCCCGCCTGGACACCGGCTCCGGCACCGGTGAGACCTCCCTGTGGTTCGCGATGCTCGGCCTGGGGCTGGGGCCGGTGATGGTGGGCGCCACCGAGGTGATCGTGGGCAACGCCCCGCTGGAGCTGGCCGGCGTCGCGGGCGGCCTCCAGCAGGCCGGCATGCAGGTCGGCGGCAGCCTCGGTACGGCCGTGCTGGGCGCGGTGATGGCCTCCAAGGTGGACCACAACCTGCCGGACGAGTGGGCCGCGGCCCAGCTGCCGCCCGCCACTGATGCCCAGATGGCCAAGGCCTCCCAGGCGGTGGAGGTCGGCCTGCCGCCGATCGACAAGCACACCCCGCCGGAGCTGGTGGAGCCGATCACCAAGGTCGCCCATGAGACCTTCCTGTCCGGCATGCAGCTGAGCTTCGTGGTCGCCGCGTGTGTGGCGGCCGCCGCGGCGGTGTTCGCGGGCTTCACCAAGCGCGGTGCGAACGCGGAGGCGGGTGGCGCGGGGGTGCACATCTGACCGGGCGCCACCGGTCCCGCGCCCCCTGACCGCGCCGCCCACCTATCAGGGTGGCCTGTGATCGACCCTCTTGAGACGACGGGAGCCGGCCCGCAGGCTGGCTCCCGTCCGCATGCGGCGGACCCGGCGCGCCCGAGGCGGCGCCGGCGCACACCATCGTCGCCATCGACACGGGGGGAATGATCTTCATGCGTACCGTCCTGACCACCGCGGCCCTCGCCGCCGCCCTGGCCGCGGCCACCACGGCCCTGGCGCCGGCCACCGCCACCGCGGCCTCCTCCGAGGCCGCCGCCAGGGCGCTGGGGCAGTGCGCCGCCGGGCAGCTGTGCCTCTGGCAGAACACCGACTTCACCGGTGCCCGCCGCACCCATGAGCTGTCCGGCACCGACATCGAGAGCTGCGTCCCGCTGCCCCGGGGCACCGCCGCCCTCTCCCTGGCCAACCGCACCGGCCGACCGGTCACCGTGTACCAGAGCCGCACCTGCGGGGAGACCGGCGAGTTCAACACCTACCCCTCGGGCTCCTGGGCCCCCGAGTCCCCGTACCAGATCCGAGCCTTCAAGATCTGGGAACGCTGACGCCATCCGGCGCGGCACGCCCGTCCGGCCCGTCTCGCGGGGCCGGGCAGGCGGGGGTGCTTCGGGGGTCCGGGCTCGGACCCCCGGACGCCGATGGGGCGTGGTCCCGTCCGCACCGCGGACGGGACCACGCCCCATCACTTGCCTCGGCTCAGCGCCCTGGGGCACCTCCCGGGGGTACCCCCGGACGGAGTCTGGGGGAGGTAGCTGGGGGAGCCTACGCCTCGCCGCCCGCCGAGCCCGGGTCCGCCGCGGAGGCGTCCAGCAGCTGGTAGCGGTCGATGGCCTGCTTGAGCACGGAGCGCTCCAGCTTGCCCTCCTTGACCAGCTCGGTCAGCACGCCCAGCACCACCGACTGGGCGTCGACGTGGAAGAAGCGGCGCGCCGCGCCCCGGGTGTCGGCGAAGCCGAAGCCGTCGGTGCCCAGCGACTGGAAGGTGCCCGGCACCCAGCGCGCGATCTGGTCCGGGACCGCCCGCATCCAGTCGGAGACGGCCACCTTCGGGCCCTCGGCGCCGGCCAGCTTGCGCGTCACGTACGGCACGCGCTGCTCCTCCTCCGGGTGGAGCAGGTTGTGCTCCTCGACCTCGATGGCATCCCGGCGCAGCTCGTTCCAGGAGGTCGCGGACCAGACGTCGGCCTTGACGTTCCACTCCTCGGCGAGGATCCGCTGGGCCTCCACGGCCCACGGGACCGCCACACCGGAGGCCAGGATGTGCGCCGGGATCGCGCCCCGCTCGCCCTCCTTGAAGCGGTACAGGCCCTTGAGGATGCCCTCGCGGTCCACGTTCTCCGGCTCGGCCGGGTGCTGGATCGGCTCGTTGTAGACGGTGAGGTAGTAGAAGACGTCCTCACTGTCCTCGCCGTACATCCGGCGCAGACCGTCCTGCACGATGTGCGCGATCTCGTAGCCGAACGCCGGGTCGTAGGCGACGACCGCCGGGTTGGTCGAGGCGAGCAGCTGGGAGTGGCCGTCCGCGTGCTGGAGGCCCTCTCCGGTCAGGGTGGTGCGGCCGGCGGTGGCGCCCAGCACGAAGCCGCGCGCGAGCTGGTCGGCCATCTGCCAGAACTGGTCGCCGGTCCGCTGGAAGCCGAACATCGAGTAGAAGACGTAGACCGGGATCAGCGGCTCGCCGTGGGTGGCGTGCGCCGAGCCCGCCGCGATCAGCGAGGCGGTGCAGCCGGCCTCGGAGATGCCGTCGTGCAGCATCTGGCCGGTCGGCGACTCCTTGTAGGCGAGCAGCAGCTCACGGTCGACGGACTCGTAGGTCTGGCCCAGCGGGTTGTAGATCTTCGCCGAGGGGAAGAGCGAGTCCATGCCGAAGGTCCGGTACTCGTCCGGCGCGATCGGCACGAAGCGCTTGCCGATCTCCTTGTCCCGCATGAGGTCCTTGAGCAGGCGGACGAAGGCCATGGTGGTGGCGATCGACTGCTGGCCGGAGCCCTTCTTCACACCGGAGTAGACCTTGTCGTCCGGCAGCTGCAGCGGCTTGGCGCGCACGACCCGGGTCGGCACGTAGCCGCCCAGACCCTGGCGCCGGTCGTGCATGTACTGGATCTCCTCGGAGTTCCGGCCCGGGTGGTAGTACGGCGGCAGGCCGGACTCCAGCTCCTTGTCGGCGATCGGCAGGTGCAGCCGGTCCCGGAAGCGCTTGAGGTCGTCGACCGTCAGCTTCTTCATCTGGTGGGTCGCGTTGCGGCCCTCGAAGTTCGGGCCGAGCGCCCAGCCCTTGACGGTCTGCGCCAGGATCACCGTCGGCTGGCCCTTGTGGGCCTTGGCCGCCGCGTAGGCGGCGAAGATCTTCCGGTGGTCGTGGCCGCCGCGCCCCAGGTGCTGGATCTGCTGGTCGGTCATGTTCTCGACCATCTTGCGCAGCCGGTGGTCGTCACCGAAGAAGTGCTGGCGGATGTACGCGCCGCTCTCGGTGGCGTACGTCTGGAACTGGCCGTCCGGGGTGGTGTTCAGCTTGTTGACCAGCACACCGTCCCGGTCCTGGGCCAGCAGCGGGTCCCAGGTGCGGTCCCACACCAGCTTGATCACGTTCCAGCCGGCGCCGCGGAACTGCGACTCCAGCTCCTGCATGATCTTGCCGTTGCCGCGCACCGGCCCGTCCAGCCGCTGCAGGTTGCAGTTGACCACGAAGGTGAGGTTGTCCAGGCCCTCGCGCGCCGCCAGCGACAGCTGGCCCAGCGACTCCGGCTCGTCCATCTCGCCGTCGCCCAGGAAGGCCCAGACGTGGCTCTTGGAGGTGTCGGCGATACCGCGCGCGTGCATGTAGCGGTTCATCCGGGCCTGGTAGATCGCGCCCAGCGGGCCCAGGCCCATGGACACGGTCGGGAACTCCCAGAAGTCCGGCATGGAGCGCGGGTGGGGGTAGCTGGACAGGCCGTAGGGCGCCTTGGACTTCTCCTGGCGGAAGGCGTCCAGCTGCTGCTCGCTCAGGCGGTCCAGCAGGAAGGCGCGGGCGTAGACACCGGGGGAGGCGTGGCCCTGGAAGAAGATCTGGTCGCCGCCGTCGCCCTGGTCCTTGCCGCGGAAGAAGTGGTTGAAGCCCACGTCGTACAGCGAGGCGGAGGAGGCGAAGGTGGCGATGTGGCCACCCACCCCGATGCCCGGGCGCTGGGCACGGGAGACCATCACGGCCGCGTTCCAGCGGGTCGCGTTGAGGATCTTGCGCTCGATCTCCTCGTTGCCGGGGAAGAACGGCTCGTCCTTGGTCGCGATGGTGTTGACGTAGTCCGTGCTGCGCATCTCGGGCACGGCGACACGCTTCTCGCGGGCGCGCTCGATCAGGCGCAGCATCAGGTAGCGGGCCCGCTCCCGACCTCGCTCGTCGACGGCCGCGTCGAGCGAGTCGAGCCACTCCTGGGTCTCTTCGGGGTCGAAGTCCGGGACCTGGCTGGGAAGGCCGCCAATGATGATCGGGTTGCGATCGGATCCGGAAGCCACGCTATTCCTTCGCTGCTCGGGTGGTGCTGGGCACACGGTGGGCACGGTTGTGCTGGTCGCGCCGGTCTCCATCGTGTACCTCGGGTACGGGGTACGTCATCTCTACCGAGCGGTAACCACCACTCCGTGAGACGGCGCTGCGCGGCCGGTCGCTGGGGACGGCCAAATCGCAACCTTACGCCCACTATGGGAGTCCCCCGCGTGCGGCCGTTCGGCCCCGCTCGTCGTAATCTGGCCACAGAAGTTCACAAAAGCCGCAGATGGCTGTGGTGTGAATCACCACGGGCCTTATCACTGCGACACAAGTTGCGGTGACACAGCCGGATCCGTCACCGTTTCGGCGGTCTCGGTGGCCGGGTACTTGCGCGATCCGCCCGGCCCGTGTGGACTACGCCCAATGCCCCGCGTACGCGCGAGGCACCATCGCATTACCGGAACGTGACAGGAGGACATCCGTGAGCGCGACCGCGGACCACGCGGAGGAGCGGACCAACCCGGCTGCCAAGCTGGGGTTCGAGCCCGGACAGGTGGTCCAGGAGATCGGCTACGACGACGACGTCGATCAGGACCTTCGTGAAGGTATCGAGTCCGTGATCGGTCAGGATCTCGTCGACGAGGACTACGACGACGTGGCCGACGTCGTCCTGCTGTGGTTCCGCGACGAGGACGGCGACCTCACGGACGCGCTGGTGGATGCCATCGGCCTCCTTGACGAGGGCGGCACCATCTGGCTGATGTCCCCCAAGACCGGGCGCGACGGCTACATCGAGCCGAGCGACATCAGCGACGCGGCACAGACCGCGGGCCTGTCGCAGACCAAGAGCATCAACGCCGCCAAGGACTGGTCGGGCACCCGCCTGATCGCCCCCAAGCGCTGAGGCGCCCCGCAACACCGACCCCGAGCCCCCCTCCGGAGCGAACCGGAGAGGGGCTCGGCGCGTAGGGTGGTCGCGATCGGCAGATCCGTAGTGCCCGACGCGAAGGAGACGTCTTCCATGGCGATAGAGGTTGGTACCAAGGCCCCGGAGTTCGAGCTGAGGAACCAGCACGGTGAGACCGTCCGGCTCGCCGACTTCCGCGGCGAGAAGAACGTCGTGCTGCTCTTCTACCCGTTCGCCTTCACCGGCGTGTGCACCGGCGAGCTGTGCGCGCTCCGCGACGAGCTGCCGAAGTTCGTCAACGACGACGTGCAGCTGCTGGCGGTCTCCAATGACGCCCCCTTCAGCCTGCGCGTCTTCGCCGAGCAGGAGGGCCTGGAGTACCCGCTGCTGTCGGACTTCTGGCCGCACGGCGAGGTCAGCCGGGCGTACGGGGTCTTCGACGAGGAGAAGGGCTGCGCGGTGCGCGGCACCTTCGTGATCGACAAGGAGGGCGTGGTGCGCTGGACCGTGGAGAACGGCCTGGCGGACGCCCGCGACCTGAACGACTACGTCAAGGCCCTGGGCAGCCTCTGAGGCCCCGGGGCGGCTCCGGGGCCCCAGGGGGAACCTCGGGCCTCGGAGCGCTCGGAGGCGGGCGAATTCCTGCTTCCGGGGGGAACCGCTCACTAGGATCAAAACGTTGATCCGATGGAAAACGCACGTGGGGGCACACCGTGCTCCTGACGAACCTTTTTAGGGAGGACTCGTGGGAGTCAGCCTCAGCAAGGGCGGCAACGTCTCGCTGACCAAGGAAGCCCCGAACCTGACCGCGGTGATCGTCGGTCTGGGCTGGGACGCCCGCACCACCACGGGCACTGACTTCGACCTCGACGCCAGTGCCCTGCTGACGAACGACCAGGGGAAGGTCTCCACCGACCAGAACTTCGTCTTCTTCAACAACCTCAAGAGCCCGGACGGCTCCGTGGAGCACACCGGTGACAACATCACCGGTGAGGGCGAGGGCGACGACGAGCAGATCAAGGTGAACCTGGCCGGCGTGCCGGCCGATGTCGCCAAGATCGTGTTCCCGGTCTCGATCTACGACGCCGAGAACCGCCAGCAGAGCTTCGGCCAGGTGCGCAACGCGTTCATCCGCGTGGTCAACCAGGCCGACAACGTCGAGCTGGCCCGCTACGACCTGAGCGAGGACGCCTCGACCGAGACCGCCATGGTCTTCGGCGAGCTCTACCGCCACGGGGCGGAGTGGAAGTTCCGGGCCATCGGCCAGGGCTACGCCTCCGGCCTGCGGGGTATCGCGCAGGACTTCGGCGTCAACGTCTGACCTGTCGATCCGCATCCGTAACCACGCGCACCAGCGCGACGATCCGGCGCCGCACACCTGACCAGACGGGAGTGCGGCGCCGGACGTGCGTGATCCGCGCACCACACCGGGGAGGAACCAAGACCATGGGCGTCACGCTCGCCAAGGGGGGCAACGTCTCCCTCTCGAAGGCCGCGCCGAATCTCACCAAGGTGCTGATCGGTCTGGGCTGGGACGCCCGCTCCACCACCGGGGCGCCGTTCGACCTGGACGCCAGCGCCCTGATGTGCCAGTCGGGGCGGGTGCTGGGCGACGAGTACTTCGTCTTCTACAACAACCTGAAGAGCCCCGAGGGCTCGGTGGAGCACACCGGCGACAACCTCACCGGTGAGGGCGACGGCGATGACGAATCGATTCTGGTGGACCTCTCCGCGGTCCCGGCCCGGGTCGACAAGCTCGTCTTCCCGGTGTCGATCCATGACGCGGACGCCAGGGGGCAGACGTTCGGGCAGGTCAGCAACGCCTTCATCCGCGTGGTCAACCAGGCGGACGGAAGCGAGCTGGCCCGCTACGACCTCTCCGAGGACGCTTCCGGCGAGACCGCGATGATCTTCGGGGAGGTCTACCGGTACGGCGGGGAGTGGAAGTTCCGGGCGGTGGGGCAGGGGTACGCGTCGGGACTCCGCGGTATCGCTCTAGACTTCGGGGTCAACGTTTCGTAAAGCCGCGTAGAGAGCGCGGGGGAGATCTTACGGAAGAAGGATTGGGTAGCCAGTGCTCCTGAAAACCTTTGGCTGGTCGTTCGCCGTCACGGCGGCCGGCCTGGCCCTGGCCGGTGTTCTCTGGGGTTGGAAGGGGCTAGCGATCGTCGCGATCCTCTCTATCCTGGAGATCTCGCTGTCGTTCGACAACGCGGTGATCAACGCGGGCATCCTGCGGAAGATGAACGCCTTCTGGCAGAAGATGTTCCTCACGGTCGGCATCCTGATCGCCGTCTTCGGCATGCGGCTGGTGTTCCCGGTGGTGATCGTGGCGATCACCGCCAAGGTCTCCCCGTACGAGGCCGTCAACCTGGCGATCAACGACAAGGACCAGTACGAACACCTGGTCACCGGGGCCCACCCGGCGATCGCGGCGTTCGGCGGGATGTTCCTGCTGATGATCTTCCTCGACTTCATCTTCGAGGAGCGCGAGATCAAGTGGCTGGCCTGGCTGGAGCGCCCGCTGGCCCGACTGGGCAAGCTGGACACCCTGTCCATCGTGGTCGCACTCGGCGTCCTGCTGGTGGCGGCCACCACCGTGGCCACCGACGCGGCGCACGGCGGCGGTGACAAGACGGCCACCGTGCTGCTCGCCGGCATCTTCGGTCTGATCACCTATCTGATCGTCGGCGGCATCTCCGGCTACTTCGAGGAGCAGCTGGAAGAAGACGAGGACGGTGACGAGGAGAGCGAGGAGAGCGGCGCCGGCGAGCGCACCCCGGCGGCCAAGGGCGGCTCCTCGGTCGTCGGACTGGCCGGCAAGGCGGCCTTTGGCCTCTTCCTCTACCTGGAGGTCATCGACGCCTCCTTCTCCCTCGACGGCGTCGTCGGCGCGTTCGCCATCACCAACGACATCTTCGAGATGGCCCTGGGTCTGGGTATCGGCGCCATGTACATCCGGTCGCTGACCGTGTTCCTGGTCCGCAAGGGCACCCTGGACGAGTACGTCTACCTGGAGCACGGCGCCCACTACGCGATCGGCGCGCTCGCCGCGATCCTGCTGATCACCATCAAGTACGAGATCCACGAGGTCATCACCGGCCTGATCGGCGTGGTGCTGATCGGCGCCTCCTACCTGTCCTCGGTGCGCCGCAACCGCCGCGAGGACGCGAACGGCGGTGGAGACTCCCCCTCGAGGTCCGAAGTGCCCTCCGGAGTGTGACGGCGGGGCGTTTGAGGAACGCTGAAGAGCGGGGCGGCTGCGAGGATGCACCTCGGGGCCGCCCCGCGGCGGTCTGGGCAGGGTGACGGACGCCGGCGGGCGCGCCGGCGGTGGGGGTGGACGACAGTGGGCTTCTTCGACAACTGGGGCCGCGGCTCCGGGCACGACTTCGAGAGCGGTGACGCCTCGGGCGCGGTGGAGCTGACCAGACGGCGCTCCACCCTCTCGCTGACCAAGCAGGGGGCGGCCGGGGGCAACCTGCGGATCAACCTCTCCTGGCGGATGCGGACCTCCGGCTTCGAGATGGGCAGGCCCAGCCTCCGCGAGACGCTGCGGCACCCCCTGCGGAAGTTCAAACCCGAGCCGCCCTCGACGCAGGGCAGCCTCGCCATGGTCAACGTGGACCTCGACCTGGCCTGCATGTACGAGCTGGAGGACGGCAGCAAGGGCGTGGTGCAGCCGCTGGGCGACTTCCTGGGCAGCATGAACTCCGCCCCCTACGTCCAGCTCAGCGGCGACGACCGGTTCGGCTCCGGATCCGGCGAGACGATATTCGTCAACTTGGACCACAAGGACGACATCAAGCGGCTGCTGGTGTTCGTCTACATCTACGACGGCACCCCCGCCTTCGACCGCACCCACGCCAAGCTCACCCTCTACCCCAGCAACGGCCCGCGGATCGAGGTCTCGCTGGACGAGCGCGCCCCGGAGGCCCGCTCCTGCGCCGTGCTGATGATCGAGAAGGTCAAGGGCGAGCTGCTGGTGCGGCGCGAGGTGAAGTACGTCTACGGCTTCCAGTCCGAGCTGGACCGGCTCTACGGCTGGGGCCTGAACTGGGGCCGCGGCTACAAGCAGAAGGTCTGAGCCGCGGCCCGGGGATCCCTGCTCAGCGGTTCTGGAACTGCGGGCCCTGCGGGGGCAGGGTGAAGGACGGGGCGTGCGCCGGGGGCTGGGGG
>NZ_SRID01000647.1 GCF_004684805.1 Streptomyces palmae
GCTGGGGGGTCAGGCTCGGGGGGCGCAGCCTAGGACGTGGGCTTTGACCAGGGTGCCGATGTGGGGGTCGTGGCGGTGGAAGGCCTCGACCAGGGCCTGGTGCTCCTCGGCGTAGGACTGCTGGCGGGTGCCCAGCCAGCGGATGGACAGCGCGGTGAAGACCTCGATGCCCAGGGACTCCCAGGTGTGCAGCAGCACGCTGTTGCCGGCCGCCCGGACCAGCTCCCGGTGGAAGGCCACGGTGTGCCGTACCTGGGCCTCCGCGTCGCCGGCCGCGTCGGCCCGGTACAGGGCGGCCACCTCCGGCTCCAGGGCGGACACGTCGCGCGCCAGCCGGTCGGCGGCCAGCTCCGCCGCGATCTGCTCCAGGCCCGCCCGTACCGGGTAGATCTCCTCCAGGTCGGCCGCGGTGAGGTTTCGTACCCGTACGCCCTTGTTGGGCGCGGACTCGATCAGCCGCAGCGTCTCCAGCTCGCGCAGCGCCTCCCGGACCGGGGTCTGGCTGACCTCCAGCTCCACCGCGATGCGCCGCTCCACGATCCGCTCACCCGGCTTCCAGCGCCCGCTGACGATGCCCTCCACGATGTGCTCGCGGATCTGCTCGCGCAGCGAGTGGACGACGGGGGCGGTCATACAGCGGCTCCTAGGCGACGCGGGGAGGGACTGTCTAGACAATACGGCGGCGCCCCCGCCCGGAAGAGTCTCCGGGCGGGGGCGCCGCCGGTGAGGCTGGTAACAGTGGCCCGCGGGCCGCCGTACCGTGCGGGTCACAGGCCGAGGTCGACCTCGAACTCGCCGGCCTCCAGGATCGCCTTGACGGCCGTCAGGTAGCGGGCCGCGTCGGCACCGTCCACCAGGCGGTGGTCGTAGGAGAGCGCCAGGTAGGTCATGTCGCGGACGCCGATGACGGTGCCCTCGGCGGTCTCGATGACCGCCGGACGCTTGACCGTGGCGCCGATGCCCAGGATGGCGACCTGGTTCGGCGGGACGATGACGGTGTCGAACAGCGCACCACGCGAACCGGTGTTGCTGATGGTGAAGGTCCCACCGGCCAGGTCGTCCGGGGTGATCTTGCTGGCGCGGACCGCATTGGCAAGCTCGGCGGTCTTCTTGGAGATGCCGGCGATGTTGAGGTCGCCCGCCCCCTTGATGACCGGGGTCATCAGACCCTTCTCGGAGTCCACCGCGATACCGATGTTCTCGGTGTCGAAGTAGGTGACCGTGCCCTCGTCCTCGTTGATCCGGGCGTTGATGACCGGGTGGGCCTTCAGCGCCTGGGCGGCGGCCTTGACGAAGAACGGCATCGGGGAGAGCTTGACGCCCTCGCGGGCCAGGAAGCTCTCCTTGGCCTGGGCACGCAGCCGCATGATCTTGGTGACGTCCACCTCGACCACGGTGGTCAGCTGCGCCTGGGTGTGCAGGGCCTTCATCATGTTGTCGCCGATGACCTTGCGCATCCGGGTCATCTTGACGGTCTGACCGCGCAGCGGGGACACCTCGACGGCCTTCGGCGCGGCAGCCGCGGCGGGCGCGGCGGGCGCCGGTGCGGCAGCGGCGGCCTTGGCGGCCTCCGCGGCGGCGATGACGTCCTGCTTGCGGATGCGGCCGCCCACGCCGGTGCCCCGGACGGAGGCCAGGTCGACGCCGGACTCGGCGGCGAGCTTGCGCACCAGCGGGGTGACGTAGGCGCCCTCACCGGCGGCCGGGGCCGGGGTGGTGG
>NZ_SRID01000648.1 GCF_004684805.1 Streptomyces palmae
GCGCGAAGCCGGTGCCCGGCGCGCCGTCCGGACCGGTCCCCGCCCAGGCCCCCAGCCGGTGCCAGTCCCCCGGGGGCGCGGGCGGCCCGGCCACCGGCCCCGGCGCGGCCTCCCGCGGCCCGGGAACGCCCGGCGGCACATGGCTCGCGGCCCGGCCCCGGGCCGTCTCCTGCTCAGCTGCGTTCGACACCAGCTCGCCTCCGGCGGCTCGGCTCCGAAGGACCCGGGAGGGCGCCGTCCGCCTTCCGGAGGCACCGCCCGCACCGCGCCCCGTGCCGTACGGGCGAAGGTCCCCTACGGTTCTGCCCACCAGGAGCCGGGCCCTCACTCCCGCGGCCCCGGCCCAGCGGGGGCGGCGCGGCCGTTCGGGGTATTTCGCAGGGCAAGGCGGGGGACGCCTCGTTGCCCCCGGCGGAGGCGATCGTTGGGGAAGGCGTGACCAAGCGATCAGGCCGGGGGCCGTGGACGGGCACGGGCCGACGGACCGCGGCGGCCGGCGCCGTACTGCTGTCCCTCGCGAGCTGCGGGCTGGACCGCATCGGCAGCGACGACGCCCCCCGCCCGACGGTGGAGGCCATCCGCATCACCCCGCACAACGGCGCCAGGGGGGTGCGCCCCGAGGGACGGCTGTCGGTGACGGCGCCCGGCGGCCGGCTGGAGCGGGTCCGGGTCACCCGCACCGACGACGTCGGCGAGCGCACCGTACTGGCCGGGCGGCTCTCGCCGGACGGCCACGACTGGCGGCCGACCGAACCGCGGCTCACCCTCGCCGCCCGCTACGCGGTGGACGCCGTGGCGGTGGACGAGCGCGGCCGGCGAGCCGCCCGGCACACCACCTTCACCACCTATGTTCCGCGGCACCGCTTCATCGGCTACTTCACCCCCGAGCACGGCTCCACCGTCGGCACCGGAATGATCGTCACCTTCGGCTTCAACCGGCCCATCCTCGACCGGGCCGCGGTCGAGCGCGGCATCCGGGTCACCGCCCGCCCGCGGACCGAGATCGCCCCCCACTGGTTCGGCAACCGGCGACTGGACTACCGGCCGCGCGGCTACTGGCGCCCCGGCACCCGGGTCACCCTGGACCTGCGGTTGCGCGATGTGCGCTCGGGCCCCGACTCGTACGGCATCCAGCACCGCAAGGTCACCTTCACCGTGGGCCGTTCGCAGGTCAGCACGGTGGACGCGGCCCGGCAGAAGATGACCGTACGCCGCGACGGCCGGACCGTCGCCCAGCTCCCGGTGACCACCGGCGCGCCGGGCCACGAGACGTACAACGGCCGGATGGTGGTCATGGAACGGCTGGCCAAGACCCGGATGAACGGCTCCACGGTGGGTTTCGGCGGCGAGTACGACATCGCGGACGTTCCCCATGCCCTGCGCCTCACCTCCTCCGGGACCTTTCTGCACGGCAACTACTGGGCCGAGCCCCGCATCTTCGGTGCCACCAAGTCCAGCCACGGCTGCATCGGGCTGCGCGATGTCCGCGGCGGCAGCCGGCGCACCCCGGCCGGCTGGTTCTACCAGCGGTCGCTCATCGGCGACGTGGTGGAGGTCGTCAACTCCCGCGAACGCCGGGTGGCGCCCGACAACGGTCTGAGCGGCTGGAACATGCCCTGGGCCGCCTGGCGCGCGGGCTCCGCCCTGCACCGACCGAGCCGCTCGGCCGCCGGCCACTGACCGCGGGCGCCCACCACCCCCACCACCTGTCTCTGA
>NZ_SRID01000649.1 GCF_004684805.1 Streptomyces palmae
GCGGGGAGGCGGGGGTGAGCGGGCGGCGAAGGAGACGGGATGCTGAAACCGGTCGATCTGCGGATGTACGGGTTGCTGCTGCGGCCCTGGGGCGAGCGGGACCTGCCCGCCATCCGCCGTGGCCTGGCCGACCCGGAGTTCCGGCGCTGGAACACCCGCAACATGCCCAGTCCGGACGAGGAAGGCGCCCGGGAGTTCCTGGAGAGCCGCACCGACGGCTGGCAGCGCGGTGAGATGGCCTCCTTCGCCATCACCGATGCCGCGACCGGGACGGTGCTCGGACATGTCGGCGCGGGCCTGCTGGACTTCGACACCCACCGCAGCGGCCGGGTCGGCTACTGGGTGCTGCCCGAGGCGCGCGGCCGGGGCGTCGCCAGCCGGGCGCTGGACGCCATGAGCCGCTGGGCCTTCAAGGACCTGGACCTGTACCGGCTGGAGTTGGGTCATGCCATCGGCAACGACGCCTCCTGCGCTGTGGCCGAGCGCTGCCACTACCGGCACGAGGGGGATCTGCGGGGTGCCATGTTCGACATCGGCGGCGTGCCGCGCGACATCCATGTGCACGGCCGCCTGGCCATCGACCCCGCCCCGCGACTGGCGGGCGCCGCCACCGGAGCCTGGTAGCCGAGGCGGCCGGTGCCCGTCAGGCTCGGCGGGGGCCGTGCGGGCTCAGGGCCACAGCAGTTCACGGTGCCAGCGGATGCCGGCCGGCCCGTCCCCGGTGCCGTGATCCCTGGTGCTCGCACCGCTGCGGGTGGGCGGGACGGTGTCGTCCGTGCGGCCGGTGACGTCCGGGTCGGTGGTGCCGGGGTGGCGGCGGTAGCGCAGCCGCACGTGCTGCCGGTCCGGGTCTCCCTGGTAGAACTCGACCTCCTCGGGTTCGAGTACGTACAGCGTCCAGGTGGCGGCGGCCGTTTCGGGTTCCCGCTCGGCCCGCGCCCGTGCCTCCCGGAAGGCGTCGGCCAGCTCCCGGCGCGAGTCGAGCACCTCGCTCTGCCGTCCCACCAGCGCGGCGACCAGCGCGGCGGGTGAGCGCCGGCGCAGATCCGCGGCGCTCTCCTCGGGGGAGGCCGCGGTGACCGGCCCGGAGACCCGTACCTGCCGGCCGAGCACCGCCCAGTAGAAACCGAGCGAGGCCCAGGGGCGCTCGGCCAGCTCCCGCCCCTTGCGGCTGGTGCGGTGGGTGGCGAAGTGCCAGCCGGACCCGTCGGCGTCGTGCAGCATCACGGTCCGGAGTGAGGGCCGGCCGGCGGCGTCCGCGGTGGCCAGTGTCATGGTGTGCGGTTCCGGTGCCCCGGCCTCCGCCGCCTCCCGCAGCCAGCGGCGGAAGAGGGGGAGGGGCTCCGGTGGGGCCTGCTCGGCGTCGAACGGGGGCAGCTCGCCCATCCCGGCACGCAGCGAGCGCAGCAGCGCGCGAAAGGAGTGGTCGTCATCGTCCCCGCGGTGGGCGCCGCCGGGTGAGCCGCCGGTCCGGGAGCCCGCGGTTCCGGGGCCGGGGGCTGGGGTCGTCTCGTCGCCGCTCATGGCTGGTCCCTGGGGTCTGGGGCGGGTGCGGGTTCAGCCTACGGCGGGCGGAGGCGGGTCGGCAGGCCGGTGTGTGGCGGGCCCGTGCGGGTTCAGCCTGCGGCGGGGCGGAGGCGGGTCGGCGGGCCGGTGCGGGTTCAGCCTGCGGCAGGCGGAGAAGGGCAGGCGGGGCAGTGCGGGTTCGGCC
>NZ_SRID01000650.1 GCF_004684805.1 Streptomyces palmae
CCCCGGACCCCCGTCGCCCACCCAGCGGACGCCGGTCACCCGGCCATTGTCGCGTGCGCCGCCGACGGCGCCGAGGCGTATCCCTCGTCAGCGGAGCCGCTCGCGCCGCAGGCGCACTCCGAATGAGCCTGGATGTGTCGGGGATCCCAGGTCAGAGAGGGGAGGGCCGGTTCCAGGCGGGCTCCGGCAGTGGCAGGAAGCTGCCCATCGAGAAAGGTCAGGGCGTGTGCCGCGGCGGCTCCGGCGACCAAAGTGGACAGCGCCAGATCGCAGGCCGGCGTGGCCCGCCGCCGGCCGGACCGCCACTGCGCCAGCAGCCTCCCCCAGTAGGGTTCGCGCGCCGCCCGCACCGCGGCCATGCAGCCCGCGCAGGGCGTGAACCCCGGCAGCACCAGCGGTCCCACCACTCCCGTCGCCTCGACCACCCCCGCATACAGGTGGGGGATGCCGGCGGCGAGCAGTGGCTCCGCCTCAGCCGGATCCGGCACATAGGCCGCCAGCCCGTCCCGCGGCGCGATCACCACCAGCGACAGCGCGGCCTCGGCGCCCACCGCGGGACCCGCGCGGCGCCTGGACCGGGAGGACGGGGCCGCCCGACGCACCAGCCGGCGGGCGGCGGTGTCCCGGCGCTCTCCGATCTGCTCGGCCGCCAGTCCGCCCGGGGCGACGTCCCAGGGCTCCACACAGCCACCGTCCACCACATCGACCTGGCCGACCCCCGAGGCCGAGAGCACCGCGGCCACAGTGGCACCGACCCGCCCGGCACCCCGCACCTGCACCCGCATCGCCCGCCGGGCGCCGAGCACCCGCATCCCCGCCCCCGGCGCCGGATGCAGCACCGACAGCGAGGCCAGGTCCGGGCGGAGCCGGTCGAGCCCGCCGCCCTCCCGCACGGCCGATGACGTGGCGCTGCCATCGGTCGGATCGTCCAGCAGCCCGGCCGCGGCCAGCCGGCGCACCAGCTCATCGGCCCGGCCATCCGGCAGTCCCAGGCCCCGCGCCTCCGCGCGCAGCAGTGGCAGGCCCCGGGTGCCGTCGAGCAACTCCAGGAAGCTGCCGGAGGCGGTGTCCACCGGACCCAGCACCACCGCGTGCGCCGGAGTGACCCCGAACTGCACGGTGTCGCGGTTCCGCCAGCCGCGCCGCAGGGCGGGCTTGAGCATCGGATGCATGTCGTCCCGCAGACGGCGCCCGGCGATTCCCCCCTGGTGGGTGCCGTCCGGCGGGTGGTGTGTGGCGGTCTCCTCGTGGCGGGTGCCGACCGCCAGGTGGTGTGCGGCGCTTCCCGCGGGCCGGGTGCCGTCCGCCGCGCGGTGCCCCGAGCTGCCCGCGGGGCGCCTGTCCTCCGCCGTGCCGTGCGTGGTGCCCCTCATGAGTGGCATGTGTCTCCCCCTGGACCTCGCGCCCTTCCGCTGAACCGGTCGGGCGGTGTGGACTCAGGATGCGCCGGTTCGGCAAGCGGCTGCCGGGAGTTATCCACAGGAGTGCGTATTAGTAGGACAAGTGGTGGGTGCCCTGGAGCGGTCGCCGTCCGATGGCCTGCGGGACGGACGGGACGCCGTACGCCGCGAGCCGGTAGCGTCGGGGCGTGCCCGTCGACCCTGACCCCCGTTCCACCGAGGAATCCCTGTTCCGCCTCGCCGGCGGGACCCCGCCGAGGAGCACCGGGGCCCCTGTCTCTTATGCACATCTGACGC
>NZ_SRID01000651.1 GCF_004684805.1 Streptomyces palmae
GGTCTCCCTCCACCGATGCCCTCGACGGAAGCCCTCAGGGCTCGGTCCGGGGCGCCCCGGCGCGCCCTCCCTGCTCCTGTCCCCCTCCAGCAGCCCTGGACGGGGCGGCTCCTGGGTCAGAACGCCTGGCGCTCCTCCCCCGGCGCGAACTGCTGGGGCAGGGGCAGCTGGACGGTGAGCATCCGCTCCACGACGCGCAGGAACATGTCGGCGGCGCGCAGCAGGTCATCGGCGTCCCGGGGGCTGGCGGCGCCCGCTATCCCGGCTTCGGCGCGGGCCCGCCGATCGGCGCCCGCGGCGAAGAGCGCGCTCCACTCGGCCAGCTCCGGGGCCACTTCCGGCAGCAGCTCCCAGGCGCTGCGGATACGGGCGCGGCGCCGGCCGGAGGGCTCGGGCCTGGCGCGGACCGCCAGCACCGCGGCGGCGGTGCGCAGTGCGGCCAGGTGGGCGGTGGCGAAGCGCTCGTTGGCCGTCTCCAGCGAGGCGGCCTCGATCAGGCCCTGCTGCGCCTTGGTGAGCAGGGCGAGGGCTGCGGGCGGGGCGGTGGTGCGACGCGGCACCGGGGGGATGTAGTAGCTCGCGGGACCGGTCAACGAAGGGGCGGTGCCGGCGGCGCGGTGCCGGCGCGAAGCGGCGGTACTGGCCATGACGAACCTCCTGCCGTCGAGGGGCGGCACCGCCGGTGGTGGCGGCCCACCTGATGCGCCCATCGTCCGGCACACCACTGACAATCCGCCCTGACCTGCGACGTTACCGAGAGCGTCACCGGGAGCAGGGGCTCTTCCGGAGCTGCGGGAGGATGCTCCGGCGTCCGCTCGGCGGGGGCGGAGCATGGCACCTTGGCGCGGGCCCACGGCGGCCGGCCGTGCCCCGCGGGCGCGGCCCGGTCTGGTGGGGGCGGCCGGGCCAGGAGCCGCGCCGGTGCTCGCCCCCGGGCGCCCCTACTCTTCGGAAGCGGACCGGAACGGACCGTTCAGCGGGCAGAATCTGCGCATGGACAGCAGCAGCACACGCCGTAAGGCCACCCGGCGGAAGCTCTTCGACGCGGCGGTCACGCTCATCGCCGAACAGGGCTTCTCCTCCACCACGGTGGACGAGATCGCCGAACGGGCGGGTGTCGCGAAGGGCACGGTCTACTACAACTTCGCCAGCAAGACCGTGCTCTTCGAGGAGTTGCTGCGGCACGGCGTCGACCTGCTCGCGGACGCGCTCCAGCGCGCCGCCGACGAGACGGCCGAGCGCGGCGGCCGGCCACTGGACGCGCTGAGCGCGATGCTCCGGGCGGGCCTGGACTTCGTCTCCCGCTACCCGTCACTGACCCAGCTGTACGCGGCGGAGCTGTGGCGGACCAACCGGGCCTGGCAGTCCACGCTGACGCGGGTCCGCGAGCGGGCCATAGCGGTCATCGAGTCGGTGCTGCACGAGGCGGTGGCCGCGGGCGAGCTGAGCGAGGACATCGACATCCCGCTCACCGCCTCCGCGCTCTTCGGGATGGTGCTGGTGGCCGCCCTGGACTGGCAGTCGTACCAGCGGCACCGGTCGATCGAGGAGGTGCACTCGGCGCTGTCCGGTCTGCTCCAGGGCCGGATCGGCCTCACCGCCCGGCCGCGCGGAGCCCCGTCCGGCCTCTGACGCCCCTCACGGGCACGCTGTCCGGCCTCTTCCCCCACGGGCCCCACCCTGTCTCTTATACACAT
>NZ_SRID01000652.1 GCF_004684805.1 Streptomyces palmae
CCCGCCCACTGCCCGCCGAGCCGCGACCGGACCCGACGCCGTCGGAAGGGCCGTCGCCCGTCCCATAGCGCGCGGCGCCCGTGCCATACGGCGCGCGGAACCGACCCCGGGCAGCGCGGGGAACCGACCCGTGCGGCGCGCGGCGCCCACCTCGTGGTGTTCGGCGACCCGGGGCCGGAGGGGGTGGGGGCGACGGCTCAGGCCGGGTGGTCCTCCAGCCAGCCCTCGTGCTCCTCGGCCAGCGCGTGCAGGGCGGCCGAGGTCAGGGCGGCGTCGGGATCCTCCACCACGACCAGCCACTGGGCGTCCTCGGCGTCGTCCTCGCCGGCCAGCGCATCCCGTACCAGCCGGGGCTCCTCGGCGAGGACATAGCGTTCGGCCAGCGCGGCGGCCACCTCCTCGGCCGCGTCGCGGTCGGGCAGCACCAGGACATGTCGTTCGCTCACCGGTTCATTGTCCGTTGCCGGGGCGGGCCGCGGGGCCGCAGGGGTCGCCGGGAGCCGACCGGGACTGTCGGCGGCGCGTGGGATGCTGGTGGGCGATGGCCAGGAAGAGTACGACAGACGACCCGCTCGCCCCCGTGACGCTCGCGGTGGGGCAGGAGGACCTCCTGCTCGACCGCGCGGTGCAGCAGGTGGTTGCGGCCGCCCGCGCGGCGGACCCCGACACCGACGTCCGGGACCTCGCCCCGGAGGCACTGCAGCCCGGCACCCTCGCCGAGCTCACCAGCCCCTCGCTGTTCGCCGAGCGGAAGGTGGTCGTGGTGCGCAACGCCCAGGACCTGTCCGCCGACACCATCAAGGACGTGAAGGCGTATCTGGGGGCCCCGGCCGAGGAGATCACCCTGGTGCTGCTGCACGCCGGCCAGGCCAAGGGGAAGGGGCTGCTGGACGCGGCGCGCAAGGCCGGCGCACGAGAGGTCGCCTGCCCCAAGATGACCAAGCCGGCCGATCGGCTGGCCTTCGTACGGACCGAGTTCCGCACCATCGGGCGTTCCGCGACCCCCGAGGCGTGCCAGGCCCTGGTGGACGCCATCGGCAGCGACCTGCGCGAGCTGGCCAGCGCCTGCGCGCAGCTGTCCGCCGACGTCGAGGGGACCATCGACGAGGCCGTGGTGGGCCGCTACTACACCGGCCGCGCCGAGGCGTCGAGCTTCACCGTCGCCGACCGGGCGGTGGAGGGGCGTGCCGCCGAGGCACTGGAGGCGCTGCGCTGGGCGTTGGCCACCGGTGTCGCCCCGGTGCTGATCACCAGCGCGCTCGCGCAGGGCGTGCGGGCCATCGGCAAGCTGGCCTCCGCCCCTCGCGGCGCCCGCCCGGCCGACCTGGCGCGCGAGCTGGGCATGCCGCCGTGGAAGATCGACCGGGTGCGTCAGCAGATGCGCGGCTGGTCGGCGGACGGTGTCGCGGTGGCGCTGCGCGCGGTCGCCGAGGCGGACGCCGGCGTCAAGGGCGGCGGGGACGACCCGGCGTACGCCCTGGAGAAGGCCGTGGTCACCATCGCCCGCGCCGCCCGCTCGGGCCGTTCCCGGTAAGGAAGCGGAAACCGCGGTTCACCCCTTCCGGCCGTACCCAGTGGCGAGGCGGAGGCCGCTGGTGATCCCCGCCGCCCGCCCCAGATAAGGAGACGGAAGCCGCTGGTCACCCCCGCCGGTCGTCCTCAGCAGCCAGGCGGAAGCCGTTGGCC
>NZ_SRID01000653.1 GCF_004684805.1 Streptomyces palmae
CCACGCACCCTCCCCCAGGCTCCGCCCGGGGGACCCCAGCCGCGCCAGGGCACCCCCATGCCCGGCTCCGGAAAGGACCTTCCCATCGTGAGCACCCTCGTGCGGACCGCTGAGGACGCGCCGCCCCGCGGGGACGCCCCGTCCCCCGAATCCCATCTGCTCAACGCCGGCACCGCGGAGCGCTACCGGCGCACCGTGGCGGACGGCCTCGCCCTGGTGGCCGACACCGTCGCCCGCGTCGACCGGCCCTTCAGCGGGACCACCCCCGACCGGTTGGCGCCTCACATCTCCGGTATCGACCTGGACGCCCCGCTGGGCGACTGCGCCGCCGCGCTGGAGGAGTTGGAGCGGGTCTACCTGCGGGACGCGGTCTACTTCCACCATCCGCGCTACCTCGCCCACCTCAACTGCCCGGTGGTGATCCCGGCGCTGCTCGGCGAGGCGGTGCTGTCGGCGATCAACTCCTCGCTGGACACCTGGGATCAGAGCGCCGGCGGCACCCTGATCGAGCGGCAGCTGATCGACTGGACGGCGCGGCGCGTCGGGCTCGGCCCGACCGCCGACGGGGTCTTCACCAGCGGCGGCTCCCAGTCCAACCTCCACGCCCTGCTGCTCGCCCGCGAGGAGGCCGTACTGCGGGCCCGCGGCGCCGCGCCCACCGACCAGGAGATCCTGCCGCGGCTGCGCGTGCTGGTCTCCGAGGCCGGCCACTTCAGCGTGCGGAAGTCCGCGAAGCTGCTGGGCCTGGGCCCGGACGCGGTGATCCCGGTGGAGACCGACCCGCAGCGGCGGATGCGGCCTGCCGGGCTCGCCCGCGAGCTGGACCGCTGCCGCCGGGAGGGCCTGGTCGTGATGGCCGTGGTGGGCACCGCCGGGACCACCGACTTCGGCTCCATCGACCCGCTGCCGCGGATCGCGGACCTGTGCGCCTGGGCCGGCACCTGGTTCCACGTGGACGCCGCCTACGGCTGCGGGCTGCTGGCCTCCCGCACCCGCCGGCACCTGCTGGAGGGCATCGAGCGGGCCGACTCGGTGACCGTGGATTTCCACAAGTCCTTCTTCCAGCCGGTGAGTTCCAGCGCGCTCCTGGTGCGCGAGGCGGCCACCCTGCGGCACGCCACGTACCACGCGGACTACCTCAACCCGCGGCGGATGGCCGCCCAGCGCATCCCCAACCAGGTCGACAAGTCCCTCCAGACCACCCGGCGTTTCGACGCGCTGAAGCTGTGGCTGACGCTGCGCGTGATGGGCGCCGACGCGATCGGCGACCTCTTCGACCGGGTGATCGACCGGGCGGCGGATGCCTGGCGGCTGGTCGACGCCGACCCGCGCTTCGAGGCGGTCACCCGGTCCCCGCTGAGCACCCTGGTCTTCCGCTACCTGCCGCCGGACGGCCCGGCGCGGGCACTGGCCGACGAGGCCAATCTGTACGCCCGGGAGGCACTGGCCGCCTCCGGCGCGGGAGTGGTCGCCGGCACCACCGTGGACGGGGTCCACCACCTCAAGTTCACCCTGCTCAACCCGGAGACCTCGTTGGAGGACATCGCCGAGGTCCTGGACCTGCTGGCCGAGCACGCCGCCCACCACCTCGACACCCGCCTGCGCGCGCCCCGCGCCCACCACGCGCCGGCAGCCGACTCCGCCGCCACCGCCACGGCCTCCGCCGCCAC
>NZ_SRID01000654.1 GCF_004684805.1 Streptomyces palmae
TCCCCTGATGAGGGGCTGACCCCCGCGCAGTTGGCCGCCAAGTACGGCTTGACGGTCAGTGGTGCGCGGGTGGGGTTGAAGGACTACGTCGGGCAGCTGTGGGGTCGGCGCCATTTCATCCTGGCGTTCTCGCAGGCGAAGCTGACGGCGCAGTACAGCCAGGCGAAGTTGGGGCAGTTGTGGCAGGTGGCGACGCCGCTGCTGAACGCGCTGGTGTACTACCTGATCTTCGGTCTGCTGCTGAGCACCAAGCGGGGGATGGATCATGATGTGTTCATCCCGTTCCTGGTGACGGGTGTGTTCGTGTTCACGTTCACGCAGAGTTCGGTGCTGGCGGGGGTGCGGTCGATCTCGGGGAATCTGGGGTTGGTGCGGGCGCTGCACTTCCCGCGGGCGGCGCTGCCGATCTCGTTTTCGTTGCAGCAGTTGCAGCAGTTGCTGTACTCGATGGTCGTTTTGGTGATCATCATGCTGGGGTTCGGTAGTTTCCCGCAGTTGTCGTGGCTGCTGGTGATCCCGGCGTTGGCGTTGCAGTTCGTGTTCAATTCCGGGTTGGCGCTGCTGGTGGCCCGGATGGGGGCGAAGACGCCGGACCTGGCGCAGTTGATGCCGTTCCTGCTGCGGACGTGGATGTACGCGTCCGGGGTGATGTTCAGCATTCCGCACATGCTGGAAGGCAAGGATGTGCCGGGGTGGGTGGCGGATTGCCTGCAGTGGAATCCGGCGGCGGTGTACATGGATCTGGTGCGGTTCGCGTTGATCGACGGGTACGGGTCGGCGAACCTGGCGCCGCATGTGTGGTTGTTCGCGCTGGGCTGGGCGGTGCTGGCCGGGGCGGTCGGCTTTGTGTACTTCTGGAAGGCGGAGGAGGAGTACGGCCGTGGCTGAGGTGACGGGTGTCGGGCGCCGGCCCACGGTGATCGCGGATGATGTGCACATCATCTACAAGGTCAATGGTGGGGCGCGGGGTCGGGGGAGTGCGACGGCGGCGTTGAACCGGATCGTGCGGCGCAAGGGTGCGCCGGGGATGCGGGAGGTGCACGCGGTCCGCGGGGTGACGTTCGTGGCGTATCGGGGTGAGTCGATCGGGTTGATCGGTTCGAACGGGTCGGGGAAGTCGACGTTGCTGAAGGCGGTGGCGGGGTTGCTGCCGACGGCGCGGGGGAGTGTGTTCACCGATGGGCAGCCGTCGCTGCTGGGGGTGAACGCGGCGTTGATGAACGATCTGACCGGTGAGCGGAACGTGACGCTGGGTGGTCTGGCGATGGGGATGTCGCGGGAGCAGATCCGGGAGCGGTATCAGCAGATCGTGGACTTCTCGGGGATCAACGAGAAGGGTGATTTCATCTCGTTGCCGATGCGGACGTACTCCTCGGGTATGGCGGCGCGGTTGCGGTTCTCGATCGCGGCGGCCAAGGACCATGATGTGCTGATGATCGACGAGGCGCTGGCGACCGGTGACCGGAAGTTCCAGAAGCGGTCCGAGGCGCGGATCCGGGAGCTGCGCAAGGAGGCGGGGACGGTGTTCCTGGTCTCCCACAACAACAAGTCGATCCGGGATACCTGTGATCGGGTGTTGTGGCTGGAGAAGGGGGAGCTGTTGATGGACGGCCCCACCGACGAGGTGATCAAGGCGTACGAGAAGGAGACCGGGAAGTA
>NZ_SRID01000655.1 GCF_004684805.1 Streptomyces palmae
GGGCCGGAGGGCGCGGGGGAGAGCCGACGGGGCGGTCCGCCCGTGCCGCGGTCCCGGCCGTGGCTTGCGACCGTAGGCCCGTACGGTGACCGCCGGTGATCCCCACGCCGCTGCTCGCCCCCACTGCCACCCGGCCGGGGCGTTCCGGGCTCCCCCATAAGGGGTAACGTGGCCCCGATACAGCAGTCACCCGGGCGCGCCGCCGCGATGGCGGCTTCCGCCACGAGGCCGTCCCCCCGAGGAACGATGTCTGAAGCGCAGCCTCCGGCCGTATCCGTGATCATGCCGGTGCTCAATGAGGAACGCCATCTGCGCAACTCCGTGCGGCACATCCTGGCGCAGGAGTACGCCGGTGAGATGGAGGTGGTGATCGCGCTCGGGCCGTCCACGGACCGCACCGACGAGATCGCCGCCGAGCTGGTACGGGAGGACCCGCGGGTCCACACGGTGCCCAACCCCACCGGGCGTACCCCCGCCGCGCTGAACGCGGCGATCAAGGCCTCCCGCCACCCGATCGTGGTGCGCGTGGACGGCCACGGGATGCTCTCCCCCAACTACATCGCCACCGCGGTGCGCCTGCTGGAGGAGACCGGCGCGCAGAACGTGGGCGGCATCATGCACGCCGAGGGCGAGAACGACTGGGAGCGGGCCGTCGCCGCCGCCATGACCTCCAAGATCGGGGTCGGGAACGCGGCCTTCCACACCGGCGGCGACGCGGCCCCCGCGGAAACCGTGTATCTGGGCGTCTTCCGGCGTGAGGCGCTGGAGCGGCAGGGCGGCTACAACGAGGAGTTCATTCGCGCCCAGGACTGGGAGCTGAACTTCCGGATCCGCGAGGCGGGCGGGCTGATCTGGTTCTCGCCGGAGCTGAAGGTCTCCTACCGGCCGCGGCCCAGCGTCCGGGCGCTGGCCAAGCAGTACAAGGACTACGGCCGCTGGCGGCATGTGGTCGCCCGCTTCCACCAGGGCTCGATCAACCTGCGCTACCTCGCCCCGCCGGCCGCCGTGCTGGCCATCGCCGCGGGCACGGTGGTGGGCGCGGCGCTCACCCCCTGGGGCTTCGTGGTCCCCGGCGGCTATCTGGCCGCGATCGCCGCGGGCTCCATCCCGGCGGGCAAGGGCCTGCCGGTGGCGGCACGGCTGCGGATCCCCGTGGCGCTGGCCACCATGCACATGTCCTGGGGCTGGGGCTTCCTGACCAGCCCGCGCTCGCTGGCCCGCAAGGTCATCGCCAGCCGTCGGCCGGCGGTCGTCACCGACTGAGCAGTACGGGTCGACATGGCGACCGAGCCGAGGACCCGGCGGGTGGCACCTGCCGGGACCGGTGCGGGAGTGGAGTGGACGACGCCGCGGGGCGGCACCCTGGACCAGGGTGCCGCCCCGCGGCGTGTGTAGGGGTGTTGCCGGGCTGTGGATCAGTACGCCGAGTTGACGTTGTCCATGGAGCCGTAGCGGTCGGCGGCGTAGTTGCAGGCCGCGGTGATGTTGGCGACCGGGTCGTAGATGTTCCACGAGGTGCCGTCCACGTGGTACGCCTTGAAGGTCGGGTCGATCACCTGGAGCAGGCCCTTGGACGGGATGCCGTTGACGGCGTTGATGTCCCAGTTGTTGATGGCCTGCGGGTTGCCGGAGGACTCGCGCATGATGTTGC
>NZ_SRID01000065.1 GCF_004684805.1 Streptomyces palmae
GGGATTGACCACGTGTCCCAGATGGCGGACATCGTCGTCGTCGGGGCAGTCGTAGACGAACACCCGCAGCCCCACCCCGATCTGGTTGGCGGCCAGCCCCACCCCGCGCGCCGCGTACATGGTGGCGTACAGGTCCTCGACCAGTGCGGCCAGCGTCCCGTCGAACTCCGTCACCTCCGCGCAGGCGGACCGCAGACCCTCGTCACCGAGCAGCCGCATCGGACGGACGGCACCCGAGCTGCCGGGAATCGCACTGTTTCGCATGGGCGCAAGAGTACGGTCACCCACCTGGCGGAAGCCTTCCGCACCTGGTGGGGCGGGGGAGAAATTCGGGTCGGCGGCCGGATCTCGATAGGCTGATCCACGACCGATGCCTCCCGGCTGACGATTGGGCGCGGCGGGGGCGTATCCACCGGCGGCCCAGGGGGCAGGCGCGGCGCCGGACGCAAGGAGGATCTAGGACGATGGCAGGCAACTCGGAGCCGCTCTCGGCACGGGCCAAGCTGGCCGTGACGGCGGGCAAGGCAGCGGCCGCGGTATCGAAGGCCGCGGGCCGTGGCAGCGGCTCGGTGATCGGTGGCAAGGTGGCACTCAGGGTCGACCCCGACCTGCTGGGCGCGCTGGCGCAGCACCTCGAGGTGACCCTCGTCTCCGCCACCAACGGCAAGACGACCACCACCCGGCTGATCGCCGAGGCGCTGCGGGCCGCCGGGCCGGTTGTCTCCAACGCGCTGGGCGCCAACATGCCCGCCGGCATCACCTCCGCCCTCTCCGGCGGCGGTGACGCCCGGTACGGGGTCATCGAGGTGGACGAGAAGTACCTGGCGGGGGTGGCCCGGGACACCGACCCCAAGTGCATCGCCCTGCTCAACCTCTCCCGCGACCAGCTCGACCGCGCCGGGGAGACCCGGATGCTCGCCGAGAAGTGGCGCGAGGGCCTGAACGGCACCAAGGCCGTGGTGGTGGCCAACGCGGACGACCCGCTGATCGTCTGGGCCGCGTCCGCGTGCGCCAACGTGGTCTGGGTCGCCGCCGGCCAGGAGTGGAAGGAAGACGCCTGGTCCTGCCCGTCCTGCGGCGGCGTGCTGCAGCGCCAGGGCGACGACTGGGGCTGCGGCGAGTGCGGCTTCCGCCGCCCCTCCCCGAGCTGGGTGCTCAACGGCGACTACGTCCTGGACCCGCACGGTTCGGCCTGGCCGATCCACCTCCAGCTGCCCGGGCGCGCCAACAAGGCGAACGCGGCCACCTCGGCCGCCGTCGCCGCCGTCTTCGGGGTGCCGCCGCAGGTGGCGCTGGAGCGGATGTACCAGGTGCAGGCGGTGGCCGGCCGGTACGACGTGGTGACCTACCAGAACCGCGAGCTGCGGCTGCTGCTGGCCAAGAACCCGGCCGGCTGGCTGGAGACCTTCTCCCTGATCGACGGCCCGCCCGCCCCGGTGCTCCTCTCGGTGAACGCCCGCGGCGCGGACGGCACCGACACCTCCTGGCTGTGGGACGTGGACTACACCCGGCTCGCCGGCCACCCGATCTGCGTGCTCGGGGACCGCAAGCTGGACCTGGCGGTCCGGCTGGAGGTCGCCGGCCTGGAGTTCCGGGTGTGCGAGAGCCTGGACGAGGCGCTGCAGGTGTGCCCGCCGGGCCGTATCGAGACCATCGCCAACTACACCGCGTTCCAGGACCTGCGCCGCCGCGTCGGCAACTGACCCCACCACGGCCCGCGAGGCAACGAGAAGGATTTTCGAGCATGAGCCAGAACAGTCTGCGCCTGGTGTGGGTCTACCCCGACCTGCTGAGCACCTACGGAGACCAGGGCAACACCCTGGTCGTGGAGCGCCGGGCGCGCCAGCGCGGCCTGGACGTCTCCCGGCTGGACGTCCGCTCCGACCAGCAGATCCCCACCTCCGGCGACATCTACCTGATCGGCGGCGGCGAGGACCGGCCGCAGCGGCTGGCGGCCGAGCGGCTGCGCCGGGACGGCGGGCTGAACCGCGCGGTGGCCAACGGCGCCATCGTGTTCTCGGTCTGCGCCGGCTACCAGATCCTGGGCCATGAGTTCATCAACGACCTGGGTCAGCGCGAGCCGGGCCTGGGGCTGCTGGACGTGGTGAGCACCCGCGGCGAGGGTGCCCGGTGCGTGGGCGACGTGCTGGCCGACATCGACGAGCGGCTGGGCCTGCCGCCGCTGACCGGTTTCGAGAACCACCAGGGCGTCACCCACCTGGGCCCCACCGCCCGCCCGTTCGCCAAGGTCCGCTTCGGCAACGGCAACGGCACCGGCGACGGCTTCGAGGGCGCCTACAACGACACCGTCTTCGGCACCTACATGCACGGCCCGGTGCTGGCCCGCAACCCGATGATCGCGGACCTGCTGCTGAAGCTGGCCCTCGACGTGAACGCGCTGCCGCCGGTCAACGACCAATGGTACGAGGCGCTGCGCGCGGAGCGGATCGCGGCGGCCACGCAGTCCACCTGAGCCACCACGCCCACAGGGGCGGTACGGGCCGGCTTCCCCCGGCCCGTACCGCCCCTGTGCGCTGGATGGGTGCCCGTATACCGGACATCACCGCACCGAACGCCCCCGGCACCGATAGGGTGGCGGCGATCCGACCGGACGACGGGGTCCGGGACCGTCCGGTCGAGTTGCAGAGGTATCTCGGACAAATGCGTATTGGTGTGCTCACATCCGGCGGTGACTGCCCCGGTCTCAACGCCGTCATCAGGTCCGTCGTCCACCGCGCCGTCGTCGATCACGGTGATGAGGTCATCGGCTTCCACGATGGCTGGAAGGGCCTGCTGGACTGCGACTACCGCAAGCTGGACCTGGACGCCGTCGGCGGCATCCTGGCCCTGGGCGGCACCATCCTGGGCTCCTCGCGGGTGCAGCCCGCGCACCTGCGGGACGGCGTGGAGCGAGCCAGGGGCCATGTCGCCGAGCTCGGTCTGGACGCCGTCATCCCGATAGGCGGCGAGGGCACCCTGAAGGCGGCCCGGCTGCTGTCGGACGCCGGGCTGCCGATCGTCGGCGTCCCGAAGACCATCGACAACGACATCGCCTCCACCGACGTGACCTTCGGCTTCGACACCGCCGTCGGAGTGGCCACCGAGGCCCTGGACCGGCTCAAGACCACCGCCGAGTCCCACCAGCGGGTGCTGATCGTGGAGGTCATGGGCCGGCACACCGGCTGGATCGCGCTGCACTCGGGCATGGCGGCGGGCGCGCACGCCATCGTGGTGCCCGAGCGGCCGTTCGACGTGGACGAGCTCACCGAGGTGGTGCGGCAGCGCTTCGAGGCGGGCAAGAAGTTCGCCATCGTGGTCGCCGCGGAGGGCGCCAAACCGCAGGCCGGCAGCATGGAGTTCGACACCGGCGGCACCGATGTCTACGGCCACGAGCGTTTCGCGGGCATCGCCCGGCAGCTCTCGGTGGAGCTGGAGCGGCGGCTGGACAAGGAGGCCCGGCCGGTGATCCTGGGCCATGTGCAGCGCGGCGGCACACCCACCGCCTACGACCGGGTGCTGGCCACCCGCTTCGGCTGGCACGCGGTGGAGGCCGCGCACCGCGGCGCCTTCGGCATGATGACGGCACTGCGCGGCACCGACATCACCCTGGTGCCGCTGGCCGAGGCCGTCGAGCGGCTGAAGACGGTGCCCACCGAGCGGTACACCGAGGCCGAGTGCGTCCTGTGAGCCGACACCCGGCCCACGGAACCGCCCCCGCCCGAGAGTCCGGGCGGGGGCGGTTCTAGTCTGGTGGGGCGCTTCGGTGCAAACCGCGCATCGATGCGGTGTGCGCGGACCCGTCAGAGCCGGTAGGCCGGTAGAACAGCAGGGCAGGGAGAGCGGATGGACCACGGCGGACACCACGGGATGACGATGGATCTTCCGCCCTTCACCCTCGCCCGGGGACTGGAGTTCGGTGGCGACACGTTCTTCCTGATCAGCTGCACCCTGGCGGTGGTGCTGTACTGCTGGGGCGTGATCCGGCTGCGGCGGCGGGGGGACAGCTGGCCAGTGGGCCGGGTGGTCGCCTTCGTGACGGGTGTGCTCACCGTGGCGCTGGTGATGTGCACCAAGCTCAATGACTACGGCATGGTCATGTTCAGCGTGCACATGGTGCAGCACATGGTGATCAGCATGCTCTCGCCGATCCTGATCCTGCTGGGCGCCCCGGTGACGCTGACGCTGCGCGCGCTGCCGGCCGCCGGGCGGGGCCGCACGGGCCCGCGCGAGCTGCTGGTGGCCCTGCTGCACAGCCGCTACATGCGGGTGATCACCCACCCCGTCTTCACCATTCCGATGTTCATCGCGAGCCTGTACGCGCTCTACTTCACCCCGCTCTTCGACTTCCTGATGGGCAGCAAGGTCGGGCACATCGCGATGATGGTGCACTTCCTCGCGGTCGGCCTGGTGTTCTTCTGGCCCATCATGGGCGTGGACCCCGGCCCGCACCGGCCCGGCTACGTGATGCGGATGCTGGAGCTGTTCGCCGGCATGCCCTTCCACGCCTTCTTCGGCATCGCGCTGATGATGGCCTCCGAGCCCATGGTCGACGCCTACAAGAACCCGGCGCCCTCGCTGGGCATCGACGCCCTCACCGACCAGAACGCGGCCGGCGGCATCGCCTGGGCCTTCAGCGAGATCCCCTCGGTGGTCGTCCTGCTGGCGCTGGTGTACCAGTGGTACCGCTCCGAGCAGCGCCAGGCGCGCCGCAAGGACCGGGTGGCGGACCGGAACGGCGACCGCGAGCTGGAGGCGTACAACGCCTACCTCGCCTCCCTCCAGGCACGCAGCCACTGACGCCGGACGCTAGCGGCCGGGCCCGCCGCCGGGGGACGATGGTCCCCCGAGGCCGTGGTCCGGGCGGGGCGCCGCCGGGACCTCGTTGAGGAGGTTGCGGGATGGCCGGATCCGCGAAGGCGATGGCGATCTGCACGACGGTGGGCCTGGTCCTGGTGACCGCCTACACCGTGACGCTGGGCAGCAACGGCTGGCTGTGGTTCGGCTGGTCGGTGCTGGGCCTGCTGACCGTGGGGGTGGTCGCGGCCCGGGCCTGACCGTCCGGCCGCCGCCCCCGTACCAAGAGCCCGGACCGGGCAGCCACCCGGTCCGGGCTCTCCGTTTCCCACGGCATGCCCGGTCCGGGCTCTTCGGCTCCCACGGCATGCCCGGTCCGGGCTCCTCGTTTCCCGCGGTCCGCCGGGCGGCCGGGCGCGCACCGGTCCGGGCCCGGCTCCCGGCTCCCGGCTCCCGGCTCCCGGCTCCCGGCTCCCGGCTCCCGGCTCCCGGCTCCCGGCTCCCGGCTCCCGGCTCCCGGCTCCCGGCTCCCGGCTCCCGGCTCCCGGCTCCCGGCTCCCGGCGATCATCACCGGCTGCGGCCACACTGTAGGGGGAACCCCGTCCTGGAGGTGGGCGATGCCGGACTGGACCTGGGAGTACGAGGACTACGAGCCCTCCACGGAGCGGCTGCGGGAGACCTTGTGCACCCTGGGCAACGGCTACTTCGCCACCCGGGGCGCCGCCGCCGAGTCGGACGCGGACGCCGTCCACTACCCGGGTACCTACGCCGCGGGCTGCTACAACCGGGTGACCTCCCAGGTGGCCGGGCACCGGGTGGAGAACGAGGACCTGGTCAACCTGCCGAACTGGCTGCCCCTGCGCTACCGGGCGTGCCCCGAGGACGCCCCGCCCGGCCACTGGCTGTCACCGGACGCCCCGGAGCTGCGGGCCCACCGCCAGGTGCTGGACCTGCGGCAGGGCACCTTGACCCGGTGCACCCGCTACGACGACGGCCTGGGGCACGGGCTGGAGGTCGAGGAGTGCCGCCTGGTGCACATGGGCGATCCCCACCTGGCGGCGCTGCGCACCACCTTCCGCACCCACGGCTGGTCGGGTGCGCTGGAGGTCGTCTCCGGTCTCGACGGGCGGGTGCGGAACGCGGGGGTGGCCCGCTACCGGGAGCTGGAGGGCCGCCACCTGACCCATCTGCGCACCGGCAGCCAGGCCCCCGGCACGGTGTGGCTGGCCTGCCGCACCACCGATTCCGACCTGGCCATCGCCCTGGCCGCGCGCACCCGCAGCAGCGGTGGCCCGGGGCCTCCGCTGGAATCGGATCCCGAGCTGACCGGGGAGACCGCCGACTGGCGGCTGACGCTGCCGATCTCCCCGGGCACGCCGGTCACCGTGGAGAAGACGGTGGCGCTGCACACCTCGCGGGACCCGGCGATCGGTGCGCCGCTGCGGGCCGCCCTGGACCGGGTGGCCCGCGCCCCCGGTTTCGCCGGGCTGCGGGCCGGCCACCAGATCGCCTGGGAGCAGATCTGGCGCCGGGCGCAGCTGGAGGTGCCGGGCGAGGCCGGCCGGATCCTGCGGCTGCACCTGTTCCACGTCCTGCAGACGCTGTCGCCGCACACCGCGGAGCTGGATGTCGGCGTGCCGGCCCGGGGGTTGCACGGGGAGGCCTACCGGGGCCATGTGTTCTGGGACGAGCTGTTCGTACTGCCCTATCTGAACCTGCACTTCCCGGAGGTGTCCCGGGCGCTGCTTACCTACCGGCACCGGCGTCTGGGCGAGGCATGCCGGGCCGCCGCCGAGGAGGGACTGGCCGGGGCCAGGTTTCCGTGGCAGAGCGGCAGCGACGGCCGGGAGGAGACCCAGACGCTGCATCTGAATCCGCGTTCGGGCCGGTGGCTGCCGGACCACTCCCGGTTGCAGCACCACGTCGGCTCGGCGGTGGCGTACAACGTGTGGCAGTACGGCCAGGCCAGCGGGGACACCGGCTTCCTCCACACCAAGGGCGCCGAGATGCTGTTGCAGGTCGCCCGGTACTGGGCGTCCGCGGTGGTGTGGGACCCGGACCTGGAGCGGTACCGGATCCGCGGGGTGGTGGGCCCGGACGAGTACCACGACGCGTACCCGGGGGCCGCCTCGCCGGGCCTGGACGACAACGCGTACACCAATGTGACCGCGGCCTGGGTGCTGGAGCGGGCGCTGGCGCTCGTCGAGGAGCTGCCCGAGCGCCGCCGCGGCGAGCTGTTCGAGCGGCTCACCCTGGACGGCTCCGAGCTGGCCCGGTGGGCGGATGTGGCGCACCGGCTGCGGGTGCCCTTCCACCGGGGGGTGATCAGCCAGTTCGATGGGTACGGCGAGCTGGCCGAGCTGGACTGGGCGGACTACCGGGCGCGCTATGGCGACATCCGGCGGCTGGACCGGATCCTGGAGTTCGAGGGCGACACGGTCAACCGCTATCAGGCGTCCAAGCAGGCGGACGCCCTGATGCTCGGGTACCTCTTCTCCCCCGCCGAGCTGGCCGGGCTCTTCGAGCGGCTGGGCTATCGGCTGGACGACGACACCTGGCGGGCCACCGTCGAGTACTACCTGCGGCGCACCAGCCACGGCTCCACCCTGAGCGGGCTGGTGCACGGCTGGGTGCTGGCCCGGGTGCGGCCCGCGGAGGCCTGGCAGTACTGCCAGGAGGCGCTGCTCGGCGATGTGGCCGATGTGCAGGGCGGGACCACCGCCGAGGGCATCCACCTGGGCGCCATGGCCGGCACCCTGGACCTGGTGCAGCGCGGGCTGACCGGTCTGGAGACCCGGGCGGACGCGATCTGGCTGGATCCGGTGCCGCTGCCGCAGTTGTCGACGTACGGCTTCAACCTGCGCTACCGGGACAACTGGGGGGTGCGGGTGCAGATGCGCTGCGCGGAGGCGCGGATCAGCGTCTCCGACTCGGACCTGGAACCGGTGCGGGTGATGCTCGACGACCATGTGGTGACGATCGTGCCCGGCGACTCCCGACGGCTGCGGCTGCCGGACGCCCCGCCGGCGGTGCCGGTCGGCCGGTGAGGAACGGCCGGCGCCCGACCATGAGGTGACGGGCCGTCTGATGACGGCCGCGGGGCGCGGATTCGCGCAGAGCGGAACGCCGCGACCGGGCCGGCGGTGTCCCGGGCTTCTACGCTGGGCTGGTGAGCAGCCACACGACCGACCAAGCCCGTGTCATCCCGCTGCGCCCGGCCACCGCGGCGCCGCCCCCCGCTCCCAAGGAGCCGCTGTGGCGGCACGTCCTGGGTGACGCGCTGCGTCGCGAGCGCCTCGCCCAGGAGCGCACCCTGAAGGAGGTGGCCGAGGCGGCCCGGATCTCCATGCCCTACCTCTCCGAGCTGGAGCGCGGCCGCAAGGAGGCGTCCTCGGAGGTGCTGGCCGCCGCCGCGCGGGCCCTCGGGTTGGGGCTGGCGGATCTGCTCGCCCTGGCCCAGGGGGAGCTGGCCCGGTTCGGCGGACGGCGCCGGGCCCATGTCGAGCAGGCCGCGCCGGCCTCCGGACCGGCCCGCCGCGAGACCGGTTCCGGGCGGTCGGCGGCCGGCGCGGAGGGCGAGCCGGTCACCCCGACCGGGTCGCTCAGCGCCCACCGCGCGGCGGCGCGGCCGACCGGGCACCAGGGCCTGCTGCTGGCGGCCTGAGGGTCGCGGTCAGGGCTCGGCGGAAGCGCACCGGCTCCCGCCGAGCCCTGTCGGCGCCTCAGAAGAACGACCCGCGCCGCTTGCTGAGCACCTGGTCGGCGAGGCCGTAGGCGACCGCCTCGGCCGCGGTGAACACCTTGTCGCGGTCCATGTCGGCGCGGAGGGTGGCGACATCGTGGGGAGTGTGCCGGGACAGCACCTCCTCGACCTGGGAGCGGATCCGCAGGATCTCCTTGGCCTGGAGGCTGAGGTCGGAGACGGTGCCCTGCCGGCCGCCGCTGGCCGGCTGCCCCAGCAGCACCCGGGCGTGCTCCAGGATGAACCGCCGCCCGGGGTCCCCGCCCGCCAGCAGCACCGCCGCGGTGGAGGCCGCCTGGCCCACGCAGAAGGTGGAGATGGGGGCGTTGACGAAGGTCATGGTGTCGTAGATGGCCATCAGCGAGGTGTACGAGCCGCCCGGCGAGTTGATGTAGATCGCGATCTCGCTCTCCGGACCGGCGGATTCGAGGTGCAGCAGCTGGGCGATGACGACATTGGCGACGCCGTCGTCGATCTCGGTGCCGAGGAAGATGATCCGCTCGGACAGCAGTCGGCTGTAGATGTCGTACGCCCGCTCGCCCTGCGAGGTGCGCTCGACGACGGTCGGAATCGTGTACTGGCTCATGTCAGAGTCCGATCCGCCGCTTGGGGCCCGCCGGGCGGACGTCCTCCAGTGACTCCAGGACGCTGTCCACCATGCCGTACTCCTTGGCCTGTTCGGCCGTGAACCACCGGTCGCGGTCGCCGTCGCGGGAGATGGTCTCCCTGGTCTGGCCGGTGTGCTCGGCGGTGATCCGCTCGATGGCCTCCTTGGTGTACTGGAGGTTCTCGGCCTGGATGGCGATGTCGGCGGCGGTGCCGCCGATGCCGGCCGAGGGCTGGTGCATCATGATCCGCGCGTTCGGCAGCGCGTAGCGCTTCCCGGCCGCGCCGACCGTGAGCAGGAACTGGCCCATGCTGGCGGCGAAGCCCATCGCGAGCGTGGAGACGTCGTTGGGGATCAGCCGCATGGTGTCGTAGATCGCCAGTCCCGCCGACACCGAGCCGCCGGGGCTGTTGATGTAGAGGCTGATGTCGGTGCGCGGGTCCTCCGCCGAGAGCAGGAGCAGCTGTGCGCAGACCCGGTTCGCCGAGACCTCGTCCACCTGGGTGCCCAGGAAGACGATCCGCTGGGTCAGCAACTGGGCGGACAGGTGGTCGTCGAAGCGGGAGGCGGGCGTGGAGCCGTCCTCGGCGCGGGGGTTCAGGGCCGGGTTCCAACCGGTGAGCGATGGTGCCATCGGTCCTCCTGGGAAGTGGCGGGCGCGGCCGTCGCCGCGTCCCCTCCACTCTCACCGCCGGCAGGCCGGCCGGGGGGCCCGCTCGGCCCGTGGCAGATTCGCTGCGGGCAGAGGGGATCCCCCGGACGCCACCGCGCCCCACTCCGGGAGACGGAGCGGGGCGCGGCGTCGGGCGCGGTGGTTACCGCGTCACTTCTTGGGCTGCGGGGTGGCGTGCGGAGCGCACGTCACATCCTTGGCGTCCACCGTGCCGTTGAGCAGGTAGGCGTCCACCCGGTCGTTGATGCACGAGTTCACCAGGCCGGTGACACCGTGCGAACCCGCGTCCTTCTCGGTGATCAGGCGCGAGCCCTTGAGGCGCTTGTGCAGCTCGACGGCGCCCTCGTACGGGGTGGCGGCGTCACGGGTGCTCTGCACGATCAGCACCGGCGACAGGCCCTTGTCGGCGCCCACCTTCACCGGAGTCTGCTGCGGCGCGTGCCAGGTGGCGCACGGCAGGTTCATCCAGGCGTTGGACCAGGTCAGGAACGGGTAGTCCTTGTGGAGCTTGGTGTTGTCCCGGTCCCACTTGCTCCAGCTGGTCGGCCACTGGGAGTCGGCGCACTCCACCGCGGTGTACACGGCGTTGCTGTTCTCCGAGGCGATGTTGCCCGCCGTGTCCGACATGTCGGTGGCGGCGTTCTCGATCAGCGGCTTGTCGTCACCGGCCAGGTAGGCGCTCCACGCCGCGGCGACCGAGGTCCAGGCCGAGTCGTAGTACGGCGCGCTCTGGAAGAAGCCGAGCAGCTCCGCGGGGCCCACGACGCCGCCGATCGGCTTCGCCTTGGCGGTGGCGCGCAGGGTCTCCCACTGCTTCTGGACCTTCTCGGGGGTGTCCCCGATGTGGTAGACGGCGTCGTTCTTGGCGACCCACGCCTTCCAGTCGTTCCAGCGCATCTCGAAGGCGACGTCCTGGTCCAGGTTGGCCTGGTACCAGATCTTCTCCTGCGCCGGGTTGACGACGCTGTCGACGATCATCCGGCGCACGTGCGTCGGGAAGAGCGTCGCGTAGACACCGCCGATGTACGTACCGTACGACACGCCCAGGTAGTTGAGCTTCTTCTCACCGAGGGCGGCACGGATCACGTCGATGTCGCGCACGGTGTTGGGGGTCGTCATGTGCGGCAGCATCCAGCCGCTGCGCTGCTTGCAGCCCAGGGCGTAGTCCTTGGCGATCTTCCGCTGGACTCGCTTGTCGGCCTCGCTGTCGGGCACCGGGTCGAGCTTCGGGCCCTTGGCGTACTCCTGCGGGTCGACGCAGGAGATCGGGGTCGAGTGACCGACACCGCGCGGGTCGAAGCCGACGAAGTCGTACGCCTTCGACGTCTTGGTCCACAGCGGGTTCTTATTCGTGACCCGGGTCGGGAAGCGCATGCCCGAACCACCGGGGCCGCCCGGGTTGTACACCAGGGCACCCTGGCGCTCCTCCGGAGTGCCGGTGCTGGTGGCGCGGTCGACCGCGATCTTGATCTGGCGGCCGTTCGGCTTCGCGTAGTCGAGCGGAACGCTCACGTAGCCACACTGGATGGGCTTTGCCAAGCCCCAGTCGGCAGGGCAGTCCTGCCAGTCGATGCCCGCCTCGGCGGCGCGGTCCGCGGCGATCTTCACGCCACGGGCCTCGGCGGCGCCGCCGGGCACGGCCTGCCCGGCGCTGGCCGAGGGCGCGGCCAGCGCCCCGGCTATCAGCACGCCGGTGACGACGCCACCCGCGGCGCCGGCCATTGCTTTACGTCTCACGTAGGTAACTCCCCTGCTTGGTTCGCCGCTTGCGGCGGCGGTGATCACAGTGGCAGGAGGATCCTCGCGCCTCGTTCACCCATTGGTACAGGTCAAACGGGAGTTTCTTTACCAATCCGTGAGGTCGGCGGCATCGTCGAACATTCTGCGCAGGCGCCGCGGATGACCGGCGGTGGCGGTGGCCGGCAGGCCCCGGGCCGACCGGGCCGGTGGCCACCGCGGTCCCGCCGTGCGGTGAGGGCACGATGGGCCGCTCTTCGAACACCGGTTCCACCAGGGGCGGTTGCCCCACCACTCCCCCATCCCGGCCGGTTCCCCGGGGGCCGCGCCCCCCTGGTCCGACGGCGGACGGCCGGCGCGGCGCACGGCGAGCTGGGAGGCGAGCGTACCTGGCCCCTCTCCGGCCCGTACCGCCCGGACCCGTTGACGGCCTGTCCGGCGTGCGAGGGAAGGAGGCGGGGCGCGGGGCCGGCGGCCTCGATCCAGGGCGATCGGATCGCGACCGGCCAACCGCGATCGTGGTGGGCGCGCCCGGCGGAGGAGGTGGACGCGTGCTGCGGTGGTGGGCGGCGCCGCGGAATGGCTAAAACGAACGTTCCTTCTTGACAACGGTCCATGGCGGTCGGATAGTAGGCCCGGCTAAAACGAACAGTCACTCTCTTTGCTGGAGGGCGTCAAATGCCCGATGCCACCGCATCCCCGGTCACCCGGCTGCCCATGTCGCGGCGGATGCTCGCGGTCATCCTCCTCGCGCCGCTGGTGGCGGCCGTCGCCCTGTGGGCCGCCGGCTGGACCGGCGCCCGGCTGGCCCCCCGCGACCTGCCGCTCGGCGTCGCCGGCCCGCCGGCCGCCACCGCCCGGCTCCAGACCTCGCTGGAGGAGCGCGAGGGCGCCTTCGACATCCACCGGTACGCCGACGAGGCCGCCGCCAAGGAGGCCATCAAGGACCACGAGGTGTACGGCGCCGTGGTGGCCACCCCGCAGGGCCCCAAGCTGCTCACCGCGAGCGCCGCCGGGCCGATGGTCGCCCAGATGCTCACCACCGTCGCGGCCCAGCAGGCCCCCCAGGGCACCGTCGTGCCCACCGAGGACGTGGTTCCCGCGCCGAGCGCCGACCCGCGCGGCGCCGCGCTCAGCGGAAGCATGCTGCCGCTGGCCATCGCCGGCATCGCCGCGGGCGCGCTGGTGACCCTGCTTCAGCTGCGCGGCACCCGTGCCGTGGGCGCGCTGGTCGGCGCGGCGGCCCTGGTCGGCGCGGCCGGAACCGCCATCGCCGGCAGCTGGCTGGACGCCCTCACCGGCAACTGGTGGGCCGAGGCCGGCACTCTTGGGCTGGTCGCGCTGGCGATCGGCTCGGCGGTCGCCGGCCTCGCCGCGGTGATCGGCCAGCCGGGCATCGGGCTGATGGCGATGCTGATCATGCTGATCGGCAACCCGTTCTCCGCCGTGACCTCCGCCCCGCAGCTGCTGCCGGAACCGGCGGGGCTGATCGGCCAGTTGCTGCCGCCGGGCGCCGGCGCCTCGCTGGTGCGCTCGGTGGCCTTCTTCGACGGCAACGGCGGCGGCGGACCGGCGCTGACCCTGGGCGTCTGGGTCGTCCTCGGCCTGCTCGGGGTGGTGCTCGGCGGCCTGCGCGCCGACCGCGCCGAGACGGCGGCGCCCGCCTCGGACCGCGACCTCGCCCCGGCGGGCTCGGTGGCGTAGCCCCCGGCCCGAAGGCCGGCCCGGTGCCGTCCGCGGTAGTGGCGGATGGCACCGGGCTCCCGCCGGTTTGAGGTCGCCATGCCCAAAGGTGGCCTGCTGGTGACCGACGACCTGTCCGCCTAACGATCTTCGCCCCGCCCGGGTCCACCACCGGCGGACCCGACCCCTCGGTACTGCGCGCCCTCCTGGGCCCGGACATCGACCGGCCGCTGACCATGAGGCGCGCCCTCGCCGACCACCGGCCGTCCGGACGCCCGTACTACCACCTGGTGTTCAGCGCGGTCCGACCGCACCTGCGGAGCCGTGGACTGGGAACCGCCACCCCGCGCCACGTCCTCGACCTCGCCGACCGGTACGGCACCGGCGCCTACGTCGAGTCCACCACCCGCGGCCGGAACCTGGTGCTGCGCCACGGCTTCGAGGCCCTGCCGCCCATCCCGCTGCCCGACGGCGGCTCCAGCCTGTACCCGTCCTGGCGCGAGCCACGCGATCCGCCGCAGGCGCCGGCTCCGTGGCACCGCGCGTATCCCGCCGAGGATCCTCTCGTTCCTGACGTGCGTGTCCGCAGAACCGCGGCAGCCGCAGCCCACACCGACGGACGGTTCCCATCGGTCAGCCATCCCCCGATCCGGCCTCGGCATCGGCGTCCGAGACCGGTCGCGCGCGCAAGGTCCGGGCGCGGCGGGTGTTCTCGAACAGGGCCCTCGATCGCCGGGGTTCCTCCAGGACACCGATGCGTTGCCCCATGAGCAGTTGCAGGGCCGGGAATCTCCCCTTCTCGAAGAGCAGGATGTTCAGCGACCCGCCGTACTGGAAGAAGCCGATCTCCTCGCCCTTCCGCACCTCGACCGGTGCCTCCCGGGTGACCTTCCGGAACTTGTCGAGGAACCTCACGGAGCTGATCGACTCGAGACCGAGAGCCACCAGACCGACGTAGCCCTCGCCGTCCGGTTCCGCCCGGTGATTCACGTACGGCGTCTTGATGATGACGTAGCCGCGCCGAAAATCGGGGTACACGCGGTGGGGGCGTCGTCCTCGGCCGTCGTTTCCGTTGTCGAGCGGACCGGAATGGTCGTTCCCCTCATCGTCGACACCGCCGATGTCGTCGCGGGCCTCCACCACCTGTCCGCCCACCGGCGCGTGGTACCGGTGGTAGCTGTCGGGCATCAGGACACAGGACACCGCGGTACCGCCGCCTGGGTTCGATGGTTTCCCCCGGGTAAAGCACTCGGCGAATTCCGAACCGTCCAGCAGTTGCCGGACATTCATGGCCACCATCTTGACCGGGATCGGCGTGTCCTCGGTCAGCTCGTCGACGATCATCCTGATGACGCAGTCGGTCGGGGCCACCACCACACCGGGGTCGAGCCTGCCGTCGATCGGCCGGGCGCCGGGCGCCAGTTCCCGGATGAAGAACTTGTTGAAGGTGGACCAGTCCCCTTCTCGGTAGTCGGCCATCCTCTTCGGCCCGAGTTCGTCGATCCACTGCCGGACGAGGCTCCGCGACTTCGGGTCGTCCATCTGCATGCCCTGCAGATTCGTGAAGTCGGTGAACATTTCGCGCCCCGCGCCGCCGGTCATGAAGGTCAGGCCCGGGTCGTTCAGGTAGCCGATCCAGCCGAACTTCTCGATGTAGTCCAGTCCTTCGTAGACGCCGTGGATCATCCCCCGGTCGTACCACTCCACGAAGAAGTCGCACAGGTCCTTGATTCCCGCGCCTTTCCAGTCCTTCCAGACGGCGTCCGCCACGCCCTCCGGACGCGGCTTCACCCCCGCGATCGCCGCTTCGAACGTGGCCCTGAAGTCGCTTTGCGGGTCGTTGTACCGCTTCACCACGTTGTCGATGAACTCCGTGATGTCCTTCGAGTAGGCATCGCCCTTCCGGCCCACGTTCCCGCTTCCTTCCGTACGAGGGAGTCCCTTGGTGCTGCTACGCGAACACGCCCGGCGTTGCTCGGTTCACCCGCGACCACCAGCCGTCCGGAAGGCCCGTCGACGAGAGTCGACCGCAGCCGTCAGGTGTCGGCGGCTTCGTGCCGTCGCCGGTGCGGTGTCCGGTTGCGGGCGTCGGCGACGATGTGGGCAGCCGATGACGAGTTGGGTGAGGCTGCGAGTGACGTTCTCCCGGTCGTCGCGCACCCGCACCCACGCGAGGGCGGCGGTCGGGCGCGGGCCGGCGGGCGTTCGCGGCCGCAGGACGCACGGACCGCGGTAGGACAGGGAGCGACTGCGGCCGGCGCTGGAGCACAGCGCGAACCGTGCCAGGATCTCGGCGCCGAGCGCGCGCATGGCGACGCTCGCGAAGTGCCGGGCCGGGCAGGGCCGGGCCATCTCGTCCAGTACGCGGCGGGCACACCGGCGGGCAATCGCGCCGAGGTCGTGCCTGGGAGTCGCGAGGATGTCGCGGGTGCAGTGGGCGAGTTCCTCGTGCGGCGGGCCGCAGGGCGGCAACTCCTGGAGAACGTGGGCTCCGGGCCGGAAGGAGTACCGGACCAGGTCGGACAGGGTCGTTCCCGCTCCGCGCCCGGACGCGTGGGGGTGCGCGTAGACCTCGCGCAGCCCGGATGCCTGGACACGTCGTCCGGGATCGTGAGGCTCTCGTCGCCGTCGACGGCCGTGAGCACACGCCGGCGCACCCGAATGACCAGCCCCGGCAGCCGCCTCGGCAACCCGACGGCAATCGCCGCACCACTCACGAGGAGGATGGTTCGCCCCATGGTCGACCTTCCGAAGGCGCCGGGACCGCCGGTTGCGTCACAGAGCGCGGCTCCGCCGCCCCGGAGTCCGCGGTCGGTCCTCTCCCCGAGTCTCCGCACGTCCGCCTCTCCCCCGGACAGGAGCACCGCGCTCCCTGGGTGACCCTCCGCGCGCCACGCCACTGGAGTGGACGGATTCGCGGTTTTCGCACGCCATGCGGCTCTCTCCCGTCGCTGGTGGTCTTCTGCAGCATTCCCTGCGTCCCGCTGCCGGACCGCCTGCCAAACGGGTGGCAAGTGGGTGCGACGGCGCCGATGACGGCCGCTCCACCGAGGCATCGGCCACCGGGTGCACACAGGGCGGCGCGGTTGGCCAAAGCCCTTGGCGCTCAGTCCTGGAGCAACACCGGCAGGACCCCGCACCCGGCCTTTTCCGCCCGCTCGCCCCTCACCGCGGCACCCGTGGACCACCGCGCGACCCCGCCTCACTCCGGTCATCGGAACCGGCCGTCCGCCAACCGCTCTTGACTATGAGCTGACAAACCGTAAATGCTCGTGCCCGCACCATGCTCCGCACCAACCCCCCACATCAGTAACGGAGCCAGCATGTCCATCACCGCACCATGGCGCCGTGCCGCGATCGCGGCCGGCACCTGCGCCGCCCTTGCCGGCGCCCTCCTCACCGGCGCGGCGGGCGCCGAAGCCGATCCCGCCGCTCCGACCGCACCCGATATCGACGTCGCGGCGGTCAAGGCAGACCTGACCCGGCTTCAGTCGATCGCCGACGAGAACGGCGGCAACCGGGCACACGGCCAACCCGGCTACCAGGCGTCCATCGACTACATCAAGGCCAAGTTGGACGCGGCCGGGTTCACCACCTCCGTCCAGGAGTTCGAGCGCGGCGGGGCCACCGGCTACAACCTGATCGCGGACTGGCCGGGCGGCAGCGCCGACCAGGTCGTGATGGCCGGCTCGCACCTGGACTCGGTGGAGGCCGGGCCCGGCATCAACGACAACGGATCCGGCTCCGCGAGCATCCTGGAGGTCGCCCTCGCCGTCGCCGATTCCGACCTCAAGCCCACCAAGCACCTGCGCTTCGCCTGGTGGGGCGACGAGGAGGACGGCATGGTCGGCTCCTCGCACTACGTCGACGGCCTCGACGACGACGAGGTGTCGAAGATCGACTCCTATCTGAACTTCGACATGGTCGGTTCGCCCAACCCGGGGTACTTCGTCTACGACGACGACCCCCGGCTGGAGAAGGTGTTCACCGACTGGTTCGCCGCCAAGGACATCGCCACCGAGCCGGAGACCGAGGGCGACGGCCGCTCCGACCACGCCCCCTTCAAGGACCGGGGAGTGCCGGTCGGCGGGCTGTTCTCCGGCGCCGACTACATCAAGACCGAGGAGCAGGCCGGGAACTGGGGCGGCACCGCGGGGCAGGCCTTCGACGCCTGCTACCACCGCTCCTGCGACACCGTCGAGAACATCGACGACACGGCGCTGGACCGCAACACCGACGCCATCGCCTACGCGCTCTGGCAGCTGAGTTCCTGACACAGCGCCAGCCCTCGCGAGCCGCGGCCCGGACACCCACCCCAGGTGTCCGGACCGCGGTGCGTCAGCCCGCACCGCGCCATCCGCCGATCGTGGTCATCTGATCGGCCCAGCAGAACGCGTGAGCGGATCGGCTCCCGACTTGCGGATCGCCGGCGTCCGGCGCGCCGTTGCCGCCGCCTCTTCGCAGGTCCCGGCGGCCTCGGCCGTCCCGAGTCGGCCGACGAACCATCACTTCACCACCCAAACAGCCCATATGTGACGAATGTCACATACCGTCGTTTCGGCTCGGAATCCCCAGGCCGGTGCGTGACGATCCCTGGGACGAAGCCCCCGCCGCCTCGGCGGGGCGGCCCGGTCGGACGCCGAGTCCCGCCGCCGCACCGGGTCTCGGAGAGCCGACGGACGGCGGGAGTGGAGGACCCAGCAGTGCGGGGCCGAGCGACCATCGACGGCCCCTTTGGGGTGAAGCCGCCGCGGCGGCCGGGCATTCTTCGCCTGCCCGAACCCGACAGGACTCCCTTCACAGGCGGCTGACGAAGGAGTGCGCATGACCGCGCGCACAGGAACCGCCACCCGGCACACCCGGATCGGCACCGCCTCGCTGCTCACCGCCGCCGCGATCGGCGCCCTGCTGGTGCCCGCCCTGCCCGGCGAGGCCCAGGCCGCCGTCCCCCTGCACGCCCTGCGGATCGCGGCGTCCAAGAGAGGGGCCCCGTACCAGTACGGGGCGATCGGGCCGCGCCGCTTCGACTGCTCGGGGCTCACCCTCTACTCGTTCAAACGGGCCGGAAAGCGGCTGCCGCGCACGGCGGCCCAGCAGTACCGCCACACCCGGCACATCTCGCCGTCCGCCCGGCGCCGCGGTGACCTGGTCTTCTTCCACTACGGCGGACACGTCTACCACGTGGGCATCTACGCGGGGCACGGCCGCATCTGGCACGCTCCCAAGACCGGTTCGGTGGTTCGCCTGGAGCGCATCTGGTCGCGCGGGGTGTGGTACGGCCGGGTGCGCTGAGCGCCTCCGCCCGCCGCGGAGGACGTCCGATGAACCTTCGCGGCGTCGCACAGCCCTCAGGGCATCGAGGTGCGCCAGGGCAGGGTGGTCCACACCGTCTTGCCGCCCTCCGGGACCGGGGTGACGAACAGCCTGCCGCCGGACTCGGCCGCGAGCGAGCGGATGATCACCAGGCCCCGGCCGTTGTCCTGCTGCACCGCGGCGGGCAGCCGCTTGGGCAGGCGCGGATCGCTGTCGGTGACCCCGATCCGCAACTCCTCGTCGCGGTCGAGCCGGACCAGCACGGTGAAGGTGGGTGACTGGTCGCAGGTGTGCAGCACGGCGTTGGTCGCCAGCTCGGAGACGATCAGCCGGATGGCGTCGGCCGCCTCCGCCTCGGCCGGCAGCCCCCATCCGGTGAGCAGTTCCATCACATGGCCGCGCGCCCTGGCGACCGAGTCCGGCGCGCTCGGCAGCGTCACGGAGGCTTCCTGATGGTCTGCCATGGCGACCCTGTTCCCTTTCCACCGGGACCGGTCTCCGACTGGGGGCCTGCTGCGGGCGGATCGGATGTGCCGTCGGTCCCGGACGGCTGCTTGGCGTCAGCGTGCCACCGATGTCACCGGGAGGGTGGGCGATCCGCCGAGATACCGGGAGCGCTGTCGCCCGAAGCAGTGAACACTGCTACGGACGGCCGTTTTCCGCCACCGGCGCGGTCCGCCGCACCACCGCGAGCGCCTCCGCGACCTGCTCGTCCGTCAGATCGGCCCGGGCGGTCAGCCGCAGCCGGGAGATGCCGTCCGGCACGGACGGCGGGCGGAAGCAGCCGACCAGCACCCCGGCCGCCCGGCAGTCGGCGGCCCAGCGCACCGCCGCCTCCGGTGAGGGGGCCCGTACGGAGACCACCGAGGCGTCGGGGCGCACCGCGCTCAGCCCGGCATCCGTCAGCCCCCGGTACAGCGCGTCGGCCACCGCGCGCGCCCGTGCGGCACGGTCCGGTTCGCGGCGCAGCAGTCGCAGCGCGGCCAGGGCCGCACCGGCCGCGGCGGGGTTCAGACCGGTGTCGAAGATGAAGGTACGGGCCGTGTTGACCAGGTGCTCGACCACCTTGGCCGGGCCGAGTACGACGCCGCCCTGGCTGCCCAGCGCCTTGGACAGGGTCGCGGTGGCCACCACGTCCGGGGCGCCGGCCAGGCCCGCGGCGTGCGGGGCGCCGCGGCCGGCGGCACCCAGCACCCCCAGGCCGTGGGCATCGTCGATGAGCAGCCCGGCGCCATGGGCCCGGCAGGCCTCGGCCAGCCGGGCCAGCGGGGCGGCGTCGCCGTCCACGGAGAACACCGAGTCGGTGACCGCCAGGGCCCGGCCGCGGTGTCCGTCCAGCACCTTGGCCACCGCCTCCGGTTCGGCATGCGCCACCACCTCGACCTCGGCGCGGGAGAGCCGGCAGCCGTCGATGAGCGAGGCGTGGTTGCCCGCGTCCGAGACCACCAGCGCCCCCTGTCCGGTGAGCGCGGTGACCGCCGCGAGGTTGGCGGTGTAGCCGGAGGAGAACACCAGGGCCGCCTCGAAGCCGCAGAAGTCGGCGAGTTCCGCCTCCAGTTCGGCGTGGAGTTCGGTGCTGCCGGTGACCAGCCGGGAGCCGGTGGAGCCGGCGCCCCAGCGGGCGGCGGCCTCCGCGGCGGCGGCGGTGACCTCCGGGTGGTGGGCCAGTCCCAGGTAGTCGTTGCAGGCCAGGTCGAGCAGCGGGGAGTCGGCGGGCCGCGGGCGCAGCTCGCGGACCAGACCGGCGCGGCGGCGCCGGGCGCGCTGGGCGTCGATCCAGTCGAACGGGCCGTCCGGGCGCTGTGGGGGCATGGGCCGTCCTTCGTCCGCGTCTCACCGATGGGCCCGCGGGCCCCCTTGGTCTGCAACGGCTAGAACGTAACCCCCCGGCGGCGTGCTCAGGGTGTGGCAATACACACACCTATAACCCTCCGTGTTGTGCGATCTCGCCTTTCCCGCAGGTGCCGCCGTAGGACAGGATCAGCGCCATGGACCTGCTGAACACCCTGGTGGAGAAGGGGCTGCGGCGCGAGTCGCCGACCCGTGAAGAGGCGCTCGCCGTGCTGGCGACGTCCGACGAGGAACTACTGGACGTGGTGGCCGCGGCCGGAAAGGTGCGCCGCGCCTGGTTCGGGCGGCGGGTGAAGCTGAACTATCTGGTCAACCTGAAGTCGGGGCTGTGTCCTGAGGACTGCTCGTACTGTTCGCAGCGGCTCGGCTCCGAGGCCGGGATCCTGAAGTACACCTGGCTGAAGCCCGACGAGGCGGCGGCCGCGGCGCGCGCGGGGGTCGCCGGGGGCGCGAAGCGGGTGTGCCTGGTGGCCAGCGGCCGGGGCCCGACGGACCGGGACGTGGACCGGGTCTCGCGGACCATCGCGGCGATCAAGGAGCAGAACGAGGGCGTCGAGGTCTGCGCCTGCCTGGGGCTGCTCTCCGACGGCCAGGCCGGCCGGCTCAAGGACGCGGGCGCCGACGCCTACAACCACAACCTCAACACCTCCGAGGCCACCTACGGGGAGATCACCAGCACCCACACCTACGCGGACCGGGTGGAGACCGTGCAGCAGGCCCAGGCGGCCGGCATGTCGGCCTGCTCCGGGCTGATCGCGGGCATGGGCGAGAGCGACGAGGACCTGGTGGACGTGGTCTTCTCGCTGCGCGAGCTGGACCCCGACTCGGTGCCGGTCAACTTCCTCATCCCCTTCGAGGGCACCCCGCTCGCCAAGAAGTGGAACCTGACCCCGCAGCGCTGCCTGCGCATCCTGGCCATGGTGCGGTTCGTCTGCCCGGATGTGGAGGTCCGGCTGGCCGGCGGGCGGGAGATCCATCTGCGGACCCTGCAGCCACTGGCCCTGCACCTGGCCAACTCGATCTTCCTGGGCGACTACCTGACCAGCGAGGGCCAGGCCGGCAAGGACGATCTGGCGATGATCGCCGACGCGGGTTTCGAGGTCGAGGGCGCCGACACCACCACGCTGCCCGCGCACCGGGTGGCCGCCGACGCCGCGGCCGGGGCCGGCTGCGGCGGCCACGGCGACGGCGGCTGCGGGCCGTGCGGCGGGGAGGGTGCCGGAGCCGGGGTGTGCGGTGCCGAACCCGCCGCGGAGGCCTCCGCCCCGCGGCAGGCGCCGGTCGCCGACGCGGCGCGGACCGATCTGGTGGCGGTGCGCCGCCGGGGCGCCGGCACGGAGCTGCCGCCCAATGCCTGAGCCGCTGACCGCGCGCGAGCTGCTGGACCTGGACCGGGAGCACGTCTGGCATCCGTACGGCCCGATGCCCGGCCGCCAGGAGCCGCTGCTGGTGGAGTCCGCCTCAGGGGTGCGGCTGCGGCTCGGCGCACCCGCCGAGGGGCGGACCGAGCTGATCGACGGCATGTCGTCCTGGTGGTCGGCGCTGCACGGCTACAACCATCCGGTACTCAACGAGGCCGCGCGCGGCCAGCTGGACCGGATGAGCCATGTGATGTTCGGCGGGCTCACCCACGAGCCCGCCGTCCGGCTCGCCGCCCGGCTGGTGGAGATCACCCCGGAGCCGCTGCGGCACGTCTTCCTGGCGGACTCCGGTTCGGTGTCCGTCGAGGTCGCCGTGAAGATGTGCAAGCAGTACTGGCGTTCGGTGGGCAGGCCGGCCAAGCATCGGCTGCTGACCTGGCGCGGCGGCTACCACGGGGACACCTGGCAGCCGATGTCGGTGTGCGACCCGGACGGCGGAATGCACCAGCTGTGGTCGGGCTCGCTGCCCCGGCAGGTGTTCGCGGACGCGCCGCCGGCCGGCTACGACGCCGAGCCGGACCCCGCCTATGTGGCGCATCTGCGCGAGGTGGTCGAGCGCCATGCCCACGAGGTGGCCGCGGTGATCGTGGAGCCGGTGGTGCAGAACGCGGGCGGGATGCGCTTCCACTCCCCCGGCTATCTGCGGGTGCTGCGGGAGCTGTGCGACGAGTACGAGCTGCTGCTGGTCTTCGACGAGATCGCCACCGGCTTCGGCCGCACCGGCACCCTCTTCGCCGCCGAGCACGCCGGGGTCTCCCCGGATGTGATGTGCGTGGGCAAGGCGCTGACCGGCGGCTATCTGACGCTGGGCGCCGCCTTGTGCACCACCGAGGTGGCCAGGGGCATCTCCACCGGGGAGGTGCCGGTGCTCGCCCACGGTCCCACGTTCATGGGCAACCCGCTGGCCACCGCCGTCGCCTGCGCCTCCATCGACCTGCTGCTGTCGCAGGACTGGCGGCAGGAGGTCAAGCGGATCGAGGCCGGGCTGCGGGACGGGCTGGCGCCGGCCGCCGGACTGCCGGGAGTGCGCGGGGTGCGGGTGCTGGGGGCCATCGGCGTGGTGCAGCTGGACCACCCGGTGGACATGGCCGCGGCGACCCGCGCCGCGGTCCGGGAGGGCGTCTGGCTGCGGCCGTTCGGCGAACTGCTGTACACCATGCCGCCGTTCGTGACGAGTGACGAGGATCTGGCGCGGATCTGCTCGGCGGTGCGCGCCGCGGCCCGGGTCGGCTGACCGGGCCGGTGGAGAGAGGCAGGAGACGAGACATGTCGGTGCTCGTGGTCACCGGGACCAACACCGAGATCGGCAAGACGGTGGTGACCGCGGCGCTGGCCGCCACCGCGCTGGCCGCGGGCCGGTCGGTGGCCGTGCTCAAGCCCGCGCAGACCGGGGTGGCGGCCGGGGAGCCCGGCGACGCCGCGGAGGTCGCCCGGCTCGCCGGTCCGGTGACCGGCGCCGAACTGGCCCGCTATCCGGAGCCGTTGGCCCCCGATGTGGCCGCGCGGCGCGCCGGGCTGGCCCCGGTGGGCCCGAAGGAGGTGGCGGCCGAGGCGGAGCGGTTGGCCGCCGAGCACGACCTGGTGCTGGTGGAGGGCGCCGGCGGGCTGCTCGTACGGTACGACGAGGAGGGCAACACCCTCGCCGACGCGGCACGCCTGCTGGGGGCGCCGGTGCTGGTGGTCACCCAGCCCGGGCTCGGCACCCTCAACACCACCCGGTTGACCGCGGAGGCGCTGCGGGCCCGCGGCCTGGTGTGCCCCGGGGTGGTCATCGGCCGCTGGCCTGCCGTGCCGGACCTGGCGGTCCGCTGCAATCTGTCCGACCTCCCCAAGGACGCGGGCGCGCCGCTGCTGGGCGCGGTGCCGGACCAGGCGAGCGCGCTGCCGCCGGAGGAGTTCCGCGCCACCGCGCCGCGCTGGCTGGCGCCGGCGCTGGGCGGCACCTGGGACGCGGCGGCCTTCGCCGCCCGCTTCCCGGCCTGATCGAGGCCCCCGTCCCACCGGCCGGCGCCCCACCGGGCGCCGGCCGGCCCCCTCCGCACCGAACGACGCACCGCACCACCCCTGCGGCTGTCGGCAGGACGCGCCGGACCACGCGGAAGCGACGAACGGACCGCACCCC
>NZ_SRID01000656.1 GCF_004684805.1 Streptomyces palmae
GACCCCTTGGACGCGGTGCGCGGGGGCCCGTCGGATGGGGTGGGCGTGAGCGCCGCGTCCCGGGTGGGTGAGGGGCCTGCGGGCCGGGTCTGCGGGGGCCCATCAGGTGGGCTCGGCTTCCAGGACCGCCACCAGGTTGTGCTGGAGGCAGGGGCCGGAGGTGGCGTGCGCCAGGGCGCGCCGTGAGCGGCCCTGGTGGATGCGGGTGGCGGCCTCGCCCAGGCGGATCAGCCCGGTGGCCATCACCGGGTTGGCGGCCAGCGCGCCGCCGGAGGGGTTGACCGTCACGGCGCCGTCCTCGGGGAGGTCCAGGGCCCGGCGCAGCACCACTTCCTGGGCGGTGAACGGGGCGTGCAGTTCGGCGGTGTCCACCGGGGCCTCGAAGAATCCGGCGTGCCGGGCGGCCAGCCGGGTGGAGGGGGAGTCGGTGAGGTCGCGTACACCCAGGCCGTGCGGCTCCACGCGATGGTCGATGCCGCGGATCCAGGCGGGCCGGGCGCACAGCCGGCGGGCGGTGTCGCCGGCCGCGAGCACCACCGCGGCGGCGCCGTCGCCGATCGGCGGGCAGTCGTGGCGGCGCAGTGGGCGCAGCAGGTACTCCTCGGCCAGCAAGCGCTCGGGGGGCGGGGAGCCGGCCAGTTGGGCGTGCGGGTTGGCGGTGGCCGCGGTGCGGTTGCGGGCCGCGATACGGGCCAGGGCCGGCTCGTCGGTGGCGCCCTGGTCGATCAGTGCCTGGGTCTGGAGGGCGGCGAGGGCCACCGGGTCGGGCCACAGCGGGGCCAGGTGGTAGGGGTCGAGCGAACGGGTGAGGACCGCCCGCAGGTCGCCGGCCGAGGACTTGCCGTAGGCGTAGACGAGCGCGGTGTCGGCCCGCCCGGTGAGCAGCTTGACCCAGGCCTCGTGGAGGGCCCAGGCGCCGTCCATCTCGACATGGGACTCGGAGATCGGCGGCCAGGCGCCGACGCCGTCCAGGGCCAGGGTGAAGGAGAAGGCCCGGCCCGCCAGGTAGTCGCAGGAGCCGGAGCAGGTGAAGTCGATGTCCGCGGCGGTCAGTCGGACCTGTGCGAGCACCTGGTGGAGGACCGGCATCAGCAGCTCGGTCTCGGATGCCTCGGTGGTGTCGGGTCGGTGGTCGGTCTGGGCGAAGGCGACGATCGCCACCTGGCGGGGCGGCGGCGGGGCTGTGCGGGGCCCCTGCCGGGCGGTCACAGCAGGTCCCGGTAGCTGTCGGGGTGGGCGTCGGGTTCGCCGGTGGGGCGGTAGTGGTCGGGGTGGCGGGCGCCGTCGGTCCATACCGGTTCCACCCGCAGGCCCATCCGCACCTGGTCGTGGCGGATGCCGCCGATACGTCCGTGCAGGGCGAGGTCGGCGCCGTCCAGGGCGATGTGGGCGTAGACGTACGGCACCTCGATGTCCTGGTCGCGGGCCTTGATGTTGACCACGCAGAAGGTGGTCACGGTGCCGCGCGGGCCCACCGGTACCTGCTCGGCGGTGGCCACCCCGCAGGTGGGGCAGGCGCCGCGGGGCGGGACGTAGACCTTGCGGCAGGCGGGGCAGCGCTCGCCGAGGACGGTGCGCCGGGCGAGGGCGGCCAGGTGGCGGTCTCTTATACAC
>NZ_SRID01000657.1 GCF_004684805.1 Streptomyces palmae
GGCGCCGGGGGCGTGGACGGGGCGGGTCGCGCCGCGGGGAGCGGGTCATAGCCGCACAACGCCTCCTCCGCCGCGCCGGCCGCCAGGCCGGTGAGCATGGCCCGGCCGTCATCGCAGATCAGCACGGTGTGGAGGGTGACATTGCGGTGCACCCAGCCGTGCGCGTGCACCGCCCGCAGCGCGGTGAGCACATCGGCCGCCACCTCGGCCGCGCGGTGTGCGGACAGCGGCCGTTCGGCGAGCAGTGCGGCCAGCGGGCGGCCGGCCACCAACTCGCTCACGATCCACAGGCTGCCCGCCTCGGCGAACACATGGAAGACCTGGGCCAGCCGGGGGTGGTCCGGCAGGGCGGCCGCGGCGGTGGCGGCGTCGATGGCGCGCCGCACGGACGGGTCCTCGCTCCCCGCTGCCGCGCCGGCGCCCCGACCGGGCCGCCCACCCCGGTAGGGGCCGTCGCCGACCAGCTCGGCCTCGACCAGCTCCGGCAGCGGTATCCGGCGGAGCAGGACCTCCTGGCCGCTGTAGGTGTCGAAGGCCCGGATCTCGACCGGTTCGTACGCCTCGTCCGGGTGACGGGGCAGGCGGTAGCGGTCGGCGAGCAGCCCGCCCGCGTACCTCGACGGCGTGGGAGGCACCCCCATCGCGTAGTCGTCCACGACGCCTCCCCAAGCGCGCCCCGCTACCGCGCAGTTCCGGTCGTTTTCCGCCTCGTACGGCCGCGTACGGTCGGCGGCTTCTTCACCATACGGGCCGCGGGGGCCGGCGCCGAGAAGCTGGGCTCAGTCCGTGGGACGGAAGGTCTTGAAGGCCGTCTGCCGAAGGGTCCGGCACTCCTTCTCGTCCCACTTGTCCTTCTCGCAGGTGATCATTATGGCGTAGCCGTGGGTATCGTCCGTCTTGAATCCGCGGTTGAGGACCCGCACCGTGGTGCCGTTCTGGCGCCTCTCGAAGCTCCAGTCGGCGACGGTGTCGTAGCCGCGCCACTCGACCGTGCGGATCCCCAGGCCCCGGTAGCCGGGCATGGTGCGGGCCGCGCCGGGCGCGGCGGACCGCCAGGCGGCGGCCGCGTCCGACTTGGGGCTGCTGTTGTAGTCCACCTGCACCCGCGGGAAGTCGGAGCCGCCGCGGTAGATGCGGCCGCCTCCGTAGTTGGGGATCGAGTGGGGGGTCCAGCCCTTGGGCAGCGCGATGGTGAAGTGGTGGTCGCCGCCCTTCAGCACCGCGAAGCCCGCGGGCAGCCGTCTGTCACCCTTGCCGCTGTCGTCGTTCCCGTCCTTGCCCTTGCCCTTGCCCTTGTCCTCGTCGCCGCTGCCCTGGGAGTCGTCCTGGCCGGCGGAGGCGGACGGGTCGGCGGGCTGGGAGCCGCCCTGGTTGGGGTGGTCGTCGGAGCCGGAGGCCGTACCGCTCCCCTTGGCGGACCCGGCGGCGGTGCCCGTGCCCTTGCCGCTGTCCTGGGAGTCGTCGCCGCTGAGCGTGATGGCCAGCACGGTGGCGATGACGGCGAGCGCGATGCCCACCGCGACGATCAGCAGGGTGCGGCGCGGCACCACGTCGGTGATGGAGGCGCGCGGCGGCGCGGGCGGGGTGGGCTCCAGCTCGTTGGTGC
>NZ_SRID01000658.1 GCF_004684805.1 Streptomyces palmae
AGTACGGCGGTGAGCGCCTCGGCCAGCGGGCCGGCGTTGCGCGGCGGCGGCACCTCCTCGCTGAGGACGGCCGCGAGGGGTACGAAGTGGGGGCGCCGTCGGGCGGCACGGCTGTTCCCGCTTCGGCCGCCGCCTCCGCCTCGGCCAGCAGGTGGTCCAGTCGCCGGGCGTCCGGGCGCCGCTCGGGGTCGCGTACCAGTACGGCGGTGAGCGCCTCGGCCAGCGGGCCGGCGTTGCGCGGCGGCGGCACCTCCTCGCTGAGGACGGCCGCGAGTGTGGCGAGGGTGTTGCCGCGGCGCATCGGATTGCGCCCTTCGACGGCCACGTAGAGGGTCATGGCCAGCGACCACAGGTCGGCCGCGGGGCTGCCGCCCTGGCCCGCCGCGCGCTCGGGGGCCATGTAGTCGGGGGTGCCGATGAGGGAGCCGGTGGCGGTCAGGACGGTGGACCCCTGGACGGCCGCGATGCCGAAGTCGGTGAGGGCCGGGCTGCCGTCGGGCCGCAGCAGGATGTTGGCGGGTTTGATGTCCCGGTGCTGGATCCCGGCCGCATGCGCCGCCCGCAGCCCGGCCAGCACTCCTCGCCCCGTCCGGGCCGCCTCGGCGGGAGACAGACTCCCCCGGTCGAGCCGGGCCTGGAGTGAACCGCCGGTGACCAGTTCCATGACGAGCCAGGGATAGGTGTACTCGCCGCCGTCCACGATGTGGTGGATGGTCACCACGTTCGGGTGGACGATACGGGCGAGTGCTCGCGCCTCGCGCAGCACACGGGCGCGCAGGGCGAGGGCGGCCTCGGGGTCGTGCTCGGCGAGGTCCGGGTCCGGCGGGCGTACCTCCTTGAGCGCCACCTCCCGGTGCAGCACCAGGTCACGCGCCCGCCACACCAGGCCCATACCGCCACCGCCGAGCCGCGACAGCAACTCGAAGCGGTCGTCGATCACCCGTGCCACGCTGCCCCTTCACCCCCGGTTCAACCCCAACGTAGGCCCCGTGCATGGCCGTTGAGAGGAGCATGAGGTCTCTCGGAACCATAGCCCCGGGCCACTTTGTCACACCGGCAGCAACGCAGACAGGGCGATGCTCCGGCCGCCGCCCCCGCCGCCACGCGCAGCCCGGGTGACGGCGTCGCGGCGGCCCTCGACGCCCTTGGCGCGGTGACGGTGCGGGGCGCCCGCATCGGCCGCCGCTGCCCCGGTGGGGGTGTAGCCGCACTCCATCGTCCACGGTGCCCCGGGGTGCCGATGGGGTCGCCGCCGGGCCGGACGGCGGCCGGGGCGGAAGGGCCCGGCCGGAAGGGGCGACGACCTCCCAGTGGTGGAGCGTTTTTCTGCGGGAACGGAATGGATTCACGGCCACCAGGTCGCCATGGAATTGACGAGAGATACCGGAGCGGGAAATCCATTGCGCTGGGGTGGGTAATTCCCCTTCGCGGGGAACGGTGGCGGGCGGGGAATGGACGGCGAGCCGTCGACCCCGGATCGGGGCGCGGGGGCATGCGCCCTCGGGTGGGCGTGCGGAAGGAGGGACGTGCGGGCCCCGGAAGGGAATGCGGAGGGAGGCAAGCCATGCGAGCGGGGGTCGGGGAGGGG
>NZ_SRID01000659.1 GCF_004684805.1 Streptomyces palmae
CGCCAGAATCGGCCCCCCCGCCACCCCGCTCAGCCGCAACCGCGGCCGCGGCAGCGCCAGGCCGGTGAGCTCCTCCTCGACCAGCTGCCGCAGCCGTTCGCCACCGGCCCGCGGCACCTCCCCGGAGAGCACCACCAGCTCCGGGTCGACCACCGCGACCACCGAGGCCAGGCCGGTGGCCAGCCGCCGGGCCAGCTCGCCCAGGACCCGCTCGCCCGCGCCGGGGGTGCGCAGCGCGGTGGCGAGCGCCTCGCCGGCGCCGGCGGCCTCGATGCCGTGCCGCCGGGCCAGCTCCACCACGGCCGGCGCGCCGACCAGCTTCTGGAAGCCGCCGCCCGCGTCCGGCCGGGCGGCGGCGGGCGGCCCGCCCCGGGCCAGCGGGGCGCCGGGCAGCGGCATATAGCCGATCTCGCCCGCCCCGCCGGTGGTGCCGCGCAGCACCCGGCCGCCCAGCACGACGGCGGCGCCCACCCCCTCGTCGACCCAGACCAGCACGAAGTCGTCGAAGTCCTGGGCGGCGCCGTGGTGCTGTTCGGCGACGGCGGCGAGGTTGACGTCGTTCTCCACCAGGACCGGGGTGCCGAGCGCCGCGGCCAGCTCCGCCCGCAGCGCGGGGAAGTGCCAGCCGGGCAGGTGCGCCGCGTAGCGCAGCTCGCCGGTGCGCGGGTCCAGGGCGCCGGGTATGCCGACCACGGTGTGGTGCAGGGCGTCGAGGCCGATTCCGGCGGCCCGCGCCGCGCCCGCCACCGCCGTGCGCACGATCCCGACCGGGTCCTGGGGTGCCCGGGGGCCGGCGGCCGGGGTGGCCACCCGGTGCTCGCCCAGGGTGCGGCCGGTGATGTCGGCCACCGCCGCGGTGACGCCCTCCTGGTCGACGGCGAGCGCGGCGACATGGGCGGCGGCGGGGTTGATGGCGTAGAGCCGGGCGTTGGGCCCCGGTCTGCCGGTGGCGGTGCCGGTGGCCCGTACCAGCCCGGCGGCCTCCAGGCGGGCCAGCAGCTGGGAGGCGGTGGGCTTGGACAGCCCGGTCAGCTCGCCCAGCCGGGTGCGGGTCAGCGGACCGTGGGTGACCAGCAACTCCAGGGCCGCCCGGTCGTTCATGGCGCGCAGTACGCGCGGTGTCCCGGGTATGCCCGCTGCGGCACCGGTCATGGCCCCCGCCCCTGTCTCGGTGGGAGACGCTGGTGAAACGTCTCTCCAACCGCCTCTGTTAGGAAACCTTCCTGTCGGCGGCCCCAGGAACGTACGGCGGGCCTCCGGCGCGGGTCAAGAGGTGTGCGGCGGCGAGTCCCCATCGCGCTCCGGCGGAAATCCGGGGCGGCCCGGGGCGCGGCGGGCCGCCCCGGGGTGCCCGGTCCGTACCGAGGTCTGCCGAGGGCCCGGCGTGCCCGGTTCCGTGGTGGCGCGCTGCCGAAGCGCCGGGACCGCCCGGCGCCGGGTCGGGGGTCCGCCACGCCGCCGGGGGCGCGGCTGTGCCCCAGGCCGCCCCCGCACCGGCGCCATCGCGCCGAAGGCCCCGGCCGCCCGGCCGTTCAGCGGGGGCCGGGGCGACCGGTGGCGGTGGGGGTCACTTCGCTGGCG
>NZ_SRID01000660.1 GCF_004684805.1 Streptomyces palmae
GCGGAGCCGTTTCAGGCATGGATGGACCTACCTAGCGGTGCGGAGGGTGAGAACTGCAAGGAGTTCGAACGTGTCAAAACGGTTCGGAGCGCGCCGGGGCGCACAACGGACATGGCAGGCGGGGAGCCGCGTCGCCGACAGGCGCAGGACGCACCGAACCAGGCGCGGAGCGCTTAGGCTTACCGGTCGTGACCTCCCCCCGCCTTCCGCTCTTCCCCCTGAACACGGTGCTGTTCCCCGGTCTGGTGCTGCCGCTGAACGTCTTCGAGGAGCGGTACCGCGCCCTGATGCGCGATCTGTCCGCACTGCCGGAGGGCGCGCCCCGCCGCTTCGGGGTGGTCGCCATCCGGGACGGCCATGAGGTGGCCCCCTCGGGGGCCGGGATGCCGGATGCCACCGCGCCGCCCGCGCGGGGTGCCGCGGCGGGCTTCGGCGCCGATCCGATACGCGCCTTCCACACCGTGGGCTGCGTCGCCGACGCGGCCACCATCCGCCCGCGGGAGGACGGCGGCTTCGAGGCGCTGGCCACCGGCACCACCCGGTTCCGGCTGCTGTCGGTCGACTCCTCCGGGCCCTATCTGACCGGTGAGGTGGCCGACTTCCCGGAGCAGGAGGGGGACGGCGCCGGGGCGCTGGCCTCCGGGGTGCTGCGGGCCTTCCGCACGTACCAGAAGCGGCTGGCCGGATCCCGGGAGCGCACGCTCGCCGGCCAGCAGGAGCTGCCGGAGGAGCCCACCGTGGTGTCCTACCTGGTGGCCGCCGCCACGGTGCTGGACACCTCGGTCAAGCAGCGGCTGCTCCAGGCGCCGGACACCGCCTCCCGGCTGGCCGACGAGCTGAAACTGCTGCGCGCCGAGACCGCGGTGATGGGTAAGCTCCCGTCCCTGCCGCTGGTGGACCCACCCCAGCAACCCACCTGTCCCAACTGAACGGAGCGCGCGCCCGTGGGCAAGAAGTCGAAGAAGCAGGCCACGGGCGGCGGCACACCTGCCACGGTCGCCCTCACCGCCGCGGGCACCGCGTTCACGGTGCACTCCTACGACCACGATCCGGCCGCGCCGTCCTACGGCGCGGAGGCCGCCGAGGCCCTGGGGGTCGACCCGGGCCGGGTCTTCAAGACGCTGGTCGCCACCGTGGACGAGGCGCTGACCGTCGCCGTGGTGCCGGTTTCGGCCACCTTGGACCTCAAGGCGCTGGCCGCGGCGGTGGGCGGCAAGCGCGCCGCGATGGCCGATCCGGCCGCGGCCGAGCGCACCACCGGCTATGTGCGCGGCGGGATCTCACCGCTGGGCCAGCGCAAGCGGCTGCCCACGGTGCTGGACGCCTCCGCCGACGAGCATCCGACGGTGTGCGTGTCGGCGGGGCGGCGCGGCCTGGAGGTCGAGCTGGCGCCCGCCGATCTGGCCGCGCTCACCGGCGCGGTGGTGGCCCCGATCGCCCGGCAGGGCGGCTGAACTCAGCCCCGTCCCTCGTCCTCGGAGTCCGAGGGCGCGCCCTCGGACCGGGGCTCGGCCGGGGGCTGACCGCCGGTCGGCCCGGCCGGGTGCGACGGGGTGGTGCCGCCGGGCGG
>NZ_SRID01000661.1 GCF_004684805.1 Streptomyces palmae
CGCCCGGCCCCGTCAGGCCGCGGCGGCCTCCGTGGCGCTGGCCAGGTCCGGGTAGACCTCGAAGAGGCGGCGTACCCCGAGCGCGGCGAGCACCCGGTTCACATGGGAGCCGTCCTCCGCGCCCTGAGCCGGGAGTATCAGCCGCAGCCGCCCGGAGCAGGACCGCATCAGCCGGCGGGCCGCGATCAGCACCCCCACCCCGCTGGAGTCGCAGAACCGCACCTGCGAGAGATCGAGCACCAGGGCGTGGCGTCCCTCGGCGACCGCGTCGTGGACGCTCTGCCGCACCGTGGGCGAGGTCACCAGGTCCAGCTCCCCGGCGACCCGCAGCACGACCCACTCCCCCTGCACGCCCCGCGTCACCTTCAACATCTCGCGCGATGCCCTTCGCTCGCCCAGCAAACCGGAACAATCCACTCCCAAGTGCGGCTGCCCGAGCCACTCCCCAGCGAAACGCAACCCCGTGGCAGGCACCGGCGTCGACCACCGCTCGACCATACGTTCCCACGCGCCGTGCCGCCGCCAGGTTCCTGCGGAAAGTGATGGCCCCAATACCATCCGCAGCCGTCCGCGCGGGGCACGTTGCCCGAAACGTGCGCACCTCGTAAGCCGTTCGCACTACATTCGGTTCGGAAGACGGCCCGGGAGTCGGCACGGTACGTACGACCGCCACGAGACGGGAGGTACGGCCCGCCACCGCCCGGGCAGGACCGGGACGACAGAGATGGGGACGGATGGCGCACGACACACCACCCCGCTGGGACCGCAAGATGCAGCAGCGGCTCGCCCGTGGGGAAGCCGCCGCCCTCGGCGAGCTGTACGACCGCTTCGCCTCCCTCGTCCACCACCTGGCCTTCCGCATCATGGACGACGAGCAGGCGGCGGACCGCATCACCCGCGAGGTCTTCGCGTACATCTGGGAGCATCCGGACGCCTACGACCCGCGGCAGGGCACCTTCCGCTCCTGGGTCGCCGACCTCACCCACCGGCAGGCCGTGCACCGGCTCAGGGAGGCCGAGACCGCGTCCTTGTCGGCGGGCGACCGAGTGCCCTCGGCGGCGGTCGAGGCCAAGATCCGGGACGCTTCGGCAGCCGCCCGCGCCGACTACATCGTGACCTCGATGCCGGCCCCGCTGCGTGACGCCCTGGAGCTGGCCTACTTCCACCGCCGCGACTACCGGCAGGCCGCCGCCGCGCTGGGCGTCACCGAGGACGAGGCCCGGCGCCGGCTCCGCCTCGGCCTCCAGCTGCTCTCCACGGCGAACGCGGGCTCCCCGCACACAGCGGGCCCACCCGGCCTCGGGCCGGCCCGGTGAACGGCCCGGGCGGCCCCGACGGCCCGGACCGGTTCCAGGGCTTCGACCACGACGGGTTCGAGGACGACGGAGCCGAGGGCCCTGGATTCGAAGACGGCGGGCCCGGAGACGGCGGGACTGGAGACGGCGAATCGGGAGACGGCGGGTACCCGGGCGGCAGCGGCGAGGAGGGCGGCTTCCAGGGCACCGGGGCCGACCGCGACGCCGCCGACGCCCCAGGCACCCCCGGCACCCCCGGCAC
>NZ_SRID01000662.1 GCF_004684805.1 Streptomyces palmae
CCCCGCCGACACCGCCCCCATCAGCAACGCCCCGCTAGGCCCCCGCACCACCAGACCCATCGGAACGGGGACACGCCGCCCAGGAGGAACTGTGACCGGACCGACCACCACCGACGCCCCGGACCGTACCGACGCCGGGCTGCTCTCCCCGGTACGGGCCGGCGCCCCGGTCGAGGCCGCGGTGTCCGACCGCGCCTGGCTCCAGGCGATGCTCGACGCGGAGGCCGCGCTGGCCCGCGCCCAGGCCCGGTTGGGCACCGTGCCCGCCGAAGCGGCGGCGGCCATCACCGAGTCGGCCCGGGCCGACCGGCTGGACCTGGTGGCCCTGGCGCACCAGGCCCGCGAGTCGGCCAACCCGGTGGTGGGCCTGGTACGCGCGTTCACCGCGGTGGTGGCGGAACGGGATCCGGAGGCGGCCGAGTACGTCCATCGCGGCTCGACCAGCCAGGACATCCTCGACACCGCCGCGATGCTGGTGGCCGACCGGGCCCTGGCGCTCGTCCTGGCCGATCTGGACCGGACCGCGGAGGCGCTCGCCGGGCTGGCCCGCTGGCACCGGGACACCCCGATGGCCGGCCGCACGCTGGCCCTGCACGCCGTGCCCACCACGTTCGGGCTCAAGGCGGCCGGCTGGCTCTCGCTCGTCCTCGACGCGGCCGAACGGCTGGCCCGGGTGCGCCGGTCGCTGCCGGTCCAGCTCGGCGGGGCCGCCGGCACCCTGGCCGGATACCTGGAGTACGCGGGCCACGGCGGCGGATCCCCGGGCGCGGGCTGCTACGCCCAGGAGCTGACCGCGGCCTTCGCCCGGGAGTCGGGACTGGCCCGGCCCGCGCTGCCCTGGCACGTACTGCGCACCCCGGTGGCCGACCTCGCCCAGGCGGCGGCCTTCACCTCGGGCGCGCTCGGCAAACTCGCCGTCGACGTGCAGTCGCTGACCCGCACCGAGGTGGCCGAGGTGCACGAGCCGGGCGCCGAGGGCCGGGGCGCGTCCTCCGCCATGCCGCACAAGCGCAACCCGGTGCTCGCCACGGTCATCCGCGCCGCCGCCCTCCAGGTGCCGCAGCTGGCGGCGGCGGTGACCGGCTGCCTGCTCGCCGAGGACGAGCGTTCGGCGGGCGCCTGGCACGCCGAGTGGGAGCCGCTGCGCGAGTGCCTGCGGCTGACCGGCGGCGCCGCGCACTGCGCCGCCGAGCTCGCCGAGGGGCTCACCGTGGCTCCGGAGCGGATGCTCGCCAACCTCCGTATCACCGGCGGCCGGCTGGTCTCCGAGCGGGTCGTGGCGGCGCTCGCCCCGCTGCTCGGCAAGGGCCCGGCCCGGGAGTTGGTCGGGCAGGCCTCCGCGGCCACCGGCAGACCCCTCGCCGCGGTGCTCGCCGAACTGCCCGAGGTGGCGCGGCGGCTGCCCCGAAAGGAGATCGAGGAGTTGCTCGACCCGGCCCGCTACACGGGGGCCGCCGGAGCGCTGGTGGACGCCGCGCTCGACCGTCCCCGCACCGTCTTCGAACCCAGGAGAGGCCAGTGAACGCGACCACCGCCCCGGTACCCGGGACACC
>NZ_SRID01000066.1 GCF_004684805.1 Streptomyces palmae
CACCAGCTGTGCCCCCTCCGCCGCCGCGAACGCGACCCCGACGCCCCCGTGAACAACCCGATGACCACTATGACGGCCATGATCGCTATGAACGGCGCCATGTGCTCCACGCGTTCCCCCTTGACTGTCGCGCACGTCACCCGAGGCAGGTCACGCCCCGGGTGACGGTCTCCTGCCCGCGCCGATCCGGGGGCAAAGCGCAGTTGAGGAAGTCCAGAGGTTGCGCGCAGGATGTGCTGCATGGCCGCTACGGAACACCCGACGCAACGCCCGCCGCTCAATCGCCGTCTCGCCGTGTTCGGCACGACGATCTTCGCCGAGATGTCAGCGCTCGCCACCCGCACCGGAGCCATCAACCTGGGCCAGGGGTTCCCGGACACCGACGGGCCGGAGGAGATCCGGGAGGCCGCGGTGCGCGCGCTGCGCGACGGCCGCGGCAACCAGTACCCGCCCGGCCCCGGTGTCCCCGAGCTGCGCACCGCCGTCGCCGAGCACCAGCAGCGCTGGTACGGCCTCGGATACGACCCGGACTCCGAGGTGCTGGTCACCGCCGGCGCCACGGAGGCCATCGCGGCCTCGCTGCTGGCCCTGCTGGAGCCGGGCGACGAGGTCGTCGCCCTGGAGCCGTACTACGACTCGTACGCCGCCTGCATCGCCATGGCGGGCGGCACCCGGGTCCCGGTGACCCTGCGGCCCGACGCCGGCTCCGGGACGTACCACCTGGACGTGGACGAGCTACGGGCCGCCGTCACCGACCGCACCCGCCTCATCCTGCTCAACACCCCCCACAACCCCACCGGCACCGTGCTCACCCGGGACGAGCTGTCCGCCATCGCCGAACTCGCCTGCGAGCGCGACCTGCTGGTGGTCACCGACGAGGTGTACGAGCACCTGGTCTTCGGCGCCGAGCACATCCCGCTGGCCGGCTTCCCCGGCATGCGGGAGCGCACCGTCACCATCAGCTCGGCGGGCAAGACCTTCTCCTTCACCGGCTGGAAGGTCGGCTGGGTGACCGCCCCCGCGCCGCTGGTCAACGCGGTCCGGTCGGCCAAGCAGTTCCTGACCTACGTGTCCTCCGGGCCGTTCCAGTACGCGATCGCGGAGGCGCTGCGACTGCCCGACTCCTACTTCCACGCCCTGCGCACAGACCTCGAGGCCAAGCGGGACCTGCTCGCCGACGGGCTGCGGGAGGCCGGCTTCGGGGTCTTCCGGCCGGCCGGCACGTACTTCGTCACCACCGACATCCGCCCGCTGGGCGAGGACGACGGTTTCGCGTTCTGCCGGGCCCTGCCCGAGCGCTGCGGGGTGGTCGCCATCCCGAACGCGGTCTTCTACGACCACCGCGACCAGGGCGCGCCCTTCGTCCGCTTCGCCTTCTGCAAAGGCGAACAGGTCTTGGCCGAGGCCGTCTCCCGGCTGAAGTCCCTTGCCTCCCAGGGGCGCTGGTCATAACGGGCAGTCAGCGTACGTACGGGGGTTAGCCCCACCGCAAGACGGGGGCATACCCCAGCGCCATCGGGCTCGGTCACCGGGATGCTGATGGTACGGCCGCAAGGGCAGCACCGCCGTACATCGCACGGACCACGCACGCCCGCCTGGAGCAACCCGATGACCCCACACATCGCCGCCGACGACCACCACACCGCCACCCACCGAGAGTCCCGCCGGAAGTCCCGCCGGCGCTTACGGCGCCGAATGCGTCCGGACCGGCCGATGCCCCCGCGTCTGGCTGCGGTGGCCGCGCTGACCGCCACGCTGGCCCTGGGCACAGCGGCGACGGCGCTGGGACAGCCGACCGCCCGTCCCGGTACCGCCTCGACCACCACCGACGATCCGGCCCCGGCCGTCGGACCTCTCGGCGGTTCCGCCACGCGTGCCTGGGCCGCCCCGACTCTGCCCGCGCCCAGCGGGCCGCATCGGGTCGGCACCACCTCCCTGCACCTGGTCGACCGGTCCCGGCACGACCCCTGGGTGCCGAACCAGCCGTACCGGGAGCTGATGGTCAGCATCCGGTATCCGGCCCGGGACACCGGCGGCCACCCGGCGGCGCCGCTGATGCTGCCCGGTGAAGCGGCGGCCTACGACCAGCAGAACAACCTCTCCGGCGTACCCCAGGGCAAGGTCGACTGGGCTGCCATCCGCACCCATGCCCGTCAGGACGCACCGATCGACCGACGCGGCGGACGGCTGCCCGTGGTGCTCTACTCACCGGGCGCGGGCGATCCTCGGACACTGGGCAGCAGCCTGGTGGACGACCTGGCCTCCCGGGGATACGCGGTGGTCACCATCGACCACACCCATGAGGGGCCCGGAGTCGAGTTCCCCGGTGGACGCGTGGAGCGCAGCCTGATGCTGGACGAGTACCAGCGCGCCGATCAGGAGCACCGGGTCCCGGATCTCCTGCGGAAGATCACCGCGGTGCGGGTGGCCGACACCCGCTTCGTGCTGGACGAGCTCGACAGGCTGGCCGCCGGCCACAACCCGGACGCCGACCACCAGCAGCTGCCACCGGGGCTGCGGGGGGCGCTGGACACCGGGCGGACCGCGATGTTCGGCCAGTCCGCCGGCGGCTTCACCGCCGCCCACACCATGCACGACGACCCCCGTATCAAGGCCGCCGCGAACATGGACGGCGTGATGGGCTACACCCAGGACGACGGCGACCCCTCGAACCCGTCCGCGGTCGGTATAGACGGGCTGGACCGTCCACTGCTGCTGATGGGGATGGAAGGCGACGACCACCGCACGGTGGCTTCCTGGGACGCCACCTGGCGGCACAGCTCGGGCTGGCACCGGGACCTGTCCTTCGTCGGCGCGAAGCACGCGAGCTTCACCGACACCGAGGCCCTGCTGCCGCAACTGGCCGAGCGGCTCGACCTGCCGTCGCAGACCGTCGCGCGGAACATCGGCACCATCGCCCCGGACCGCGCCATCGCCGCCGAGGGGGTCTATCTGACCGCGTTCTTCGACCGCTGGCTGCTCGGCCGCGAGACCCCCCTGCTGGACGGCCCGGCACCGCAGTGGCCGGAGGTACGGCACATACCCTGACGGGCCGGCGCCGGCCCGCACCGCCGCCAGACGGGTGATCGGGGTGACGCCAACGGGTGCCCCGGGTCGCGCCCGGGCCCGCGATCAGGGATGTTCGGAGGTGCCGAGCCCTCGCCGCATTCCCGGGGGCTCGGCGTCTGGTCGCGCCCGCCGAGACGCTCAGGTGCGGACCGCCTCGGCGGCGCGACCGCCCACAACGCCCGGCCCGCGACCTTGCCCCCGCCGTCCGGGTCCACCTCCACGCCGCCCGCCTGTGGGGCCCCGCTCCGCCCGCCCGGGGCACCCGCCGCCCCGCGCCTGAGGCTCCCGACCGCTCGCCGGCACGGGCACCCGCTCCCCACCGGTACGGGCGGTGCCGGACACGGCGAGAGCCCGACCGGCGCGCCGTCCGTCACCCGGACGATGCGCCGGCCGGGCTCTCTCCGGCGTCTGCGGCACACGTCTCCTCCCCGTGGGCCCCGTCCGCTGTCGGCGGGCCCAAGGAGGAGTGCGGCTCAGTCAGTCCTCGTCGCCCGGTTCGTCGTCACCGGACTCGATGTCGGCCTCCAGGCCGAGCTGCTGGACGAGCCACCTGTCGAACTCGATCGAGGCCCGCACCCAGCTGACCGTGCTGGAGACGAAGTGCTCCAGGCTGACACCGGTGCCGATCAGCATCTGCGCCTCGCCGATAAGGCGGACGGTGCCGTCGTCGTTGGTGTGGCTGTAGACCTTCGGCCACAGGGTGCGGCGGTTCCAGTCGTCGATGACCTCCAGCAGCTGGAGCTTCTGGTCGATCTCGTGCGCCCGGTCGTAGAACGTACGTACCGAGAAGATCTGCTGATCCTCTTCGCCACGGAACATGAAGTACGTACGGAACTGCTCCCACGGCGCGGCGAGGTCACCCTCGTCGTCGACGAGGTACTTCAGCTCCATCTGCTCGAGCAGCTGCTTGACCAGGTCCTGGTCCGGGATGACCGGACCGACCGGGCCACTCGGCTCCGGCTCTGGCTGGCCCCCGAAGTTCGGAATCGAGGACGGGTCGATGCTCACCGTGGATTTCCCTTCGTACGGATGCGGCCATCCTCCCTCACACCCGCCCCGTCACCGCAACCCCTGGCGTCCGCGATCCGCTGCGGGCTGACAAGTCCCACTCTCCTGGTCCCCTGGACCTGGCCGCTAACCACTGGACAGCGCCCCGCCACCTCGGAAGCAACCTGGGCGAGCCCGTCCCCGGTGCAGGCCGGCGGTGTACGGGCCCCATCGCAGAGGAGGGACCCGGCCGCCTCGGGCCCACCCCAGGGAGCCCACCCAGGGAGCAGGCCCCGGGCGCATCAGTCCCCGCCCAGGGCCCGCACACCGCACTCCGGCGGCGCCGCTACCGCACCGCCCCGATCAGCAGCTCGTCGCCGGACCGGTCCACCCGGACCGTGTCGCCGTCCCGGACCTCCCCGGCCAGGATCTCCCTGGCCAGCCGGTCGCCGATCGCGGTCTGCACCAGGCGGCGCAGCGGCCGGGCACCGTACGCCGGGTCGTTGCCCTCCTCGGCCAGCCAGTCCAGCGCGGCCGGGGTGACGTCCAGGGCCAGCCGCCGCTCGGCCAGCCGCCCGGCCAACCGCGCGATCTGCAGCTCGGCGATGCGCGCCAGCTCGCTTCGGGTCAGCGAGGAGAAGACCACCAGGTCGTCCAGCCGGTTGAGGAACTCCGGCTTGAAGGACGCCCGGACGACCTCAAGCACCTGCTGCTTCTTCTCCTCCTCGCTGGTCAGCGGCTCGACCAGGTACTGGCTGCCCAGGTTGGAGGTGAGGACCAGGATGGTGTTCCGGAAGTCGACGGTGCGGCCCTGTCCGTCGGTGAGCCTGCCGTCGTCCAGGACCTGGAGCAGGATGTCGAAGACCTCGGGGTGGGCCTTCTCCACCTCGTCCAGCAGCACCACGCTGTACGGGCGGCGGCGCACCGCCTCGGTCAGCTGGCCGCCCTCCTCGTAGCCGACGTAGCCAGGCGGGGCGCCCACCAGCCGGGCGACGCTGTGCTTCTCGCCGTACTCGCTCATGTCGATGCGGACCATCGCCCGCTCGTCGTCGAAGAGGAAGTCCGCCAGCGCCTTGGCCAGCTCGGTCTTGCCCACTCCGGTGGGGCCCAGGAAGAGGAAGGAGCCGGTGGGCCGGTCCGGGTCGGCGATCCCGGCCCGGGTGCGGCGCACCGCGTCGGAGACCGCCCGGACCGCCTCGATCTGCCCGATCAGCCGCTTGCCCAGCTCGTCCTCCATGCGCAGCAGCTTCTGGGTCTCGCCCTCCAGCAGCCGGCCGGCCGGGATACCGGTCCAGGAGGAGACCACGTCGGCCACGTCGTCCGGGCCGACCTCCTCCTTCACCATGGTCGGCTTGGCGGTCTCCATGGCCTCCGCCTCGGCCTCGGTGGCCTCCGCCAGCTCCCGCTCCAGCGCCGGGATCTCGCCGTACAGCAGCTTGGAGGCGGTGTCGAAGTCGCCGTCCCGCTGGGCGCGCTCGGCCTGGCCGTGCAGCCCGTCCAGCTTCTCCTTCAGCTCGCCGACTCGGTTGAGGCCCTGCTTCTCCTTCTCCCAGCGGGCGGTGAGGCCGCGCAGCTCCTCCTCCTTGTCGGCGAGGTCGCGGCGGAGCTTCTCCAGCCGCTCCTTGCTGGCCTCGTCGGACTCGTTGCCCAGGGCCATCTCCTCCATCCGCAGCCGGTCCACGGCCCGCTGGAGTTCGTCGATCTCCACCGGTGAGGAGTCGATCTCCATCCGCAGCCGGGAGGCCGCCTCGTCGACCAGGTCGATGGCCTTGTCGGGCAGGAAGCGGGAGGTGATGTACCGGTCGGAGAGGGTGGCCGCGGCGACCAGCGCGCCGTCCGCGATCTGCACCTTGTGGTGCGCCTCGTAGCGGCCCTTGAGTCCGCGCAGGATGGCGACGGTGTCGGCCACGGTCGGCTCGGCGACCATCACCTGCTGGAACCGCCGCTCCAGCGCCGCGTCCTTCTCGATCCGCTCGCGGTACTCGTCCAGGGTGGTGGCGCCGACCATCCGCAGCTCGCCGCGGGCCAGCATCGGCTTGAGCATGTTCCCCGCGTCCATCGCGGAGTCGCCGCCGGCACCGGCGCCCACCACGGTGTGCAGCTCGTCGATGAAGGTGATGACCTGGCCGTCACTGGACTTGATCTCCGCCAGTACGGTCTTCAGCCGCTCCTCGAACTCGCCGCGGTACTTCGCGCCCGCGACCATCGCCCCCAGGTCCAGTGCCACCAGCCGCTTGTTCCGCAGCGACTCGGGCACATCGCCCTTGACGATGCGCTGCGCCAGCCCCTCGACCACGGCGGTCTTGCCGACCCCGGGCTCGCCGATCAGCACCGGGTTGTTCTTGGTGCGCCGGGAGAGCACCTGCACCACCCGGCGGATCTCCTGGTCGCGGCCGATCACCGGGTCGAGCTTGCCGTCCCGGGCGGCGGCGGTCAGGTCGGTGCCGAACTTCTCCAGCGCCTTGTAGGTGCCCTCCGGGTCCTGGTTGCTCACCCGCTGGGTGCCGCGCCGCCGCTGGAAGGCGTCGGCCAGCTTCTTCGCCGTGGCGCCCTGCTGCTCCAGCAGCTGCCCGGCCTGGCCGCCACGGGCCGCGACGCCGATCAGCAGGTGCTCGGTGGACACATAGGCGTCGCCCAGCTTCAGGGCGCGCTCCTCGGCGTCGGCGAGCACCGCCTGCAGCTCCCGGTCGGGCCGCGGCGGCGCCACGGTGGAGCCCTGCACGCTGGGCAGCCCGCCCAGCAGCCGCTCCGTGCCGCCGCGCACCGCCGCCGCGTCCGCCTCCACGGCGGCCAGCAGGTCCATCAGGTTCTCGTTGTCCTGCCCCTGGAGCAGCGCGAGCAGCAGATGGGCGGCGGTCAGATCCACATGCCCGGCGGTGACCGCCCGCTGATGGGCGCTGCTCAGCGCCTCCTGGCTCTTGTTGGTCAGCTCGGCGTCCACGACTGGCCGCTCCTCCTCGCGCTCGCGTCCACCGGCCGACGCCCCCGTGGGCGCGGCCGACCGATCCTCGTAGGCCTCGGTAACCTGCTCGGCACAACCGCCGATAAGTTGAGTCTATTCCACTCAAGGCTGGATGGGGAGGCTCCGCGACGGCGGGGAGTAGCCTCTTCGCCATGGCGATCGACCCGCTCCACCCCGACCCCGCGTACCTCAGCTTCTGGCGGGAGCGCCATGTCTGCACCCTCACCACGCTGCGGCCCGACGGCACCCCCCATGTGGTCCCGGTGGGTGCCACGTACGATCCGGAGTCCGGGCTCGCCCGGGTGATCAGCAACAAGGCCAGCCGCAAGGTCGCCCACATCCAGGCCGCGGGCCAAGGCGGCGCCCCGGTCGCCCTCGCCCAGCACGCCGACCGGCGCTGGGCCACGCTGGAGGGCCGCGCGGTGATCCGTACCGAGGCGGCCCTCGTCGAGGACGCGGTACGCCGCTACGCGGAGCGCTACCAGCGCATGCCCTCCCCCAACCCGGACCGGGTCCTGATCGAGATCACCCTGACCCGGGCGCTGGGCCGCGTCACCGCCCCGCGCGCCTGACCCTTCCGCGAAGGCCCCCGGTCACGGCTCCTCGTCGAGCACTTCCAGCCCGATGAACCGCGGCTCGCCGTCACACAGCGCCCAGAGCCTCTCGGCGACGCGCTCCGTCTCCGGCAGCGCCTTGCTGACCATCGCCTGCTCGTACGAGGGGAACTCCAGGATGTCCACGTAGTGGTTCGGCCGCTCCCGGTCCCGGGTGTGGTACTCGCGCAGCACGGTGCGCCGCCCCTCGGTGGCCATCATCCACTCGTCGAACAGCCGCGACATCTCCTCTTCCCTGGCCGTCTCGTACTCGATGACCTGCACGAACCTCATGGCCTAGCTCTCTTTCGCGTACTCCTTGGCCATGCCGCCGGCGAAGTCGTACAGCACCACCGGTTCGTCGCCGACCACCCAGGCGTCGTGTCCGGGCGACAGCACGAACACATCACCCGGGCCCAGCTCGCGCTCGGCGCCGTCATCCATACGGATGCGCATCCGGCCGGAGACCACGTAACCGTTGTGGTGGACCTGGCAGCTGTCGGTGCCCGCGATCGGCCGCACGGACTCCGACCACCGCCAACCGGGCTCGAAGGTGCCGACCGCGAACTCCAGCCCGCTCATGTGCAGGACGTCGAGGTGCCCCTTGGGGAAGTCGCGCCGCTCGTCCGGCTCCCCGGTCGTCTTGACTTCCAACATGGCGATGCCTCCCTGCCTCTCGCCGTACCTCCATGGTGCGCCCGCCAGCCCCAGCGAGCCTGGCGAGCCGGCCCCACCAACCGTCCGTGGCGAGGGGCACACCCACCCCTCAGAGTGAACCTCTCCGGAAAACCAGACGGCCGCGCCGCCACCGAGCGACGCTGGACCCCACGCACCAGGGGGGGGCAGCATGACAGCCATGGCACACGAGCCAGATCCCACGCAGGAAGAGCTTCTCCTGGAGAGCTTCCTGGCTCTTGAGACCCCCGAGGGCTTCAAGGCCGAGCTCATCGAGGGGGAGATCATCGTGTCACCGGCGCCGGACGGCGATCACCAGGACGCCATCGACCTGATCGTCGTACAGGTCTACGGACGCTCCCGGGTCCCCATGCAGCAGTCCGGCAACACCGGCCTGATCCTGCCCCGGGGCGGCCTCTGCCCGAAGAACCACGCCATCCCGGACATCACCTTCGCCCCGCGCGAGCTGCGCCTCTTCCGGGGTGCGCCAGCCTGGATGCCCTGCACCGGGGTGGCCATGGTGGCCGAGGTGACCAGCACCCGCCCCCAGGGCGACCGCGTCGCCAAGCGGCACTGCTACGCCCGCGGCGGGATCCCGCTCCACCTCCTGGTGGACCGGGAGGAAGGCATGGTCACCCTGCTCAGTGAGCCCGTCGCCGCGGACTACACCGAGGTCCACGCGGCCGCCTTCGGCAAGCCCATCGCCCTACCGGAGCCGTTCGGGTTCGAGCTGGAGACGGCGGACTTCGCCTGACCCCCACGCCGAACTCAGCGTTCCCCGTCCAACCGGTCGAACCGGTCGACCTTCGCGGCCCGCACGAAGCGGAGGAGGACGGGCCGGGTGATGGCGAGCGTTATGCCGGGGTCATCGCTCTCGCGGAGGCGTATGACTCCGTCGGCGGCACGGAGTTCGACGCACAAGTTGCCCTCTCCGTTGCCACTGAAGGACGACCGCCTCCAGCCGGTTCGGCCGTTCGTCTCAGTTGTCATAGCTCTCGCCCCATTCGCTGGATGGCGTCTCGTGACTGTTCGATGGACAGAGCCAGGCGCTCAACGAGGGCCCACCGAACGCGGTAGCGGGCGAGGTCGGCCTCGCTGTCCAAGAAGACGCTGCCGTGGACTTGATCGATGTGTGCTGTGTCCAGTTGGGGAACCGGACCCTCGGCGTAGAGCATCGAGTCCCCCATCCCGGCGAATCCCTCCACGGCGAACGGCACCACACGCACGGTGATACCGGGCTCCTCCGCTCTCTCCAGGATGTACGTGAGCTGGTCCCGCGCAATCCTTCGGTCGCCGACGATCATGCGCAATGCGGCCTCGTGGATGACCGCCGTGTACTCGGGACCCGACGGCTTGCCGAGCACGTCGCGCCGACGCATGCGGAAGTCGACCAATGAGTCGAGGTGATCCGGCTTCGCACCCGCGTAGGTGAACAGCGCGCGCATGTATGCCTCGGTCTGAAGCAGCCCAGGGATGTGCACGACCTGGAATTCGCGGAGGCTGTGCGCGTGGTGCTCCAATTCAGCGCCATCCAGGAGGGCGGGCACGAGCACACCTCGGCAGCTCTCCCACCAGCCCCGCTTCTGGCGCCCCGTCATCGCGGCCAGCGCATCGACCAACGCTGTGTCCATTACGCCGTAATGGGCCGCCAAGGCCCGCACACGCTCCCCGCTCACGGCTTGGCGACCGGCCTCAAGGTGCGACAGGTCGCTCTGCTTCATGCCCACCGCGCGAGCCGCCTCGCCGGCGGCGATACCCGCACGCTCGCGCAGCTTCCGCAGCTCGGCACCCAACCGCTCCTGCCGGGCCGTGGGGTTACTCCTACGAGGCATGAACTCCGCTCCCTCCAGAGGGACCTCGGCGCCACTGTGCCATGACCCGACCCGATCGGGCGAACAATCCAAGAACGCGTTGCAAGGGCCCATAAATGGGTCCTACGTTGATTGTGGCGCCGCTCACACCAAGGGCGGCACGACTCAAACGCGCCCGCAGGAGGCCCGTATGTCTGCCACCGAACAGGACGTCTCCCCCTTCGAATACACCCTCCACGTCCCGCACGACCTCCGGGCCGTGCGCGTCGCCAGAGCCTCGCTGCGCAGCGTGCTCGTGGCGCATGAACTGCCCGAACTCATCGACCGGGCGCAGCTCCTGGCCAGCGAGTTACTGACGAACGCGCTCGTGCACTCCAAGGGCGAGGCGGATCTGCGGGTCACCTGGTCCGACGAGCAGCGGCTGCGCCTGATGGTGTGGGACCGCAGCCCCGCGCCGCTGGTGATCCGGGATCCGGACGCGGAGGACGCGGAGGACGCGGACGGGGAGAGCGGGCGCGGGCTGCATCTGCTCACCGCGCTCGCCGACACCTGGAGCACCTTCCCCCTCAAGGGCGAACTCTGGGGCGCGGCAGCCAAGATCGTGTGGTGCGAGATCGGCCGTACGCCCCGCCCGCCCTGGGGATGACGCACCGCACGCCCCCGGAAACACGTCACGGGCCCGTCATCCCGAGGATGACGGGCCCGTTGGACGACGGACGTCGCTACTCCGGCCGCTTGGGCCGCCACACCACCAGGGCGCTGGTCTGCCGGACCTGGTCGTAGGGGACCAGGTCGCGCCGGTAGGAGGCGTGCACCTGGGCCTCGCGCTGCTGCATGGCCACCGCCGCGCCCTCCACCGCCTGCTGGAGCTCGGCCACCCGCGCCTGGAGCGCGGCGACCTGGTTCTCCAGCTCGATGATCCGCTTGATGCCGGCGAGGTTGATGCCCTCGTCCTGCGACAGCTGCTGCACCTGGCGGAGCAGCTCGATGTCGCGGGCCGAGTAGCGGCGGCCCCGGCCGGCGGTGCGGTCCGGGGAGACCAGGCCCAGGCGGTCGTACTGCCGCAGCGTCTGGGGGTGGAGACCGGAGAGCTGTGCCGCCACCGAGATGACGTACACCGGAGACTCGTCGGTCAGTTCGTACGGGTTGCGACGGCGGCCGTCCATGGACTCAAGCTCCCTCCGCGGCCTGGAACAGGTCCGCCCGCGGGTCATGACCCGCGGTTGCCTGGCGATAGGTCTCCAGCGCCTCGCGGGCCGAGTCGCTGAGCTCCCGGGGAACGGCGATCTCCACGGTGACCAGCAGGTCGCCATGGGTGCCGTCCTTGCGCACCGCACCCTTGCCGCGGGCGCGCATGGTGCGGCCGTTGGGGGTACCGGCGGGCAGCTTCAGGGTGACCGGGGAGCCGCCCAGGGTCGGTACCTTCACCTCGCCGCCGAGCGCCGCCTCGGTGAACGAGACCGGCACCGTGACGGTGAGGTTGTCGCCCTTGCGCCCGAAGACCGGGTGCTCCTCCACATGGACGACCACATAGAGGTCACCGGCCGGACCGCCGGTCTCGCCCGGCGCGCCCTTGCCGCGCAGCCGGATCCGCTGGCCGTCGCTGACCCCTGCCGGGATGCGGACCTGCATGGTGCGCGCGGAGCGGGCGCGCCCGCTGCCCTTGCACACCTCGCAGGGGTTCTCGGCGATCAGTCCGCGACCGCGGCAGTCGGCGCAGGGGTCGGTGAGCGAGAAGCCGCCGCCCGCACCCCGGCTGACCTGCCCGGTGCCGACGCAGGTCGGGCACACCCGAGGGGTGCCGTTCTTGTCGCCGGTGCCCGAGCACGCCTTGCACGGCGCCTGGCTGGACATCCGCAGCGGGACCGTGGCCCCCTCGACGGCCTCGGTGAAGCTCAGTGTCACCTCGGACTCGATGTCCTGCCCGCGGCGCGGCTGCGCGCGGCCGCCGCCCCGGTTGAACAGCCCGCCGAAGACGTCGCCCAGACCGCCGCCGCCGAAGCCGCCCCCGCCCTGGGCGCCTCCGAAGAGGTCGCCCAGGTCGAAGTTGAAGCCGCCGGGGCCCCCGGCGCCGCCCGGCCCGGGGCGGAAGCCCCCGTTGCCGAACAGCGCGCGGGCCTCGTCGTACTCCTTGCGCCGCTTGGAGTCGGACAGGATGTCGTTGGCCTCGGAGATCTCCTTGAAGCGCTCCTCGGCCCCGGCGTCGGACTTGTTGGCGTCCGGGTGGAACTCGCGGGCGAGCTTCCGGTAAGCCTTCTTGATCTCCGCCTCGGTGGCATCCTTGGGGACGCCGAGGACCTTGTACAGGTCCTTCTCCAGCACATCCCTGCTCAGGCTCATCGACGCCCCTCCTCTCCCTGCTTCACCGAAAGACGCGTAGCGCCTATACCCGGTTCACCGGCTGTACCGGCCTGTGCTGTCACCTCAGCCCTCTTCCGGGCCACCGCTCTCCTCGTCGGACGACGCCTCGTCCGACTTGCCCTGCGCGCCCGGCTGGGGCTCGGCGACCGCGACCCGCGCCGGGCGGATCGTACGCTCGCCGATCCGATACCCCGGCTGCAGGATCTGCACGCACGTGGTCTCGGTGACGTCCGGCGCGTAGCTGTGCATCAGCGCCTCGTGCACCAGCGGGTCGAAGGGCTCGCCCTCCTTGCCGAACTGCTGCAGCCCCATCTTGGCGGCGACCGTCTCCAGCGACTCGGCGACCGACTTGAAGCCGCCCACCAGCTCGCTGTGCTCCCGGGCGCGGCCGATGTCGTCCAGCACCGGAAGCAGCTCGGTCAGCAGGTTCGCGACCGCGACCTCCTTGACCGCGATCCGGTCCCGCTCCACCCGGCGGCGGTAGTTCTGGTACTCCGCCTGGAGGCGCTGGAGGTCCGCGGTGCGCTCGCTGAGCGCGGTGCGCACCTGGTCCAGCTGGGCCTGGAGACCTGCGTTGCGCAGCTCCTCGTCGCCCGCGGGCGCCGGGCCGGCCTTGTCGGCCGGCGCGGCGTCCTCGGACTTCTTCTTGCCTTCGGCTTCGGAGGAAACGTCGGGCTGCTCCTCGAAGCCCGGGGTCTCCTCCGTCACGCGGCACCACCCTTACCGCCGGCGGCCTTGTCGTCGTCGATGATCTCGGCGTCGACCACGTCGTCCTCGGCCTTCGGGGCGGCACCGTCCGGACCGGCGGCACCAGCAGCACCGGCGGCCTGGGCGTCGGCGTAGAGCGCCTGGCCCAGCTTCTGGCTCACCGCGGCGACCTTCTCGGTCGCGGTGCGGATCTCGGCGGTGTCCTCGCCCTTGAGCTTCTCCTTGAGCTCGCCGACCGCGGTCTCCACCTCGGTCTTGACCTCGGCCGGGACCTTCTCCTCGTTGTCCTTGAGGAACTTCTCGGTCTGGTAGACGAGCTGCTCGGCCTGGTTGCGGGCCTCGGCGGCCTCGCGGCGGCGGTGGTCCTCCTCCGCGTACTGCTCGGCCTCCTGGCGCATCCGGTTGACCTCGTCCTTCGGCAGCGAGGAGCCGCCGGTGACGGTCATCTTCTGCTCCTTGCCGGTGCCCAGGTCCTTCGCGGCCACGTGCATGATGCCGTTGGCGTCGATGTCGAAGGTGACCTCGATCTGCGGGACACCGCGCGGGGCCGGCGGCAGGCCGGTCAGCTCGAACATGCCGAGCTTCTTGTTGTACGCGGCGATCTCGCGCTCGCCCTGGTAGACCTGGATCTGCACGGACGGCTGGTTGTCCTCGGCCGTGGTGAAGATCTCCGAGCGCTTGGTCGGGATGGTCGTGTTGCGCTCGATCAGCTTGGTCATGATGCCGCCCTTGGTCTCGATGCCCAGGGACAGCGGGGTGACGTCGAGCAGCAGGACGTCCTTGACCTCGCCCTTGAGGACGCCGGCCTGGAGCGAGGCGCCGATGGCGACGACCTCGTCCGGGTTCACACCCTTGTTGGCCTCCTTGCCGCCGGTGAGCTCCTTGACGAGCTCGGAGACGGCCGGCATGCGGGTGGAGCCACCGACCAGCACCACGTGGTCGATCTCGGACAGGGCGATGCCCGCGTCCTTGATCACGTTGTGGAACGGGGTCTTGCAGCGCTCCAGCAGGTCGGCGGTGAGCTGCTGGAACTGGGCGCGGGTGAGCTTCTCGTCCAGGTGCAGCGGGCCCTCGGCGGAGGCCGTGATGTAGGGCAGGTTGATCGAGGTCTCGGTGGACGAGGACAGCTCGATCTTGGCCTTCTCGGCGGCCTCGCGGAGGCGCTGGAGGGCCATCTTGTCCTTGGAGAGGTCCACGCCGTGGTTGTTGGCGAACTGCTTGACCAGGTAGTCGACGACGCGCTGGTCCCAGTCGTCACCACCGAGGTGGTTGTCGCCGTTGGTGGCCTTGACCTCGACCACGCCGTCGCCGATCTCCAGCAGCGAGACGTCGAAGGTACCGCCACCGAGGTCGAAGACCAGGATGGTCTGGTCGTCCTTCTCCAGCCCGTAGGCGAGGGCGGCGGCAGTAGGCTCGTTGACGATACGCAGGACGTTGAGACCCGCGATCTCGCCGGCCTCCTTGGTGGCCTGGCGCTCGGAGTCGTTGAAGTACGCCGGGACGGTGATGACCGCGTCGGTGACCTTCTCGCCCAGGTAGGCCTCGGCATCCCGCTTCAGCTTCTGCAGGATGAAGGCGCTCATCTGCTGGGGGTTGAAGTCCTTGCCGTCCAGCCCGATCTTCCAGTCGGTGCCCATGTGGCGCTTGACCGAGCGAATGGTCCGGTCCACGTTGGTCACGGCCTGGCGCTTGGCGACCTCGCCGACGAGCACCTCGCCGTTCTTGGCGAAGGCGACAACGGACGGCGTGGTCCTGGCGCCCTCGGCGTTGGTGATGACGGTGGGCTCACCGCCTTCGAGAACACTGACGACGGAGTTCGTCGTACCCAGGTCGATGCCGACCGCACGAGCCATTTCGGAGTCCTCCAGCTACATCATTGAGTGGAACAGACTCAAGACTGCATGATCCAGATTTGCCTGTCAACCAAGGTGAGTCGACCCGGCTCAACTTTTATATCGGCCTTATGTTCAGCCAGGACACGACATGCGAGGGAGAGGGGAGGCAGGGCACCCTGAGCGACACAGATCACCGACAGGTCTTCTCCATAGCCTCCGAAAAGCTCGGTAATCTCGGAGAGACCAGATAAGTTACTGCTTAGTAATCATTAGTAATCTCCCGCTCTCGCAGGAACGAGGAGCCCCCAATGCAACTCGCCGCGATCATCGTGTCGCTGGTCCTCATCGCGGTCGGCGTCGCGCTGTTCGGCCGCGCCATCCTGCAGATCTACCGCTTCATGCGGATGGGTCAGCCGGTGCCCGCCGGCACCAGGACGGACGAGCCCGTACAGCGCACCCTCACCGTGGCCAAGGAGTTCCTCGGCCACACCCGGATGAACCGCTGGGGCGTCGTCGGCGTGGCCCACTGGTTCGTCGCGCTGGGCTTCTTCACCCTGCTGCTGACGATCGTCAACGCCATCGGCCAGCTCTTCCAGTCCGACTGGCTGCTGCCGATCCTCGGCGGCTGGCTGCCGTGGGAGATGTTCGTCGAGTTCATGGGCACGATGACGGGCGTGGGCATCCTGGTGCTCATCGTCATCCGCCAGCTGAACCGGCCGGGCGGCGCGGGCCGCAAGTCCCGGTTCGCCGGCTCCAACACCGGCCAGGCGTACTTCGTCGAGACCGTCATCCTGATCGTCGGCATCTCGATCGTGACCCTGCACGCCCTGGAGGGCGCCCAGCACGGCGTGGACAGCTACGAGCCGGAGTTCTTCCTCTCGTACCCGCTGGTGGCGCTCTTCAAGGGGATGAGCACCGGCACGCTGCAGAACCTCACCTACCTGTTCGCCGCGATCAAGATCTCGACCTCCTTCATCTGGATGATCACGGTCTCGCTCAAGACCGACATGGGTGTGGCCTGGCACCGCTTCCTGGGCTTCCCCAACATCTGGTTCAAGCGCAAGGCCGACGGCGACACGGCCCTGGGCGCGCTGCTGCCGATGACCTCCGGCGGCAAGCCGATCGACTTCGAGGACCCGGGCGAGGACGACCAGTTCGGCGTCTCGCAGATCGAGCACTTCTCCTGGAAGGGCCTGCTCGACTTCTCCACCTGCACCGAGTGCGGCCGCTGCCAGTCGCAGTGCCCCGCCTGGAACACCGGCAAGCCGCTGTCCCCCAAGCTGCTGATCATGGCGCTGCGCGACCACGCCCACGCCAAGGCCCCGTACCTGCTGGCCGGCGGCGGCAAGGACGCCGAGGGCGAGGAGAAGGCCACCGCCGAGCAGCTCAAGGACGTGCCGGCGAGCGCCCTCGCGGAGGCCGAGCGCCCGCTGATCGGCACCCTGGAGGAGAACGGCGTCATCGACCCGGACGTGCTGTGGTCCTGCACCACCTGCGGCGCCTGCGTCGAGCAGTGCCCGGTGGACATCGAGCACGTCGACCACATCGTGGACATGCGCCGCTACCAGGTGATGATCGAGTCCAGCTTCCCCAGCGAGGCGGGCACGATGCTCAAGAACCTGGAGAAGAAGGGCAACCCCTGGGGCCTGGCCAAGAAGCAGCGCCTCGCGTGGACCAAGGAGGTCGACTTCGAGGTCCCGGTCGTCGGCAAGGACATCGAGGACCTCACCGAGGTCGACTACCTGTACTGGGTCGGCTGCGCCGGCGCCCTGGAGGACCGCGCCAAGAAGACCACCAAGGCCTTCGCGGAGCTGCTCCACATCGCGGGCGTCAAGTTCGCGATCATGGGCGGCGACGAGGCGTGCACCGGTGACTCGGCCCGCCGCCTGGGCAACGAGTTCCTCTTCCAGCAGCTCGGACAGCAGAACGTCGAGATGCTGAACATGGCCTTCGGCGAGGACGCCGAGGAGGGCGTCACCGTCCCCAAGGCCAAGAAGAAGATCGTCGCGACCTGCCCGCACTGCTTCAACACGATCGCCAACGAGTACCCGCAGCTGGGCGGCGAGTACGAGGTCATCCACCACACCCAGCTGCTCCAGCACCTCATCGACGAGGGCCGGCTGATCCCGGTCACCCCGGTCGAGGGTCTGATCACGTACCACGACCCCTGCTACCTGGGCCGCCACAACAAGGTCTACACGCCGCCGCGCGAGATCATCGCCAAGGTGCCGGGCCTGCGGAACGAGGAGATGCACCGCCACAAGGAGCGCGGCTTCTGCTGCGGCGCCGGCGGCGCCCGGATGTGGATGGAGGAGCGGATCGGCAAGCGCATCAACAACGAGCGCGTGGACGAGGCGCTGTCCATCAACCCGGACATCGTCTCCACCGCCTGCCCGTTCTGCCTGGTGATGCTCACCGACTCGATCAACGGCAAGAAGAACGACGGCAAGGCCAAGGAGTCGCTCCAGGTCGTGGACGTCTCCCAGCTGCTGCTGGACTCGGTGAAGACGCCGATCGAGCCGGAGGGCGACGGAGCTGCGGCGGACGCGCCGGAGCCGGAGCCGGCCAAGTAGCCGACGGCGGCGCCCCGAACCAAGGAGCCGGCGGACTGGATCTCTCCAGCCCGCCGGCTCCCGCCGTTCCCGGCCGCGGACCCCTACCGCTCCTCCGCCGAACGCGGCCCCGGCCGCCCTACGGCTTCCGCTCCGGCAGCGGCTGCTCGGTCCAGATCACCTTGCCCTCCGGGGTGTACCGGGTGCCCCAGCGCTCGGCGAACTGCGAGACCAGGAAGAGCCCGCGCCCGCCCTCGTCGGTGGTGGCCGCGTACCGCAGATGCGGCGCGGTGCTGCCGGTGTCGGCCACCTCGCAGATCAGCGTGCGGTCGCAGAGCAGCCGCACCCGGATCGGCCCGGCGGCATGCCGGATCGCGTTGGTGACCAGCTCGCTGAGGATCAGCTCGGTGCTGAACGCCGCCTCCGCCAGCCCCCAGGCCGTCAGCTGCCGGGCCACCGCCCCCCGCACCGCGGCCACCTCGGACGGCTCGGCGGGCAGCTGCCACTCGGCGATGCGTTCCGCCGGAAGCACCCGGGTACGGGCCACGATCAGCGCCACATCGTCGCCCTGCGGCTCCTGGAGCAGGTCCTCCAGCACCGCCTGGCAGGTCTGCTCCGGGGTGCGGCCGGGCACCGACAGCGAGGCGCGCAGCAGCTCCAGCCCGGCGTCGATGTCCCGGTCCCGCTTCTCGATCAGGCCGTCGGTGTACAGCACCACACTGCTGCCCTCGGGCAGATCGAACTCGGCGGTCTCGAACGGCAGCCCGCCCAGCCCCAGCGGCGGCCCGCTGGGCAGGTCCACGAACTCCACCGTCCCGTCCCGGTGCGCCAGCGCGGGCGGCGGGTGCCCGGCCCGGGCCATGGTGCAGCGCCGGGACACCGGGTCGTAGATCGCGTACAGGCAGGTGGCCCCGGTGATCGCCTTGCCGCCCGGCTCGTCCTCCTCGTCCTCCTGGTCGATCCGCGCGATCAGCTCGTCCAGATGGGTCAGCAGCTCGTCCGGGGGCAGGTCCAGGGCGGAGAAGTTGTGCACCGCGGTGCGCAGCCGGCCCATGGTCGCCGCCGCGTGCAGCCCGTGGCCCACCACGTCGCCGACCACCAGGGCCACCCGCGCCCCGGGCAGCGGGATCACATCGAACCAGTCACCGCCCACCCCGGACTGGGCGGGCAGGTAGCGGTAGGCGACGTCCAGCGCGTTCTGCTCGGGCAGCACCCGGGGCAGCAGGCTGCGCTGCAGGGTCACCGCCATGGTGTGCTCGCGGGTGTAGCGGCGGGCGTTGTCGATGCTCACCGCGGCCCGCGCCACCAGCTCCTCGGCCAGCGACAGGTCGTCGTCCTCGAAGGGCTGCGGCCTGGACTCGCGCCAGAAGGTGGCCATGCCCAGCACCACCCCGCGGGCCCGCAGCGGCACGGTGATCATCGAGTGGATACCGCACTCCACGATCCGCCGGGCCCGCTCCGGATCCTGCGCCTGCCACCCGCGGAACGCCCCCAGCTCGGCCTCGACGGCCGCCTTCCCGGAGGCGTACGCGACCGCCTGCGGGGTGGTCGGCCCGATGTGGACCAGCGAGCCCAGGGGGTACAGCGGGGCGTCCGGGCGGATGCCGCTGAGCGCGGTGCGCCGCAGCCCCGCCAGCCCGATCGGCTCCTCGCCGTTCAGCACCTCGTCGGACAGGTCGACCGTGACGTAGTCGGCGAACAGCGGAACCGCGTACTCCGCCAGCTCCTCGGCGGTACGCGCCACATCCAGCCCGGTGCCGATCCGCAGGCTCGCGTCGTACAGCAGCTTCAGCCGCCTGCGGGCCGACTCCACCTTGCCGGTCAGCGTGTGCAGCTCGGTGGTGTCGCGCAGGGTGGCCACCGAGCCGGGCGGGCCGCCGTCCCGGTCGGTGGGCCGGTGGCTCAGCGACAGCAGCCGCTCACCGGCCACGTGCACCTCGTCGGTGGCGGTGCGTCCGGAGACCAGCAGGGAGGCGGCGCGCGGGTTCAGCCCCAGCTCGGCGACGCGCATCCCCTCGGCGTCCGGCGGCAGGTCGAGCAGCCGCCGCGCCTCGTCGTTGGCCAGCACCAGGCGCCGCTCGCCATCCATGATCAGCACGCCCTCGCGCACCGAGTGCAGGACCGCGTCATGGTGCTCGTACATGCGGGTGATCTCGACCGGATCCAGCCCATGGGTCTGCCGCCGCAGCCGTCGGCTGACCAGCGCGGTGCCGCCGGTGGCCAGCAGCAGGGCGGCGATCGCGGCCCCGAGCAGCAGCGGAAGCTGCCGGTCCACCACCCCGCTGACCTTGTCGACGGTGATCCCGGCGGACACCAGACCGACCACCTCGCCGTGGATGTCGGTGACCGGGACGACCGCGCGCACCGACGGACCCAGGGTGCCGGTGTAGGTCTCCACCACCTGGTCGCCACGGAGCGCGGGCTCGGTGGTCCCCATGAAGTGGCGGCCGATGCGGCTCGTGTCGGGGTGGGTGTAGCGGATCCCCTGGGGCGTCATCACCACCAGGAAGTCCACCCCGGACGCCTTGCGCGCCTCCTCGGCGCGCGGTTGCAGCAGCGCGGTCGGATCCGGACTGCGCAGCGCCTCCACCACCCCGGGGGAGTGTGCGAAGGTCACCGCGACGGCGAGCGAGCGGTGCCGGGCCTCCTGGTCGCTGTCGTGGCGGGACTGGAGCAGCAGGGCCGCCACCGCGCCGAGCACGATCAGCAGCACCACGGCCACCTGGAGCACGAAGACCTGACCGGCGACGGTCCGCGCCCCGCGCCCCGCGCGCCGACGGGGCGCGGACTCCTCGATCAGCGGCGGGCGCTCGGGCTCCACCGCGCTCTCCGGGAGGCACTCGGTGCCCCGGGCCCCCGCCGGCCCCGCCGTTTCCGATGCGTATGTCGCGGGCGCCTCGGCGGGGTGATCGGCCGGCGCCCGCTCGCGTCCCTCCAGCATCCGACTACGCCGTGGTCCGCACCCGTCGCTCCGCATACGTACATCGCCCCATGCCGACCAGCTCGAACATCTCTGTCCCCCGTTCCGCTGCGCAGATCTGGCCCCCTGATCTTGGCCGCCAAGTGGCGTGCATCACAACAGGGTTGACCACTCCCGCACCTGTCTGTCCCGGCTTGTGGAAGAGGGAACGTACCGCAAAACCCTTGAGGTTCCGGCGCACCGCACCGGATCGCGGAGGGCCGCCGTCCGGCGGCGGGCGGCCCGGGCGTCGGGAACACCGCCCAGGCCACGCCCCCGAAGTGCGCCGGGCGGACGCCCCGTTGGCGGGCCGGCGGCGCCATCCGGCCCACCCCCCAGGGTCCCCCTAAGGGATGTCACAGCTCGGCCGCAATGCCCGTCCTGTTCCCCCGGCCGGGCATAGCGGCCCCCGCGACCAGGTACGTTCCCTTTGTGGCTGGATTCAGGATGGGACGCGGACAGGACCCCGGCGCCGGACGGGGACCACAGGGCCAGCCGGGGCACCACCCCGGGCAGCAGGCGGGGCAGCCGCCGTACGGACAGGCCCCGTACGGCAGGCCGCAGACGCCTCCGGCGCCGTACGGTCAGCAGGCTCCCCCGCCGTACGGCCGGCCGACCCAACACGGCGGGCCCGGCGGACAGCCGCAGCCGAACCGTTACGGCAGGCCCGGACCGCAGCCCGGCCCGCAGCCCGCGCCCCAGGGCCACCCCGGCGCGGGAGGGTACCGCCAGCCGAACGTCCAGTGGCCGCAGGCCTCACCGCACGGTTCGCCGCACGGTTCGCCGCACGCCTCTTCGCACGGCGAACCGGAGTACTTCGACGGCGCCCAGCCCCCGCACGGCCGCCCCGGGCCGACCGGCGGCCACCCGGGCTATCCGAGTGGTGACTCGGGCTCCACCCAGCAGTTCAGCCTGGGCGAGGCACCGGACTACGACTCGTACGGCGGCGAGCCCGGCTCTTATGGCGACGACCAGGTGGGCGCCTACCGCGCCGGTCAGCCCGCGCCCCCGGCCGGTCCCCGGCTGCCCTGGAAGCAGCTGCTGAGCGGCATCGTGCTGCGGCCCTCGGCGACCTTCTGGCAGATGCGCGACCACACCATGTGGGGCGCGGCGCTCACCGTCACCTTCGTCTACGGCCTGCTCGCCGTCTTCGGACTGGACCAGGCCCGCGAGGACGTGCTCAACGCCTCGCTGTCCAACAGCATCCCGTGGATCATCTGCACCGCTGTCGCGGTGGTGGCCAGCGGTCTGGTGCTGGGCGCGGTCACCCACACCCTGGCCCGCCAGCTGGGCGGCGACGGCCTCTGGGCGCCCACCATCGGCCTCTCGCTGCTGATCATGTCGATCTCGGACGCGCCGCGGCTGGTCGTCGCCATGTTCCTGGGCGGCGACAACGGCCTGGTCACGGTGCTGGGCTGGGCGACCTGGCTGGGCGCCGGCGCGCTGTTCACCTCCATGGTCGGCAAGTCGCACGACCTGCCCTGGCCCCGGGCGCTGGCGGCCTCCGCGCTCCAGCTGGCCGCCCTGCTCTTCCTGCTCAAGCTCGGCAACTTCTGAGTCGCGGGGCGACTCCCGTACGACGAGGGCCCCGGCCGTTCGGACACCGACGATGTCCGAACGACCGGGGCCTCACCCGTATCCACGGTGCCGCCTCGGCGGGGGCGGCCGGGGTCTCGCTCAGGAAGTTCGGCCGGGGGCGCACTCGGCCCCGTCTGGCCGGAGCCCCGCCCAGGCGGTCCGGCCGGGGGCCTTGCACACGCTCTGTCCGGCCTGACTCAGGCGTCGAGGACCTGGCCCTCGCGCCGCACTACCGGGGGCGCCACGCTCCACGGGAAGTTGATCCAGTCATCGGTGCGCTTCCACACGTACTCGCACTTCACCAGCGAGTGCGACTTCTCGTAGATCACCGCGCTGCGGACCTCGGCCACCGTGCCCAGGCAGAAGTCGTGCACCAGCTTCAGGGTCTTGCCGGTGTCCGCGACATCGTCCGCGATCAGCACCTTCTTGTCCGAGAAGTCGATCACGTTCGGGACGGGTGCCAGCATGACCGGCATCTCCAGGGTCTCGCCGACGCCGGTGTAGAACTCCACGTTCACCAGGTGGATGTTCTTGCAGTCCAGCGCGTACGCCAGACCGCCGGCGACGAAGACCCCGCCGCGGGCGATCGACAGCACTATGTCCGGCTCGTAGCCATCGTCGGCGATCGTCTGCGCCAGCTCGCGGACGGCGGTCCCGAACCGCTCGTAGGTCAGGTTCTCCCGCTCGGCACTCATATGTCAGACCTGCGTCCTGTGGAAGTTCAGATACGAACGCGAGGGCGTCGGCCCACGCTGCCCCTGGTAGCGGGAGCCGTAGCGCGCCGAACCGTAGGGGTGCTCGGCGGGCGAGGTCAGCCGGAACATACACAGCTGCCCGATCTTCATGCCCGGCCACAGCTTGATCGGCAGAGTCGCGACATTCGACAGCTCGAGGGTCACGTGCCCGGAGAAGCCCGGGTCGATGAAGCCCGCCGTCGAGTGCGTCAGCAGCCCCAGCCGCCCCAGGCTCGACTTGCCCTCCAGCCGGGAGGCGATGTCGTCGGGCAGGGTGATCACCTCGTAGGTGGAGGCGAGCACGAACTCCCCGGGGTGCAGGATGAAGGCCTCATCCCCCTCCGGCTCCACCAGGCGAGTGAGATCGGCCTGCTCGACCGCCGGGTCGATGTGCGGGTACCGGTGGTTCTCGAACACCCGGAAGAACCGGTCGAGCCGGACATCCACGCTCGACGGCTGCACCATTCCGGGGTCGTACGGATCGATCCGAACCCGACCGGCATCGATCTCGGCCCGGATGTCCTTGTCTGAGAGAAGCACGGGACGAGGATACGCAAACACCGCGGAGGCCGCGGGCCCGGCCCAACCGGACCGGGCCCGTCACCACACCGCTACCGCTTCTGCCGCACCACCGGAACCGCGTGCCGCAACCGCGCACAGCGCGGGCAGCGCAGCAGTCGCCCGGGGCCGATCCGATCGGCACCGAGGTTCTGCATCGGGAACGAGGTGATACTGAAGACGTGCCCTTCGGCACAACGGACGATGGTGCGCTCCATCGAGTCCCTTCCCCGAGAACGTGAAAGACAAAAGCCACATTAGGGGATGAACGGGCCGCCTCTCCACGCGGCACTCCGCGCCCCCACGGTACGCCCCAACTCCCGCCCGCCGCAGCCGCATCC
>NZ_SRID01000663.1 GCF_004684805.1 Streptomyces palmae
ACACAGTGGACGCGAGCAACTGAGGACAAGCCCTCGGCCTATTAGTACCAGTCAACTCCACCGGTTACCCGGCTTCCATATCTGGCCTATCAACCCAGTCGTCTACTGGGAGCCTTACCCCATCAAGTGGGTGGGAGCCCTCATCTCGAAGCAGGCTTCCCGCTTAGATGCTTTCAGCGGTTATCCCTCCCGAACGTAGCCAACCAGCCATGCCCTTGGCAGAACAACTGGCACACCAGAGGTTCGTCCGTCCCGGTCCTCTCGTACTAGGGACAGCCCTTCTCAAGACTCCTACGCGCACAGCGGATAGGGACCGAACTGTCTCACGACGTTCTAAACCCAGCTCGCGTACCGCTTTAATGGGCGAACAGCCCAACCCTTGGGACCGACTCCAGCCCCAGGATGCGACGAGCCGACATCGAGGTGCCAAACCATCCCGTCGATATGGACTCTTGGGGAAGATCAGCCTGTTATCCCCGGGGTACCTTTTATCCGTTGAGCGACGGCGCTTCCACAAGCCACCGCCGGATCACTAGTCCCGACTTTCGTCCCTGCTCGACCCGTCGGTCTCACAGTCAAGCTCCCTTGTGCACTTACACTCAACACCTGATTGCCAACCAGGCTGAGGGAACCTTTGGGCGCCTCCGTTACCCTTTAGGAGGCAACCGCCCCAGTTAAACTACCCACCAGACACTGTCCCTGATCCGGATCACGGACCCAGGTTAGACATCCAGCACGACCAGAGTGGTATTTCAACGACGACTCCACACACACTGGCGTGCATGCTTCACAGTCTCCCACCTATCCTACACAAGCCGAACCGAACACCAATATCAAGCTATAGTAAAGGTCCCGGGGTCTTTCCGTCCTGCTGCGCGAAACGAGCATCTTTACTCGTAATGCAATTTCACCGGGCCTATGGTTGAGACAGTCGAGAAGTCGTTACGCCATTCGTGCAGGTCGGAACTTACCCGACAAGGAATTTCGCTACCTTAGGATGGTTATAGTTACCACCGCCGTTTACTGGCGCTTAAGTTCTCAGCTTCGCCCCGACGAATCAGAGCTAACCGGTCCCCTTAACGTTCCAGCACCGGGCAGGCGTCAGTCCGTATACATCGCCTTACGGCTTCGCACGGACCTGTGTTTTTAGTAAACAGTCGCTTCTCGCTGGTCTCTGCGGCCACCCCCAGCTCACGGAGTAAATCCGATCACCAGAAATGGCCCCCCTTCTCCCGAAGTTACGGGGGCATTTTGCCGAGTTCCTTAACCATAGTTCACCCGAACGCCTCGGTATTCTCTACCTGACCACCTGAGTCGGTTTAGGGTACGGGCCGCCATGAAACTCGCTAGAGGCTTTTCTCGACAGCATAGGATCATCCACTTCACCACAATCGGCTCGGCATCAGGTCTCAGCCTTAACGTGTGACGGATTTGCCTACCACACGGCCTACACCCTTACCCCGGGACAACCACCGCCCGGGCTGGACTACCTTCCTGCGTCACCCCATCACTCACCTACTACAAGTCTGGTTCGTCGGCTCCACCACTCC
>NZ_SRID01000664.1 GCF_004684805.1 Streptomyces palmae
GGGTCGGTGGGGGCGTCCACGGTGCCGGGGACCGCCGCGTGCAGCGGGTTGAGCTGGACGAACCCGCAGCCCAGGGCCCGGCCGGACCAAGCCGCGAGGTCGGCGAGGTCGCCCAGGTCGCCCATGCCCCAGGAGCGGGCGGAGAGCAGGGAGTAGAGCTGCACCAGGAAGCCCCGGGTACGGGCCGCGGGGGCGGGCATCCGGTCCGGGGCGACGATCAGGGTGGCGCGGGCGGACCGGCCGTCGGGGGCCTGGGCCCGCAGGATGTGGCGGCCCATCGGCAAGCCACCAGTACCGTCCGGGACCGCGAAGGACCTCCCGGCGCGGCCGTTCCCGACGGGGCCGTTCCCGGCGCGGCCGTCCTCCGCGGGGTCTGCGGGGACCCGCCCCCCAAGGTCCCGTCCCACGGCACCCAGCCCGGCTGTGCTCCCTCCGGCGGGGTTCCAGCGGGCGGCGCCCGTGTCCGGGGTGGCGCTCGTCCCCGCGGTGGCCCATCCGGAGGTGTTCGTCCCCGCGGTGGCCCGTCCGGCGGCGTTCCAGCCCGCGGGGGCGCTCGGCGGGCTCCCGGAGGCCGTGGCGGGGCCGCCCCGATGGTGGCCCGCCTCCAGGCCCCAGTCGCGGGTCTGCCCGTCCTCGGTCTCCACCCGCAGCACGGTGCCCTCCGGCAGATGGAGGCCGGGCGGGCGGCCGGGGCGGGCCACCACGCAGGGCGGCAGCAAGCGGTGCGCCTCCCCGTGCGCGTACCGGTCCAGGGCGGCGCGCACCGCCTGGGGCGTCGAGGCGTCGATCCCCAGGGCGGCGAGCACGGCCACCACGGTGTCCTCGGGCACCCGGACCGTGCGGCCCGGCTCCGGCTGGTAGGAAGTGGCGACACCGTACAGCTCGGCGAGGCGCGCTCGGCCCATCGGGACTCCTCAGCACATCCGTCGGAACGTCCGTACATCCGGTGCACCGTGCACCCATGGATCCATTACCGTCGCGCACCGGCGCACCCGCGCCACCGCGCGCCGCACTCCTCACACCGCGCGCCCGCGCATGGGTGCCTCCGCGCGCCCGCACACCACACCGCTCACCCGCCAGGCTCCGTCAAGGACCCGCCAGAAGCCGGCGGGAGACCGGCACCGGCACGGACACGATCGGAGGCCGCTCGACACCCGGTCAGAAACCGGTCGGCTCCAGGAGCGTGTCGATGCCCGCCGTGCCCGGTGCGGTGGCGGTCGGCTCGCTGGTCAGTGGCGGTTCGGCGGCCAGCGGCGGCTCGCTGGTCAGCGGTGGCGCGCCGTCCAGCGGGGGTTCGCTGACCAGCGGGGGCGGCGCGCCCGGGGCGGAGTCGGCGCCGTCCAGCCCGCAGTCGGGGTGCGACAGCCCGGCGAACGGGTCCGGCTCCGCGGCGCCGACCAGGGCCTCGGTACCGGTGCCCGCCTGTCGGGGCGGCGGCGCGGCGGGGGTGTCGGTGGTGGCGGAGAGCAGTGGGGCGGACGTGGCCACGGGGGCCTCCGTAGGGTCTCGGCGATGTTCTCGGCAGTAGGTGGGGGC
>NZ_SRID01000665.1 GCF_004684805.1 Streptomyces palmae
AGATGTGTATCAGAGACAGCCGCCGCCCAGCACCCCGCCGCCGACCCCCGGCCCCGCGGTCCTCAGCTGGGAGGACCCGCAGCGGGAGGCGACCGATCAGCGCTGGTGCGAGCGGGTCACCGTCACCTTCCACAACAACGGGGGTCGGCCCGTGCGCTCGGGCGAGATCACCTTCAGCACCCACATCATCGGCTCCCTCGGCGTCGACTGGGGCACGGTCGAGTCCACCGCCGATCTACCGGCCCCCATCGAGGCCGGAGACAAGCGGAAGAAGACCTTCCCTGTCTGTGTGGCCGCCTGGCGCGTGCCGCTGGGGATGCGCATCGAAACCCAGGACCTCAGCGTCACCTGGCGCTGAACTGGGCACGGCGTCGATGTCCGGCCGGTCGGAGTGGGCCGTTGGCACGGAGCCGGAGCCGGGCCCGCTTACCCTCGGCACGACAACGACGGGCGGAACACCCACCCCCACCTACCTGCGCTCTCATTCCTAGCGCAGCTAGAATTGCAGAATGTCCATTCAGCAGCGCCGTGAGCGCGAACGAGCTCAGCGTCACCAACTGATCATCACGACCGCCCGGGAGCTGGCCGAGGCAGAGGGCTGGGACGCGGTCACCACCCGGCGGCTGGCCGAGCGCATCGAGTACAGCCAGCCGGTGCTCTACAGCCACTTCGCCAACAAGGACGCCATCGTGGCCGCCGTCGCGGTGGAGGGGTTCGCCGATCTGGGAGAGGCGCTGCACGCCGCGCGGACCGGGGCCGGATCACCGGCCGAGGCCCTGGCCGCGACGCTACGCGCCTACGAGGGCTTCGCGGAGCGCAACCCGGCGCTCTTCGACGCCATGTTCACCCTCGCCATCGACCTGCCCTTCGGGACCGCGGACTCCCCCGCCGTACTGAAGCGCGCGTTCGGCGAACTCCTGGCGGCGTTCGAGCCCTGGGCGGGCGAGCAGGATCCGGAGACCTTCACCGAGGTCGGCTGGAGCGCGCTGCACGGACTGGTGGTCCTCGCCCGCAGCGGTCGGCTCCGCCCGGACCAGCGGGACCAGCGGCTGGCGATCCTGGTGGACCGGTTCACCACCGCCTGACCCAGGGGCGACCGGTCGGTACGCCCGGGATCGCCCTCGCGGGCCGGTCGCTCGCAAGCCGGTCAGGGGCAGCTGACCCGCGCCCCGAGGCGCCCTGACCCCGGGGCCGGCCGTCGCGCCACCCCGGGGTGAATACGTAGGGCCTCGCCCGACTACTTGAGCGCCAGCCAGGCCACCGCGGCCACCACCGCGATCACGGCGACCACGCCGATGATCAGGCCGATACGCGGGCCGGAGGAGGGGGCGGCAGCCGGAGCCCGGCGGTCGGCGCCCTCATCCACGAAGGCGCGGAACATCTGGGTGCTGCCGGCTGAGTCGTAACTGCCGTCGGAACCGTGCGGGTTGTTCGCCATGGGCCACGACCCTAGCGAACCTCCCAAGATCACACACCCCCGGGCTCGCGGACTCCCCCACCCTCTCCGCCCCAGGAG
>NZ_SRID01000666.1 GCF_004684805.1 Streptomyces palmae
CCTCCCTTCCGTCCCCCGGAGTGTGTCCCTTGTCCTCGGCACCGTCCGCGTCCGCCGCGTCCTCCATAGGGTCGGCCCGACCCCGCCTGCCCAAGGTGCCCTTCTGGGCGCAGATCCTGCTCGGTCTGGTCCTTGGCGTCCTGCTGGGCTGGGCCGCCCGCAGCGGTGATGTGAGCTGGCTGGTCACCACCCTCGACAAGATCGGCTCGATCTTCATCCAGCTGCTCAAGCTGGCCGTCGCCCCGCTGGTCTTCTTCGCCATCCTGGTGTCCATCACCAACCTGCGGAACGTCAACAACGCCGCCCGGCTGGCCACCCGCACCCTGCTGTGGTTCATGATCACCTCGCTGATCGCGGTGGCCATCGGCCTCGCCATCGGCCTGGTCACCAACCCCGGCTCCGGCACCGGCCTGACCCCCAGGGACGGCGCCAAGCCCGAGCACGCCGGATCCTGGCTGGACTTCCTCACCGGCATCGTCCCGGAGAACGTGATCACCCCGTTCACCGAGCTGAACGTCCTCCAGATCGTCTTCATGGCGGCCGTCGCGGGCATCGCCGCCCTCCAGCTCGGAGCGAAGGCCGAGCCGATCCTCACCCTCAGCCACGCCATCCTGGAACTCCTCCAGAAGGCCCTGTGGTGGGTCATCCGGCTCGCCCCGCTGGGCACCGTCGGCCTGATCGGCTACGCCATCGCCGAGTACGGCTGGGACCTGATCGGGAAGTACGCCACCTTCACCGCCGACATCTACATCGGCTGCGCGCTGGTCATGTTCGGCGTCTACCCGCTGCTGCTCTCCACGGTCGCCAAGGTCAACCCGCTGCAGTTCTTCCGCGGCGCCTGGCCGGCCATCCAGCTGGCCTTCGTCTCCCGCTCCTCGGTGGGCACCATGCCGCTCACCCAGAAGGTCACCGAGCGCCTCGGTGTTCCGAAGGAGTACGCCTCCTTCGCGGTGCCGTTCGGCTCCACCACCAAGATGGACGGCTGCGCCTCGATCTACCCGGCCATCGCCGCCATCTTCATCGCGCAGATCTTCGACGTGCAGCTGGACGTCACCGACTACCTGCTGATCGCCTTCGTCTCGGTGGTCGGCTCCGCGGCCACCGCCGGCCTCACCGGCGCCACCGTGATGCTCACCCTCACCCTGTCCACGCTGGGCCTCCCGCTGGAGGGCGTGGGCCTGCTGATGGCCATCGACCCGATCCTGGACATGATGCGCACCGCCACCAACGTGGCCGGTCAGGCCCTGGTCCCGGTGCTGGTCTCGGCCCGGGAGCGGATCCTGGACCGCGAGGCGTACGCGAACGCCACCTCCTCCCCGCTGGAGGAGTCGCACGCGGCGGCCGAGCCGGCCCCCGTCGCGGCGTAACGCGCACCACGCGCCCCAAGGGCCCCTCACCGGTCACGAACCGGTGAGGGGCCCTCGCGTTCTCCGGCGGGTCAGGGGGGTGTGAGGGTGTCCAGCCGCGCGGCGAGGTCGGGGTGCGCGGCGGACAGATGGGGGC
>NZ_SRID01000667.1 GCF_004684805.1 Streptomyces palmae
CCCCAGACCCCGAGGCCGACCCCACTCCCGATTCCGAAGCCGCGTCCGGAACAGGCCGAGAGCCCGGCTCTCCCTCCCCCTCCGCGCGCTCGTCCGCATCGGCGCGGCCGCGCAGGGCCAGCCGCAGGTTCTCCCGCAGCGAGCTGTTGAAGAGGTGGGCGTCCTGCGCGCACAGGCCCACCAGCCGGCGCACCCCGTCCCCGTCCAGGGTGGCGGCGTCGCGGCCGGCCAGGGTGTACGTGCCGGACTCGGCGTCCAGGAAGCGCAGCAGCACCTGGGCGACGGTGCTCTTTCCCGCGCCCGAGGCGCCGACCACCGCCACCCGCCGGCCGGCGGTCAGCTCCAGGTCGAAACCGTCCAGCGCGGGCCGATCGCGTCCCGGGTAGCGGGCGGTCAGCCCGCTCAGCACCAGTGGGAACGGGGTCTTGGGTGCCTGGTCCGTCCCCTCCACCACCGGTACCGGCGCGTCCAGCACCTCGTGCACCCGCTCCGCCGAGCGGCGTACCCGCTGCCGGTACTGCACCGCGAGCGGCATCCCGGCCACCGCCTCGAACGCGGCGAGCGTGGTCAGCACCACCACCGCCAGCCACACCCCGCCGAGCCGTCCGTCCGCCACCGCCCGTACCCCGGCCCAGGTCGCGGCGGTCACCGTGAGCCCGCACACCAGCGCCGACAGCCCGCTGCCGACCGCGGTGGCGGCGGCACCGCGCCGGGCGATCCCGGTGAGCAGCCGGTCCGCGCGGCGCACCGCGTCCAGCCGGCGCGGCAGCGCTCCGGCGACCCGCAGCTCGGCGGCGCCGGCCAGCAGGTCGACGATCTCGGTGGAGAGCATGCCGCGCGCCGGAGCCAGACGGCGCTCCGCCCGACGGGCCAGCGCCCCGGAGAGCAGCGGCACCCCGACCCCGGCCAGCAGCAGTCCCACCGCCAGCAGCGCCCCGGCCTCCGGCAGCAGTCCGCCGGTGAAGGCGACGGACGCGCCGCCCACCAGCACGGCCGCGCCGACCGGGAGCAACCAGCGCAGGAAGTAGTCCTGTAGCGCGTCCACATCGGAGACCAGCCGGGCGAGCAGGTCGCCGCGCCGGGCGCCGCGCAGCCCGGCCGGGGCCAGCCGCTCCAGCCGCCGGTACACCGCGACCCGCAGATCGGCCAGGATCCGCAGCACGGCGTCATGGGAGACCAACCGCTCGGCGTACCGGAACACGGCCCGGCCGATCCCGAAGGCCCGGGTGGCCGTCACCGCGACCATCAGGTAGAGCACGGGGGGCTGCTGGGCGGCGCGCGAGATCAGCCACCCGGAGACGGCGGCCAAGCCCACCGCGCTCCCCAGCGCCAGCGCCCCGAGCACCAACGCCGGCACCAGCCGCGCCCTGGCCGCACGGGCCGCGCCCCATACGAAGTCGAACCCACCACCACGGGTCGGGTCAGCCACCAGATCGCCCCCGGCGCGGGACAGCCCACGCCCAACACCCACCCCGCCGGCGCGGGACAGCCC
>NZ_SRID01000668.1 GCF_004684805.1 Streptomyces palmae
CGCCATCGCCGGCCGCACCGACGAAGCCCTCGACCACCTCATCGGCTTCTTCGTCAACACCCTCGTACTACGCGGCGACACCTCCGGAAACCCCAGCTTCCGCGAACTCCTCACCCGCACCCGGGAAACCGCACTCGCCGCCTACGACCACCAAGACCTCCCCTTCAACCGACTCGTCGAAGCCCTCAACCCCGAACGCACCCTCAACAGCCACCCCGTCTTCCAGGTCATGCTGGCCTACCAGAACGATTCGGGCATCGCCCCACGGATCCCCGGAGTCGAGACCGCCATCCGCCCGGTCCGTGCGAGCATCGCCAAGTTCGACCTCACCTTCGAGTTCACCGAGCACGACGGTGACGACGGGCTGACCGGGGTGCTGGAGTTCAGCACGGACGTCTTCGACGCCAGGACGGCCGAGTCGATCGCCGGACGGCTGACGCGGCTACTCGAAGCCGTGACCACCGCCCCGGACGCCCCGGTGGCAAGCCTGGACATCCTGACCCCCGAGGAGCGGGCGCTGCTGCTCGACTCCTGGAACGCCACCTCTCCCCCGGTCCCGGCCCGGACCGCCGTCGCGCTCTTCGAGGCGCAGGTGGAGCAAGCTCCGGAGGCCCTCGCGCTGCTGTCCACCGACGGCATCCGGCTGACGTACGCGGAGCTGGACGCGCGCGCCAACCGGCTGGCCCGCCGCCTGATCGGCGAAGGGGTCGGCCCGGAGGACATCGTCGCCGTGGCTCTGCCCCGGTCGGTGGCGATGGTGGTCTCCATGCTCGGCGTGCTGAAGGCGGGGGCCGCCTATCTCCCGGTCGATGTCACATATCCCGCGGAACGCATCGCGTACATGCTGGAGGATGCCAGCCCGGTCCTGACGATCACGTCGGTCGACGCCGCTTGCGACCTACCGGACGGGGTACCGCAGTTGGTGATCGGTGAGTGGACGGAGGCCGGGGGCGACGGATCCGCTCCTCGGGACGCGGACCGCACCGCGCCACTGTCGGTCCGGCACCCCGCGTACATGATCTACACCTCGGGCTCCACTGGCCGGCCCAAGGGCGTCGTGGTCTCGCATGCGGGCATCGCGAGCCTGATCGCCACCCAGGTCGAGCGGTTCGAGGTGGGCCCGCGGAGCAGGGTGCTGCAGTTCGCCTCGCCCAGCTTCGACGCGGCGTTCTGGGAGCTTGGCATGGCGCTGTTCACGGGCGCGGCGCTCGTGGTGGCGCCCCCTGACCGGCTGCTGCCCGGTGAGCCGCTGGCCGCTCTGGTGGCCGAGTTCGGTGTGACCCAGCTGATGCTGCCGCCGTCCGGGCTGGCGCTGATGCCGGACGACGGACTGCCGGCCGGCGTGTCGCTGGCGGTCGGCGGTGAGGCGACGAATCCGGCGCTGGTGGAGCAGTGGTCGCGGGGTCGCCGGATGGTGAACGCGTACGGCCCGACGGAGGCGACGGTCTGCGCGACGATGAGCGACCCGTTGTCAGGCGGCTGCCTCCCGC
>NZ_SRID01000669.1 GCF_004684805.1 Streptomyces palmae
GAGGGGAGGAGGCCGGGCGGGGCCAGGTAACGCCCGGCCTCCCGCTCGGCGGGCGGCTCTTGGGCCCCCATGGGCTGCCGCCCACGGGGGCATTGTCCTCTGCCGGGTGCCCATCGAGCCACACCGCCTCGCGAGTTCCCGCCCCGGCGACCGGCTGCCGGGGCGGAGGGAGCGCCCGGGTCAGACCCCGGTGCTGGAGCCCGGGCGGACGATCATCAGGACGGTCACCACGGCCCACAGCAGGTTGAAGATCCCGGTGTACATGGCGAGTCGGGCCGCCGCGCGGGTGTGGTCCTCACCGGCCGTACCGGCACCGTCCTGGTCGGCCCGCTCCCGCAGTCCGGTCAGTACCGCCTGCTGACCGGGGAGCACCAGCAGCGCCAGCACCACGGCCGCGGCCACCGTCAGCGCCAGGGAGACCAGCACCCAGGTGTCGCCGAGCACCCCCATGCCGCGTGCGGTGGCGATGCCGGAGACCGGGACCGCCACGCCCACGACCGCGTAGACGCGGCAGATGCGGTACAGCGTGCGCAGTACGCCCTCGGGTTCGGCCGGTGCGTCGAATCCGTCGTCGGGGGCCCAGAGGTCGTCGCCGCCGGGGGCTGACGGGGAGCCACCCCCGGCGGTGGCCAGGGCGGTGCTCCTGGAGCCGGCCCAGGCGCGGCGGGCGGCGGGCGGGAACATACTCGCGGCGATGGCCACGGGACCGAAGGCGAGGATCGCGGCGAGCACATGGAGGACGAGCAGTAGCTTGTTCACGGGATCGACGCTAGACCTGGCGGATCGCGGGCCGACAGCGGGGTCGCCGCAAGGCTCCACCGGGTTCGCCCGCCCGAACCGGCGGGGCCAAGGGGCCCCGTCCACCGTCCGGCGGGAGAGTTCCATGGTCAAGGAACCGTAAACCCAGGTCGATCGTTAGCCGGGACATGACCGCTATGACACCCGGCTCGAACCTCCCGCTGCCCATCGCGCGTGTGGCGGTGGACGTCACCGCACCGGTGCGGCTCGACGTGTCGGGCCTGCTTCTCACCGCGCAGGGCAAGGTGCGCTCCGATGACGACTTCGTCTTCTACAACCAGCCCACCGGCCCCGGCGTCAGCCACTCCGCCTCGGCCCCCGGCGGTGGCGACACCATCACCATCGACACCACCGCGCTCCCGGCCGACATCGACAAGGTCGTGGTGACCGCCAGTCTGGACACGCCCGGCGCCACCTTCGCGGGCACCGAGCCCACCGCCACCGTCCGCGGGGCCGACGACGGCTCGGTGATCGCGACCTTCACCCCGCCCCGGCTTGGCCCGGAGACCGCGCTGGTGGTGGTCGAGGTCTACCGCCGCGGCGGCGCCTGGAAGGTGCGGGCGGTCGGCCAGGGCTACGCCAACGGGCTGGCCGGCATCGCCACCGACTTCGGGGTGACGGTCGAAGAGCCCGCCGCACCCGCCGCACCCCAGCCCGCGGCGCCCACCGGGCCCGCGGTGCCCCTGCCC
>NZ_SRID01000670.1 GCF_004684805.1 Streptomyces palmae
CGTCAGATGGGTATAAGAGACGGGCTCGGGGGGAGCGTCCAGCGCGGCGGCGACCGGGATGCGGCGGCGCAGCAGCCGGCCCAGCAGCGAGCCGCGTCTCGGCGCGGGCGCGGCTCCCGGCCACACCTCCGGGTCCGTCGACGGGAAGTCGGTGATCCGGCAGCCGGAGGGCAGCAGCAGCTCGGTGGCCTCCTCGCGGTGCCGGAACTGCCCGGCCGCCCGGCCGTGCGGCACCTCCGAGGTGAAATCGGCCGCCACGGCCACCCCGGGCACCGCGGCCACCGCGGGCGGCAACTGCCAGCGGTAGCGCCCGTCGGTGCGGTCGAAGAGCACCGGAACCGGTCCGTGCCGCCCGCCCGGACGCACCAGTTCGGTGCTGAACCGCACCAGCAGCCGCCCGTCCAGCCAGCGCAGTCCCTCCAGCCGGGGCCGGTGGGTGATGCCCGACTCGAAGGCCGCGTACTCCTCCAGCAGCGCCGGATCGCCGTGCCGCACCAGGGCCGACATGATCCGCTGCTTGGCCGGCAGTACGGCGTCCACTTCCAGGGGCACCCGTTCGGCGGCCAGTGCGCTGACCGCCGCCACCACCTGCCGCCGGTAGCCGGCGGGCCGGCCGAGGAACTTCTGGCCCTGGAGGCGCTCCAGGGCCTTGCCCGCGTACCAGCGGGCGATGAACCGGTTGCGCAGCGGGCCCGGCTCCAGGTGCTCCTCCACGATCCCGATGATCGTCCGCACGCTGTCCAGATAGGACCACGGGTCGATGCGCCGGAAGCTGATGTTGTGCTTGCCGTCCTCGTGCCGTACCCAGTGGTAGCAGGTGTAGTCGTGCACGGTGGCGACCGTCCCGGCGGCCAGATAGGCGCGCAGCGTGAACATGTGGTCCTCCAGCCGCACCCGCCCCTCCGGAAAGCGGATGCCGTGCGCGGTCAGCAGCTCGCGGCGGAACAGCTTGTGCACGGTCATCGAGGAGAGCAGCACTGTGTCGCGGCGTACGTCGCCGGCCGCCATCGGCCGGCTGAACAGCACCCGGGGCGCGCCGCGACCGTGCCCCGCCATCCGACCGGCCACGATGTCCGCGCCGGTCTCCACCGCCCGCGCGTACAGCCGGGCCAGTGCCTCCGGGGCCAGGTAGTCGTCATCGTCCAGGAAGTACAGGTAGCCGCCGCGCGCCGCGTCCATGCCCAGGTTGCGGGGGCGCCCTGGCCAGCCGGAGTTCCTGCTGCGGATCAGCCGGAAGTTCTCCTCCCCGGCGAGCTCGGTGGCCAGCAGCTCGGGCGTGTCGTCGGTGGAGCCGTCGTCCACGTAGATGACCTCGAACTCGGACCGCGGCAGGCTCTGCGCACGGAGCGAGGCCAACCCGTCCAGGACCGTCTTGCCCGTGTTGTGGGTCGGGACGATCACGCTGACCTTGATGCTCATCCGCTGCTCCCTGGGTGTGCTGGGCCCGCTGCGGGACGGGCGGTGCCGCCTGCCGTGGGGGAG
>NZ_SRID01000671.1 GCF_004684805.1 Streptomyces palmae
GGGTGGTGGGGCCCGGGTCGAGGGTCAGTGGGCGTGGTCGCCCGAGTCGTCGCCCTTGGCGTGCTCGTCCGAGCTGCCGCCCTTGGCGTGGTCGGCGGCTGCCGGGGTGCCCGTGGCCGGGAGGGTGAAGGCGGCGGTGTGGACCTTGCCGTCCGCGCGGAAGTCCAGGTAGAGGCGGTAGTTGCCGGTGCTGGGCGCGGTGGCGCTGAAGGAGATGTCCGGGCCGGGGCGGGTGTGGCCGTCGCCCGGGGCACCGTTGGGGTGCACGTGGAGGTACGCGAGGTCCCCGGAGCGCAGCGCGACCAGGTGCCCGTACGCCTCCAGGTAGGGCTGGAGGTCGGTGACCGGGCGGCCCTTCTTGGTGACGGTGAAGGTGAGCTCGGAGGTCTTGCCGGGGGTGAGCTGCCCATGGCGGGTGACCGTGTAGCCGTCCACGGTGGTGGTGGCCTTGGACTTGGGCAGCGCGGTGGGGGTGTAGTGGCCGGCGGCGGCGAGGTCGGCGCCCAGGGTGAGGTCCTTGGCCCCCTTGGCGTCGGGCGTGAAGTCGGCGAACAGGCGGTAGTCGCCCGCCTTGTCGAGCGTGACCGGGAGGCTCCAGGTGCCGTCGGCGTCGCGGTTGGGGTGCAGGTGCCGGTAGCCGGCGAGGTCGCGGCCGGCGAGGATCAGGTGCAGGTCCTTGCCGTGGTTGGCGCGGTAGGCGGTGACCGGGCGTCCGTCCTGGTCGCGGACGGTGAAGCGGAGGACGGTCTTGTCGCCCGCCTCCACGCGCGGGGTGTGGAGGTCGAGGGTGTAGCCGTCCTCGGTGGTCTGCAGTCCGCCGGGCGGGTGCTCTTCCGCTGAATCGCCGGTGTGGCCCGCGTGGCCCCCCTTGGGCTCGGTGCCCTCCTCACCGGTGTGCTTCGCGCCGCCCTGGCCGGAGCCGTGACCCGCGTGGGCGGCCGGGCTCGGGTCGGAGATGGGTTCCACCGCGTGACCCACGCCGTACGCGGCCCCGAAGGCGGCGGCGAGTGCGGCGGCGAACGCGGTGGCCTTCAGCCCTGTGTTCATGAGGATTCCCTTCTCGGTGGCATGACCGCCGTTACCGGCTGCCGGCCTGGGTCGACTCTCGGACGCGTGGCGGCCGTCGCCCGGCTGCCCAACGGGGCTGAGCATACCCCCAGGGGGTATGAAGTCAAGTGGTCGCCACGCCTTGCCATGGATAGGGGTCGGGGGTATACATTGGTCTCGTCGATATACCCCCCATGGGTATGCAGAGGAGCAGAGATGACCACCACGGTGACCGGCACGGCCGAGGTCGAACTCGCCATTGGCGGGATGACCTGCGCCTCGTGCGCCGCTCGTATCGAGAAGAAGTTGAATCGGATGGACGGGGTGGAGGCGACGGTCAACTACGCCACCGAGAAGGCGAAGGTCAGTTTCGGTGACCAGGTGGCGGTGGCGGATCTGATCGCGACGGTGGAGGCCACCGGCTACACCGCGGC
>NZ_SRID01000672.1 GCF_004684805.1 Streptomyces palmae
GGGCGGGGGAGCGCCCGGCCGGTCAGACGGAGGTGCGACAGAGCATGGCGGCGACGCGGCACAGGTCGACCGCCCGCCGCTTCGTGAGGTCCGCCTGTCCCCGCTGCTGGGGACCGCTCGTCCAGCTCTGCATGCCACCGATCGTAGGGAGGGTGGGGCGGCCGTGTCACCGGCGTGCCGCATGTCGAGACGAGATCGTCCGAATTTCGAGACGAGAAGCGGGAGGAGGGGGTGCGCCGGACCGGTCGTCGGGTCCGTACGGCTGGAGTTCTCCACCGTACGGACGCGACCGTCTCAGTGAATGGAACGAGGGGCTCTCAGGCCCGTTCCGGCGCGGGATGCGCGGGATGCGCGGGGAACTGCTGGGTGCCGGGCGTTCGGGTCCGGGTCAGCCGACCAGGTGCACGCTGTTGCCCGCCACCGAGATGTCCACTCCGTCCGGGGTGGACTCGACGTCCTGCAGCTTGATCCCCTCCGGCAGGTCGGAGATCCGCCACTGCTGGTCGGTGCGCCCCCGCACGGTGGACTCGTAGCGCTGCGGGATGCCCTCGGGCATCTGGTCCAGGTGCAGCCGGATGGTGTTGCCCTCCACCACGGTCACCGTGCCGTAGGCGGTCAGGCTGAAGCCCATGAAGTTGCCGCTGAACTTCACCCGGCTGTTGCCCTGCGCGTTCTTCTCGGCGTACGAGACGGTGATGCCGTCGCCGGCCGCCGCGGAGAGGTCGGCGTAGCTGATGTGCGCCCGGCCGGTGGCCCGGTCCGCGGTGGCGGAGGAGAAGTCGCCGCCGATACGGACCTGGTGCAGCACCGCGCGCAGCTCGGTGAGCCGGATCGGCTGGCCGTTGCCGCCGTCGGTGGTCAGCCCGTCCAGGTTGACCTCGACCTCGTCCAGCTCCTTGCCCAGGGCCTGGGTCAGGAACGGGAAGCCCTTGATCGAGACCTCGGGGTCGATGGTCAGCCCCTCGGCGCTCTTGATCTTGTCGGCGGCCTGGGACTCGGCGAAGTTCACGGCCAGCCGGTCGGCGGCCACGAAGAGCCCGCCGAGGACCACCAGGGTGATCACGGTGTTCCGCAGCCCTCGGCGCCGCCGCCGGGGTGCCGGGGGCCGACCGCCGCCGTGCCCCTCCTGGGCGTACCCGCCGGGATACGCCGGGGCGTCCGACGGCGGCGGGCCTATCGGATGGGTGGCGCCACCGTTGATTCCGTCGGCGCCTGGATACCCCTGCCCGGCGGTGCCGGGCACCCCGTACCCGCCCGGGCCGGTGCCGCCCGCCATGTTCGCCTCATTGGTGGTGTGTGCCGCGTCCGTCATCCCGTCCCCCATTCGAATAGGCCAGCCCGGGCGATCCGCCCGGGGCTGCCGAGCCTAACCGGACGACCGGAGAACCCGGCGGAGTACGGGACGGAGGTTGCCTGACCGGGACATTCCGACGGGCATGTCGCATGCGGGGCTCGGGCGGGGAGCCGTGCGGAGATT
>NZ_SRID01000067.1 GCF_004684805.1 Streptomyces palmae
GGCGCCACCCGCTCCCCCGCCGCCGGGCCCCGGCTCCGGCTCGCCGTCCCAGCGCGCCTCGGCGAGCCTGAGGCGGGGCAGATGTCCCTCGGCACCGCGCGCCGCGGCCCGCAGCGGGGTGCCCTCGTCCCGGTAGTGGGCCAGCGCCCGCTGCTCGTGGCCGGGGAGCAGGACGCCGTCCGCCCGCACCACGCGCCACCACGGCACCGCCCCGCCGTAGAGCGCCATGACCCGGCCGACCTGGCGCGGGCCGCCCTCGCCCAGCCACTCGGCGACATCGCCGTAGGTCATCACCCGGCCCGGCGGAATCAGTTCGGCGACCCCGAGCACCCGCTCCGCGTACTCCGGCAGGGCTTCCGCGGCCGGTGGTTCCTCACTCTGCGGACTCATCCGGCCCATCTTGCCGCACCCCGCCGACAGGGCTCCGGAGCCCGCCGCGGGCCCGCCCGCCGGCGGCGTACGCCCTGGTCACTTTGGGTCACGAAGCGCCTACGCAACGGTTACAGTCCGTGCGATCGCGATTCCATGTTCTGCTCCACGCCTCCGAAAAACACCCTGATGCCCTCCTCACCAGCCCAGCCATGCCACCATCTTCCGGGCGGTGACTGGTGATACGAGATCAAGAAGAGACGGACGAACAGCAGGGTGTGCAGCCTCCGGACGAGGCCCACGCCCCGGGCGTGCTGCCCCGCTCCGGTGAACCGCACACCGCGAAGCCCCCGCAGACACCCCCCGATCCCGCCACACCCGAGAGCGCGGACCCGCCGCACGGCGGGGGGCGCCTCCCCGCGCCCGGAGAGGGCCCGCGGCCACCGGAGACGCACCTCTCGGCGCCGGAGGACTCCTCCGGCCCGGCGGACGGACCCCCGACCCGGCCGCACGAGCCCGACCCCGGGCACGACCGGGACGGCGACCGCTCCCGACCGGAGGGGCGAGACTCCAACAGCCCCGACAATCCCGACAACCCTGACAACCCCGAAGACGCCGACGAGCCCGACGACCACCGGACCGGCACCCGAGACAGCGATCCCGGCACCCGAGACGGCGATCCTGAGGACCAGGACGCCGACCCGCGCCCCGACCACGACCGCCCGAGCGGCGAGGCCGAGCACCCGCGGCACGGGAGCGGCCGGGACGGCGGCGCGGGCGACGGCCGAGGCCGGCACGGTGACGGCGGCGGCCGGGGCGGGGACTTCGACGGTCCGGAGCCGGGGGCCGGCCGGGTCTTCGGTGACGAGCCGCTGCTACCCGCCCGCGTCCACCGCCCCCTGGACCTGCTCCGTCTGCTGCTGGGCCTGCTCGGCATCGCCACCGTGCTGGCCATCGCCGCGTTCGCGCACGGCACCACCGCGGGCCTGGAGAAGGACATCGGCGAGGGCACCTCCCAGGCGCCCCCGCTGCTGATCGACCTCACCGGGCTGACGGCCAGTGTCGCGGTGCTGATCCTGCCGGTCGCCTTCGCCGTGGAGCGGCTGGTCAAACGGGACGGGCTGCGGATCGCCGACGGCGTGCTGGCCGCGGTGCTGGCCTACGGCGTGTCGCTCACCACCGACCTGTGGGTGTCCCGGGGCGCCCCGGAATCGATCCGGGACGCGCTGACCCAGCAGTCGCCCGGCGGCACCTTCAGCGATCCCGTGCACGGCTACCTCGCCCCGGTGATCGCCTATATGACGGCGGTCGGGATGGCCCGCCGGCCGCGCTGGCGGGTGGCCATGTGGTGCGTCCTGCTGCTGGACGCCTTCGCCGTGCTGGTCGGCCGGTACACCACGCCCTTCGCGATCGTGATCACGGTGCTGATCGGCTGGACGGTCGCCTTCGGCACGCTGTACGCGGTGGGCTCGCCGAACGTACGGCCCACCGGGCAGAACCTCCTCGCCGGCCTGCGCCGGGTGGGCTTCAGCCCGGTCAGCGCGCGGCGCATCGAGGACGCCCTCCCGGAGCGCGCCACCGCCCAGGACGGCGCCGAGGGCGGCCGGGCCGCGCCCGGGGGATCCGTCTCCGACCGGGGCCGCCGCTATCTGGTGACCCTGGAGGACGGCCCGCCGCTCGATGTCACCGTGGTCGACCGCGAGCAGCAGGCGCAGGGCTTCTTCTACCGGCTGTGGCAGCGGCTGGCCCTGCGCAGCATCCTCCAGCCGCGCAGCATGCAGTCGCTGCGCCAGGCACTGGAGCAGGAGGCGCTGCTGGCGTACGCGGCCATCTCCGCCGGGGCCCACGCGCCCAAGCTGATCGCCACCTCCGAGCTGGGCCCGGACGCGGTGATGCTGGTGTACGAGCACAGCGGGGGCCGCTCGCTGAACTCGCTGCCGGACGAGATGCTCACCGACGACCTGCTGGCCGGGGCCTGGCGCCAGGTCCGGGCCCTCCAGTCGCGCCGGATCGCGCACCGCCGGCTGGACGGGGACGCGCTGCTGGTGGACCCGGACGGCCAGGTGATGCTCACCGATCTGCGGGACGGCGAGATCGCGGCCGGCGATCTGGTGCTGCGGATGGACATCGCCCAGCTGCTCACCACGCTGGCGCTGCGGGTCGGCCCGGAGCGTTCGGTGGCCGCGGCGGTCGGGGTGCTCGGCCCGGACGCCGTCGCCGACAGCCTGCCGCTGCTCCAGCCGCTGGCGCTCAACCGCGGCACCCGCGCGACCCTGCGGCAGCTGGCCCGGGAGCGGGCGCAGCGGCAGCGCGAGGCGGTGCTGGAGGCCTCGCAGGCCCACAAGAAGGCCCGGGAGGCGGCCAAGGCGGCAGACGAGGAGGCCAGGCGGGCCCGGGCCTCCGCGTCGGCGGCCGGCGCCGGCTCGCACCTGGCGGGGTCGGAGCAGCCGGCCGACCGCAAGGCACTCAAGGCCCAGAAGCAGGCCGCGAAGGCGGAGCGGCAGGCCGAGAAGCGGGCGATCGAGGAGGCGCTGGAGGGGGCCAGGGAGGAGGATCTGCTCTCCCAGATCCGGCAGCAGGTGCTGCGGATGCGCCCGCAGGCGCCGATAGTGCCGGTGCGGCTGGAGCGCATCAAGCCGCGCACCCTGGTCACCTTCTGCGCGGGCGCCTTCGCCGCCTACTTCCTGCTGACCCAGTTCACCCACATCCAGCTGGGCCGGGTGATCGGCGACGCCGACTACCTGTGGGTGGCGATCGCGCTGGTCTTCTCCGCGCTGACCTATGTGGCCGCGGCGATAAGCCTGCTCGGCTTCGTGCCGGAGAAGGTGCCGTTCGGCCGGACCGTGCTGGCGCAGGTGGCCGCCTCGTTCGCCAAGCTGGTGGCCCCGGCCGCGGTCGGCGGTGTGGCGCTGAACACCCGCTTCCTGCAACGCGCCGGGGTGCGCCCCGGTCTGGCGGTGGCCAGTGTCGGCGCCTCCCAGCTGTTCGGACTGGCCAGCCATGTGCTGCTGCTGCTGACCTTCGGCTACATCACCGGGACCGAGCGCACCCCGACGCTCTCGCCGTCCCGCACGGTGATCGCCGGACTGCTGACGGCGGCGGTGCTGGTGCTGATCGTGACCGCCATCCCGGTGCTGCGGAAGTTCGTCTCCACCCGGGTCCGGTCGCTGTTCGCGGGCGTGGTGCCGCGCATGCTGGACGTCCTCCAGCGCCCGCAGAAGCTGCTCGCCGGCATCGGCGGGATGCTGCTGCTGACCGCGACCTTCGTGATGTGCCTGGACGCCTCCATCCGGGCGTTCGGCGGCGACCTCAGCTACGCCAGCATCGCGGTGGTCTTCCTCGCCGGGAACGCCCTGGGGTCGGCGGCGCCCACCCCGGGCGGGGTCGGCGCGGTGGAGGCGGCGCTGATCACCGGTCTGACCTTCGCGGGGCTGCCGTACGAGATCGCCACCCCGGCGGTGTTCCTGTTCCGGTTCATGACCTTCTGGCTGCCGGTGCTGCCCGGCTGGCTGTCCTTCACCCACCTCACCCGCAAGCAGGCGCTGTAGGGGGTGCCCGCCCGGTAGGCACTCCGCCGGCCACCGCGGGGAGGCGCACCCGGCTCGTACGGGACACCCTCGACGCCCTCTGCCAGGGCCGGTGGCGGCGCCCCTTCCGTCACAGCCGCGTCTCAAGTCCCCCGGTTCCGCACGGGCCGGGGGCGTTTTTCCACGGTGCGGCAACAGCCGGATCCGGGGAGGTCCGGGGCGGTTAGGATCACCGGCTATGTCACGTTCCATACGAACCACGCGGACCAGGTCCCTGGTCGCCGCGAGCCTGGTGATCGCCCTCGGCGCCCTCACCGGCTGCGGTGGCGGCGGAGGCGGCAAGGACAAGAACACTGCGTCGCCGTCCGCCCCCTCGGGCTCCGCCTCGTCCGCCGGCGGGCTGCCCGGCTCCCTGACGGGACAGCAGTTGCGCTGGCACAGCTGCTCGGCGCCCACTCCGGCGCAGGGCGGCGGCGACGCGCCGGGCGACGCGTGGGAGTGCGCCACCCTCAAGGCGCCGCTGGACTACGCCAAGCCGGGCGGCGACACCATCGACCTCGCCCTGATACGGACCAAGGCCAAGGACTCCAAGAAGCGGATCGGCTCGCTGATCTTCAACTTCGGCGGCCCGGGCGGGTCCGGGATACCCACCCTGCCCGGCTTCGCCGAGGACTACGCCAACCTCAACTCCCGCTACGACCTGGTCAGCTTCGACCCGCGCGGGGTGGGCGAGAGCGAGGGCGTGCGGTGCCTGGACGACAAGGACCTCGACGCCTACTTCGCGGTGGACGGCTCCCCGGACGACGCCGCCGAGGAGAAGACCGCCGAGGAGAACAACAAGAAGTACAACGACGCCTGCCGACAGAACTCCGGCAGGGTGCTCCCCTATGTGGACACCGTCAGCGCCGCGCGTGACATGGACCTGATGCGTGAGGTCCTCGGCGACAAGAAGCTGTACTACTTCGGCATCTCGTACGGCACCGAGCTGGGCGGCGTCTACGCGCACCTGTTCCCGAAGAACGTGGGCCGCTCGGTCCTGGACGCGGTGGTCGACCCGACCGAGGACCCGGTGAAGGGCGCCATCGGCCAGGCCAAGGGCTTCCAGCTGGCGCTGGACAACTACATGGAGGACTGCGCCAAGAAGGGCCCGCTGTGCCCCACCGGCAAGGGCGGCGCCGAGGGCAACGCGAAGATCACCGCGATGCTCGAGCAGCTCGACCGGCAGCCGCTGTCCGTCGGCGGGCGCAAGCTGACCCAGGACCTGGCACTCACCGGCATCGCCGCGGCGCTGTACGAGAAGGACGCCTGGAACATCCTGACCCTCGGGCTGAACGAGACCATGCGGCTGCACAAGGGCAACACCCTGATGATGCTCGCCGACAGCTACAACAGCCGCGACCAGCAGGGCCGATACGGCAACATCCTGGCCGCCAACAAGGCGGTCAACTGCGCGGACGACAAGCAGCGCTACACCGTCGCGGACGCGAAGGCCCAGTTGCCCGCCCTCCGCGCGGCCTCCCCGGTCTTCGGCGAGTTCATGGCCTGGGGCCTGACCGCCTGCACCGGCTGGCCGGTCGCCGGCAAGACCGACCACCCGGAGGTCAGCGCCCCGGGCGCGGCGCCGATCGTGGTGGTCGGCAACACCGGCGACCCGGCCACCCCCTACGAGGGCGCCCGGAAGATGGCCGAGGGGCTGGGCAAGGGCGTGGGCGTCGAGGTGACGCTGCACGGCCAGGGCCACGGCGGCTACAACAGCGGCAACGCCTGCCTGACCCGGACCGTGGACGCCTATCTGCTGGACGGCAAGGTCCCGGCCGCGGGCACCAGCTGCTCCTGACGGCGGGCCTCCGCCGGGAGGCGAGCCGCACCGCACACGACAGTGCCCCCGACGCCGAACGGTGTCGGGGGCACCCGTGTGTCGGGACTCAGTAGACCGGCAAGTCCGGCAATGTGCCGCGTGACCTGCCCGTTTCCCTACCCATCACTCCACCCGATCCGTCGCGGGCCGTCATCCGTGTCCGGGCCGCCCTCGAAGGCGCGGTCCACCGCCTCACGGCGCGACCTGGACGGGCGTGTGAAAAAAGACCCCCTGACGGCCCGGCCGGCGCACACCAGGCCGCGAAAGCACCTGGGTGGCCTGCCCCCCGTCAACCGACACGGGTGATCGGAGGGCAGTGCCATCGTGCGTCGATGACCTCCGGCCTTGGGAGGTACATGCGCAGCGCCACGTACCAGATGCCCTGCTGCGGCGTGGGCAGCCAGTTGGAGTCCCGGCCCGGCCCCGGTGAGTCCGGTTGCAGGTAGAGGGTCAAGCCCCCGTCGGCGTCTCTGACCAGCCCCTGGGTGCGGTCCCCGATGGAGTACCGGCCGATCGGGTTCGGAATCAGGTTCCGGTCCTCGTCGTATGCGGTCAGCGACCAGAACGCGTCGACCGGAGGCAGCGTCCCCGCCTCGTAGCGGAGCTCGTAACAGCCGGTGGTCAGTGTTTCGTCGGCGCTGTCGGTGAAGGCCGCCAGGTAGACGGCTTCCTCGGGATCGTTGATGGCGACGCCCACTAGGGACTGCTCCGCGGCCCGCCTGAGGAAGTCGTCCCCGAAGTGCCCGATCTGTGGGGGAGGGTACCGCCAGCCGTTGATGAGCTCGCCCCATTGGCCACTGAGCAGCTGTTGTTCGAGCATGGGCACGGCGGTGGCGGCGGCCCGGATCAGGCCCTCCTTCACCGGCTCCGGTTGTGCCTCGACGTCCATCCCCGGGCCGATGCCGATCTCCGCGAACTGCCGGAGCAGGACATCGTGGTGCTTCGGCAGAGGGTTCTCGGCCAGCACCGCGTTGAGCGTCTTCCACGGCCCGAGCGGATCCTGGGCGGGATCGGCCGGTACCGGTACGTCTCGGCGTTCCGGGAGTGTGACGCCCTCCTTGCCGAACAGGTGGAGCGGCGTCAACCGGTACTGCTGCTGCAGCGCGTGGACGGTCGGGAGGTCGTCCACGCCCTCCACGAGGGTCCGCCCGACCACCAGGACCCACGGGGTGGGGGCGGTCGCCGTGCGGCGCACCCCCTGCGGGAGGTCGCCGGTCCAGTCCGGGCCGATGAGGGCGAAGTCACCGGCCTCCGATCCCGTCGCCCGCATGCCCACGTAGTCGTAGTTGTCGGAGGTGAAGGCGACCAGTTCGAAGGTGAAGTAGCGGTCGCCCATGTCCGGGTGCGAGAGAATGAGGGGCTCCTCGCGCAGGTCCACCCACGCCCAGGAGTACAGCGTGTCGTTGTTAGGGGACACACCCTCCCGGTCCGAGGCGTCCCAGAGCCTGCTCGCATGCCAGAAGTGGTTGACAGGCGCGTAGGGGGTCGTTTCCGTCTCGGGCTTCTGGGTCACCCAGCGGTGGCGGAGGACGGCGTTGTAGATGTAGGGGAAGCCGTAGACGAAGGCCTGTTGCCCCAGTGTGTACGCGTACTCGCGGCGCCAGTCGTCCATCCGGCCGGTCAGCGTCGGCTTCACCGAGTGCCATGCCACAGGCAGGGCCCGCGTCATCTTCCTGGCGCGGTCGATGGTCTCCCCCGGGTGGCGCACGGCAGCCGCGGTGACCTTTCCGGTGGCCGCCGCCGCCTGACCGATACCGGTTGCCGCCTCGGCGAGATCGTGCCGCAGGCGTTGTATGGGACGGGTGCCAGTAGCTGAGGATTCCATTGCCGCACTCCTCTCATGGGGCTGGACAGCACGGCTTGTGGCCACCACGCGAGCTGAGGAAGCCAGAACCTTCGACGACGCGTCCCGGCTTTCCCAGTGCACACCGAAGGGCGGCGTTCTGCGCCATGCTCCATGGGTTAACCGGGCCGAGGGCTCCAAGGCACCTACTCCTTCGAGTAGATCACCGCGTCCGCAACCCGGCAACCGGCCCGGCAGGTCATGACGGACGGTCCCCCTGGCCTCCCGTTCGAGGGCGGCGATGAGCAGGGTCGTCTCGGCCTCACCGCCCGCCACTCAGCGCGTTCACGGCCTCCGTCACGGTGGTGTGGAGGCGTTCCGGGCTGAGGGTCGCGTGCAGCGGGTGCCGGGACAGCGAGCGCGTGGGGCGGGCCCGGACCCGGGCCAGATGCAGCTCGACTCCCTGATGGTCGAGATCCGCGGCGAGGTCCGCCAAGGTATCCAGGACGGGAAGGCCGAGCCGGTAGCTCGCCGTCAGGTCCACCACCACGGCGCGGGGCAGGGCGTCGGACGCGGCCACCAGTTCCTTCACGGCCGAGCGGACGCGATCGACGTTGCCGAAGAAGAGCGCGCCGTCCGGCCGGGCCACGAGGATTCCCGGTGCGGCCACGGCTCGTGGGTGCTCCTGCAGGTCACCCCACATGCTGGTGTCGGGCAGCAGGCCCAGGACCGCAACGCGCGGAATGCTGGAATAGGCGATGAACAGCAGCAGTGACATCAGTACCGCGAGCAGCAGCCCAGGCAGCAGGTCGAACACCAGAACGCCGATCAGGGCGGTCAGGGCGATCCAGAGGCTGGGCCGGTCGTGCGTGGCGTAGCGGCGCAATTCCCCGACGCGCAGGAAGCCCTTCACGGCGACGATCACAATCGCCCCCAGCACCGCTTCGGGAAGCGGGGTGAACAACGAGGTCAGGAAAGCCCCGGTAAGCAGTACCAGTACTGCTGCGACCAGGGAGACCATCGGGCTGCGGCCGCCCGCGCCCTCGGCCGCCGCGCTGCGCGACGCGCTGCCGGACACCGCGAAGCCGCGGAAGAAGCCGACCGCGAGGTTAGCCGCGCCCACCGCGACCATCTCGCGGTCGGCCTCCACCTCGTCGCCGTGGAGGCGGGCGAAGCGGCCGGCAATGCTGTAGGACTCGGCGAAGGCGACCAGCGCCACCCCGAGAGAGCCACCGGCGAGTTCGGCCCAGTCGGCGGACGGGATACCGGGCAGATGGGGGACCGGCACGGCCGCGGGGATTTTGCCCACCGTCTCCACCCCATGAGCATGCAGGTGCAGGGCCTGGGAGAGGAGCAGTCCAACGGCCAGCACGACCAACGAGGCCGGTAGGCGCGGCAGGAGGCGCTCGAGCAGCAGCAGCGAGACCACCGCGGACACGCCGACGGTGATCGTGGTCCACGACCAGTTACTCGCCTGAGTCAGCAGCTTCGCCAGGCGCTGGAAGAAGTCGCCCTCCCCGCTGGAGACACCGAGGATCTTCCCCGCCTGCCGCACCATGATCGTCAACGCCATGCCGAAGAGGAAACCCACCAGGGCGGGCTCCGCCAGAAAGTTGGTCAAGAACCCCAGCCGAGCCGTGCCGGCTGCCACCAGTACCCCGCCGACGATCAACGCCAGCGCCGCCGACAGCCCGACGGCGGCGCCCGGATCACCACTGACACCGTTGACGGTGGACGCCGAGAGCACGGCCGCGGCTGACGTCGCCCCCACGATCAGAAACCGCGAACTCCCCAGCAACGCGTAGGCCACGAGAGCGATCGGCGCGGCGTAGAAGGCGTTCTGCGGAGGTACTCCGGCGATCTCCGCATACGCCACCGCCTCCGGCACGATCAACGTCCACACCGTCAAGCCGGCGAGTACGTCACCGCGCAGCGACTCCCGCCGGTAGCCGGGCACCCAGTCGGCCACCAGCCGCCGGGCGGAACGCTCAGCAGCCATCAGGGACCGCTCCCAGAACTGCACGGCACTCGGGCCGCGCGACGAAGGGCGGGAAAGGGACGCCGACCGGTCAGCGGACGCGGTTGATCGGCGGACACTGCCGGCACGCGTCCACGGCTGCGGGGCGCGGCGGGTACATGCACGGCGCGACGAACCAGACGCCCTGCTGTGGTGTGGGCAACCAGTTGTTCTCCCAGTCGGGTCCTGGTGAGTGGGACCGCAGATGGAGGGTCATGCTGCCGTCCGACTCGGTGACCAGCCCGCGGGCGCGGTCTCCGTTGGAGCAACGGTTGATCAGGTTGGGGATCTCCATGCGAGGCGGGCCTTCTTCGAGTAGATCACCGCGGCCACAGCCCGGCAACAGCACATCATCGCGGCCGGGTCCGCTCGCGTCGCCCGGCTTCCACGCGGGCCGTGCGGTCTCTCCGTCTCCTCGCCCGTCCTGCCGCGGCTCTGCGCCTCACCCAGTGCCTTCCGAGCGCCGGACCCGGGTCTGATGCCCCGCAGGCGCCCGTGCCAGACGCGTACCGGACCGTCCGGGGAACCACGGGGGGAACGGCGGACACAGAAGCCCACGGCATCTGAACTGGTCAGAGCCGTGGGCTTCCTCGGTCTTGCTGGTCAGCCGGACCGGTGATCAGTAGACCGGCTTCTCCGGCTCGATCTGGTTGACCCAGCCGATCACGCCGCCGCCCACATGGACCGCGTCGGCGAAGCCGGCGGACTTCAGCACGGCCAGCACTTCCGCGGATCGGACACCCGTCTTGCAATGCAGGACGATCTTCTTGTCCTGCGGCAGGTCCTGGAGGGCGTTGCCCATCAGGAACTCGTTCTTCGGGATCAGCCGGGCGCCGGGGATGGAGACGATCTCGTACTCGTTCGGCTCGCGGACGTCGATGATGTCGATCTTCTCGCCGTCGTCGATCCACTCCTTGAGCTGCTTGGGCGTGATGGTGGAACCGGCGGCGGCCTCCTGGGCCTCCTCGGACACCACGCCGCAGAACGCCTCGTAGTCGATCAGCTCGGTGACGGTCGGGTTGGGGCCGCAGACCGCGCAGTCGGGGTCCTTGCGGACCTTGACCTGGCGGTAGCTCATCTCCAGGGCGTCGTAGATCATCAGGCGGCCGACCAGCGGCTCACCGGTGCCGGTGAGCACCTTGATGGCCTCGGTGACCTGGATGGAGCCGATGGAGGCGCAGAGCACGCCGAGCACGCCGCCCTCGGCGCAGGACGGCACCATGCCCGGCGGCGGGGGCTCCGGGTAGAGGCAGCGGTAGCAGGGGCCGTGCTCGCTCCAGAACACGGACGCCTGCCCGTCGAAGCGGTAGATGGAGCCCCACACGTACGGCTTGTTCAGCAGCACGCAGGCGTCGTTGACCAGGTAGCGGGTGGCGAAGTTGTCCGTGCCGTCCACGATCAGGTCGTACTGGGAGAAGATCTCCATGACGTTGTCGGCTTCGAGGCGGCCCTCGTGCAGCACGACGTTCACATAGGGGTTGATGCCCAGCACGGAGTCGCGCGCGGACTCCGCCTTGGAGCGACCGATGTCCGCCTGGCTGTGGATGATCTGGCGCTGCAGGTTCGACTCGTCGACCTCGTCGAACTCCACGATGCCCAGGGTGCCCACACCGGCCGCGGCCAGGTACATCAGGGCGGGCGAGCCCAGGCCGCCGGCGCCCACGCAGAGCACCTTGGCGTTCTTCAACCGCTTCTGCCCGTCCATCCCGACGTCCGGGATGATCAGGTGGCGGGAGTACCTGCGGACCTCGTCGACGGTGAGCTCGGCAGCCGGCTCGACCAGGGGTGGCAGCGACACGGGAACTCCGTAGGAAGAGGGAGCATGGGTTGTTTCTTTCCGTAACACTGCCACGCCCCATCTCATTCCGAGACACCCGGTCCGCTCCGCGAGACGAATGCGTCCCAGCACCCGGGCAGCGTGGTCCGGCGGCCGTCCGCCGCCGGAAACCGCGTGGTCAGATGCGGCAGGCGGCCTCCATCCAGATGTCCGCCAAGGACTCCTCCAGGGCGATCCGCGGGCGCCAGCCGAGCCGGTCTCGGGCGGTCCGCACGTCCGCCTGCTGCCAGGCGCCGCAGCCGTCCGGGTACGGGTACGCGGCGGGGGTCGCCGGGGCGTGCCCGGAGTGCTCGGCCCCAGGGTTCGGCTGACCGGGCAGCGACGGCTGCCGGGACCCGGGGATGTCCACCTCGTGCAGCGAACCGCCGAAACCGGCCACCCGGGCCAGCACGGCCGCCGCGTCGCGCAGCCGCACGGCACGCCCGGTGCCGATGTTCACCACCCCCTGGGCGGCGGACAGCGAGGCCGCGTGCACCGCCCGCGCCACGTCCCGGACGTCCACGAAGTCGCGCTGCACCCCCAGACCGCTCAGCCGCAGCTCGTTGTCCCCGGCCTGCATGGCGCGCCGCATGGCCTCGGCGAGCCGGCCCAGCGGGGAGCCCGCCGGGGTGCCGGGCCCGGCGGGCGAGAACACCCGCAGCACGATGGCGTCCAGGCCGGAGCCGAGCACCAGCTCGGTGGCGGCCAGTTTGCTCACCCCGTAGGGACCGCCGGGGCGCGGCATCGCGTCCTCCGCGGTCGAGGAGCCCTGCTGCGAGGGCCCGTACTCCGAGGCGCAGCCCAGTTGCACCAGCCGGGCCGCGCAGCCGCTACGGCGCATCGCCTCGCACACCGTGGCCACCGCCACCGTGTTGTGCCGGGTCAGCTCGCGGGCGCCGCCCCGGGTCGCCCCGGCGCAGTTGATCACCACCCCGGGGTGTACGGCGTCCAGGAACCGGGTGAGCGCACCGGGGCTCCCGGTGGCCAGATCGAAGCGGACGTCGGCGTCATCACCGCGGCCGAGCGCGGTGAGCTGGACCGAGGGGTCGGCCAGCAGGTGATCGGCGACATAGCGGCCGAGATATCCGCTGGAACCGAGCAGCAGGACCCTCATCGGTCACCCTCCCGCGGCTGAGCGGACGCCTGTGGCGCTCCGGAGGGGTGGTCGGTCATCTTCGTTGCTCCTCATCGGGTCACGGTGAGAACGGGGACTGAACGAAACGGGACAGAAGGCGGCGGCCCGGTTCGCCGGGCGCCGTGCGGCGCTGCGCGGCCCGCCGGTCGGTCGTACGGGGGTCCGGCGGCGCCGGGTTGCGGGCCGGGGACCGCGCGCGGGCCGTGCGGGGCGGCGGCCCGGGGCGTGGCCGGCGTGTCATCCGGGCGGCGGCGCCTCGGGTCCGGGGCCGTCCGCGGTGCCCTGCTCCCCGCTACCCGGACCACCCCCGCGGTCGGCCGGCACCCGGCCGCTGCCCGCGGAGTACCGGGGGCGGACGGCGGTGTCCCGGGGACGGGCGTACGACGCCTCGGCCCACGGTGCCGGGTGCGCCCGCCGGTACGAGGTCTCGATCGGCGGGGCCGCGGCCCGGCCCCTGTTGGGTGCGGCGGTGGGGTCGGGCGACCCCGGTCCCACCGGGGTCGCCCGCGGGTCGACCGCCTGCCGACGGAGAGAGCGGTGCCGACGCCGCGGCGCCACCACCGGAACGGGCCCGCGCACCGCCGGCCCGAGCCGCCCGGTCCGGGATAACCGGGGCAGCGGCTCGCCGGGGCCCGCCGCACGGTCCCGGACCGAGGGCACCGCGAGGCCCGGACCGGGGACCGGTGCCGGCGGGGAGACCAGGCCGACCGGACCGGCCGAGGGAGCCGGGAGCGGGGCGCGGCGAGGTGCGGCGAGCGAGGTCATCTGGGACCCTCCGCGAACCCGGAGCGGTCAGGCGCCGACCGGTCGAGCGGCGAGCCGTCGGGTGCCGGCCGGGCGGGCGGAGAACCATCGGGTGCCGATCGGGTGGGCGGGGGGCTGCCGGCCGGAGAACCATCGGGTGCCGGTAGGCGGGACGCGGCGCGGTGGGGTGCCGGGCGGGCGGCGAGGGTGGTGGTGAAACGGTCCGCCTGACCGCAGGACCCGCACCCGGGGTGGGACTCACCGACGGCCGGGGCCGGTGCGCCGAGGAAGACGGCGTAGACGGCCCCGTCCCGCGCCCCGCGGGGCGGATGCGGCTCCGGGAGCGGGGGGCGCGGACACCCGGCCGACCCGCACGCCCGGCGCAAGCCCGGCGCCCGGCCCCCGGGGGCACCCGGGGCGTACGGACGCCCGCCCTTCGCCAGCAACCCCATACGCATGCGCGCACCCCCGATCCCTCTGTCGGCACCACCGCGCCGGTAGCGGAAGCACGTTATGCGCGGGGAGTGGTGGTGCGACGGACGGTTGTCCGTCGCACCACCAGAAGGGGTGAAAGCACGTGACTTTCCCGGCTTGGATGCGTTAAAGGGCTCCGCTGGTACGGGCGGAACCCCACGTCAAACGGCGGCCTCCGTTCGCTCCCGCGGCGGCGGGCGCGGAGCGGTTCGGCACCGGAGGCATCCGGGCCTCGCGGCGGAGCGGATCTCCGTGGGTGGCCCCTATCCTCCGGTGGTGCCTCCCGCGCCGGGTGCCCCCGGAACGCTCGTCCCCTTGGGGAACGGCCAGGGGTTGGGCCGGCAGGTCACGCCGTCCGTGGTGAGGAACTTGGTCTGCTGCATCATCACCGGGGCCAGCGCCCCCTGCTGCGAGCAGATGGCGTGGTTGCTCCCGAGGCGGTGGCCGACCTCATGGTTGATCAGCATCTGCCGATAGGCGTGCATCCGGTCCTGGCCGAAGGTCTTCGCACCCTGTGCCCAGCGGTAGGCGTTGATCATCACGCGCGGGGTCGCCGCGGAGTCGCAGGACACGTTGTCCACGGTGGTGTCCAGACCCGACTTGGCGCACCAGGCGGCGGTGGTCCCCGGGCTGGCCAGGGTGATCACGAAGTTGGGGCGCCCGGTGGATATCCGCTCGAAGGTGTGCCGGCCGCCGTGGGCCCAACTGCGGTCGTCGTTGAGGGTCTTGTGGACGGCCTCCGCGAACAGGTCGCCGTCCAGCGGCAGGCCCTTCTCCACGTCCACCCGGTAGCGCAGCAACTCGCCTCGGCCGGGCGCCGCGTCGTGCCCGCCGATCGTGCGGAAGGTGCCGGATCCCTGGAGCTTCGGATCCAGCGGGTAGGGGGTCGCCATCTGGACGCTGTAGGTCGGCTTGGCGGCCCGGCCGGGGTGCTGCGGGGTGGCCCGCACATCGCCCCGGGCGGGGGCCCGGTCGGCCCGGTCCGCCTCGCCGCCGTGCGGTCGGGATCCGGCCCGGTCGTCCTTGACGCCTTCGGTGACCTGTCCGGCCACCACCACGGCCAGCACGGTGGTCACCGCGGCGGCGGCCACCCCGGTGAACGTCCGGCCCTTGACCGCCACCCCGCGCGTGGGGCGCGCGGCCTCGGCGGGCGCGGGCACCAGAGCCGGTGCCTCCACGCCGGAGGCGGCATCGAACGGCTCTGCGGGGGCGACCGGGTCCACCGGTTCCGCGGTGCGGGGCCGGCGCAGCCGGGCGTCCAGCGCGTCGAACGCCTCCACGTACTCCTGGCGCGGTCCCCGGGCCCGGGAGGCGGCACCGGCACCGGCATCGGAGGACCGCGGCGCCGGTGGCACCGCGCCCTCGGCCCCGCCCAGTGCGCCCCATCCGCCGCCCGGTTCGCGCTGCTCGGGGTGGCCGCCGCGGACCGCCTCGGCCCGACCGCCCGCACCGGAGGCGCCGCGCGCCGATCCGCCGTCGAGCCGCAGTTCACCGGTGTCGTACCGGCTGTCGTAGTGCCCCAGCCGCAGCTCACCGGTGTCGTACGCGTCGGGGACCGGCCCGATCCCGGCGGAGCCGAGGGAGAACTCCCCGGTGTCGTACGGACCGAGGGGGCGCCGTCCGTCGAGGGGGCCGACGGGGTACTCCCCGGTGTCGTACGGCAGGTAGCCGGGGGCCGGTTCGGATGACCGGTAGCCGGGGGCCGAGGCTGGTGCGGCCTGCTCGGGCGGCCGGTAGCCGGAGGCCGGCGCGGCCGGTTCGGGTGACCGGTAGCCAGGGGGTGGCTCGGGCGGCCGGTAGCCGGAGGTCGGTGCGGGTGCCGCCGGTTCGGACGGTCGATAGCCGGCGGCCTGCTCAGGCGGCCGGTAGCCGGGGGCCGGCGCTGGTGCGGCAGGTTCGGATGGTCGGCGGTGCCCGGCGGCCGGTGCGGGAGCCGCCGGGGTCGAGGGCCGGGCCGCGCTCTCGGCGGCCTTGTCCCGGTTGCCCCGGGCGCTGTGTTTACCCACGCGCCACACTGCTCCCCTCGCCCGGATCGCCGGGTCTGCCGCTGGTCTCGTCAAGAAGGTCGGCGAAGGCCCGGGCCACCGTATCCGGGTACTCCATCATCGCCACGTGCCCGGCGTCGACCAGGCTGAGCAGCCGGGAATCCCGGAAGGTCCTGCCGGCGCGCAGCGCCATCCGGTGCCCGACCAGCGCGTCCCGCATCCCGTAGACCAGCAGGGTCGGCGCCAGCACCCGCTCGGCCTGCCGCCACAGCGAGTGCTGGCCGCCCAGGGTGTAGGAGTCGACGATGCCGCGCGCCGAGCGGGCCATGGCGTCCCAGAAGTACGGCAGATCCGCGCGCCGCTCCTGCTCGGCGACCGTGGCGGCGAGCACCTCCGGGCTGACCCGGGCCGGGTCGCCGTAGGTGAGGGCCAGCACCTGCCGGGTGCGGTACTCGATGGTCCAGTCCCGGGTCATCCGGACGAAGAGCCGGGCCACGCCGGGCACCGCCAGCAGCCCGGTGGGCAGGGCGGTGCGCTGCGGCGGCAGTTCGGGGAGCGCGGGCGAGATCAGGGTGAGGGTGCGCACCAGATCGGGCCGGACCGCCGCGACCCGGGTGACGATCGCGCCGCCCATGGAGTTGCCCAGCAGATGGACCGGCCCCCGGTCCGAGGCGTCCAGGTAGCGGATGATCGCGCGGGCGTGCCCGGTGATCGAGTAGTCGCCGTCGTCCGGTGGCGGGGAGTCCCCGAAGCCGGGCAGGTCCAGGGCCTCGCCGTCGACCCGGTCGGCGACCTCGGCCATCAGCGCGGACCAGTTCAGCGAGGAGCCGCCGAGCCCGTGCACGAAGAGGGCCGGCGGCAGGCCCCCCTGAGCCGGCGGTCTGGACCGCACAGTGAGGCTGAGCCCGGGCAGGCTCGCGGTGCGCACCGTCTCCCCCGCTCCGACGTGCACGGACCGCGCGGGCGGCACCACGGGCACGGTGCGGGCATCCGGCGACTCGGTCGAAGACATGCGGCAATGTTACGAGACGATCACGCACGCGATTGTGTGTTCGCCGTCACAGACCGCATAGCGTGCGGAACTCGCTTCTCCTAGGCTCGTAACAAAGGGGTGTTCCACCGGGCATCCCCCGAGCCGTCGGACCCCCCGACCCATGGAAGGGCGGAGCCACATGACCGCCGAACCCCACCGCACCGTGGCCTTCACGGACCCCGACGCCTTCACGGACCCGACGGAGGTGCTGGACGAGATGGACGAACTCGACGAGACGGACGAGCTGGACACCGCGGAGACCGCCGAGACCGGCACCGAGACGCCGGAGGGCGACCGCGTCGAGCAGCGCAGCGAGCTCAACCCGCGTCAGGGCGAGCCACCGACCGGTGCCGACCTGGCCTCCGCCACCGAGTTCGACCGCCTCGAACAGGCGCGTGTGATCGAACTCAATGAAGACGAGTACCGATGACCTGCACCTTTTGTCGACTTTCTACAGCGTCGGATCCATGAAATTCTCCGCACGAACCGCCCACGGCGCTGTTACCCAAAAGTACGATGGCGTGCGCGGTGAGCACCGTGCACAGAACAAGCCATGGGAGGCGGCGTGACAGCCATCGAGCAGACCGAGGCGCGCCCGCGAGGCACGCGCCTGCCGCGCCGAGCCCGACGCAACCAGCTCCTGGGCGCCGCCCAGGAGGTCTTTGTCGCCCAGGGGTACCACGCGGCGGCGATGGACGACATCGCCGAGCGGGCGGGCGTCAGCAAACCCGTCCTCTACCAGCACTTCCCCGGGAAGCTTGAGCTGTACCTGGCCCTGCTGGACCAGCACTGCGAGGCCCTGCTGCACGCGGTCCGCACCGCTCTCGCCTCGACGACGGAGAACAAGCAGCGGGTCGCGGCGACCATGGACGCCTACTTCGCCTACGTCGAGGACGAGGGTGGCGCGTTCCGACTGGTCTTCGAGTCGGACCTGACCAACGAGCCCGCGGTGCGTGAGCGCGTGGACCGCGTCTCGCTGCAGTGCGCGGAGGCGATCAGCGAGGTCATCGCGGAGGACACCGGCCTGTCCAAGGACGAGTCGATGCTGCTCGCGGTGGGCCTCGGCGGTCTCTCCCAGATCGTCGCCCGCTACTGGCTCTCCAGTGGCAGCGGTGTCCCCCGGGACACCGCTGTGCAGCTGCTGACCTCTCTGGCCTGGCGCGGCATCGCCGGCTTCCCGCTGCACGGCGTCGAGAACCACTGACCCGGCACCCGGGGCCCGGCACGCTCCGGTGCACCGTGTTCGCTGCGGGCGTGCGGGCAACCGGCTCGGCCGGTGCCCGTACCGGGCTAATGTGTGCTGCGTACAGCGCGGCTGGCCGCGCACCCAAAAACTGACCGTCGGAGGGACATAGCCGTGGAGGTCAAGATCGGCGTGCAGCACGCGCCCCGCGAGATCACCTTGGAGAGCGGGCAGCCTGCCGAGGAGGTCGAGCGTCTGGTGGCCGAGGCGCTCGCGGGCACGTCGCAGCTGCTGAGCCTGGTGGACGACCATGGCCGCAAGGTCCTGGTCCCGGCGGACCGCCTCGCCTACGTCGAGATCGGCGAGCCGACCGCGCGCAAGGTGGGCTTCAGCGCGCTCTGAGCACCACTCGCCCAGGTGCGGCGGCGGGGGCCCGGTGGACGGGCCCCCGCCGCCGTTCGCGTTTCGGCGCCTGCCCGGTACCCGCGGCCGGGACGGCGCCCCGCGCACCTCGCGCGGGCTCGCGCGGCGCCCCCAGGGGCTCGTGGAGCGGTGGCCCGGCAGGGTTGCCCCGGCCGCGCGGAGGGTAGGACGGCCACGACCGGACGCACCGGCGCCCGGGGCCGCTGAGGAGGGACGCGCCATGGTCTTGGCTTGGGAAGCGCTCGGCTCGGCCGTGATCGGGTTCGTCCTCGCCTATGCGGCGATGCGGCGGCTGCCCCGGCGGCTCCCCGCCCGTCCCCTGGTCCTCTCCACCGGCCCGGCCGCCGCCCTGCTGGGCACGCTGCTGACGCACGCGGTGCTGGGCCCCGGCCACACCGCGGCCACCCTGGTCGGCGCGATCGGCTTCACGGTGGCGATCCTGTCGCTGCTGATCCGCCCGGAGAGCGGCCTGCGCCGCTCAGTCCCCGCCTGAGGCGAGTGTCTGACACCTGCCTCGGTCACCGTTCGAGGCCGTGCCTGGCGCCCGGCCCGCTCACCGCCTGAGGCTGGTGCCTGGCGCCCCATCTCGGTCACCGTTCGAGGTGCCTGGCGCCCACCTCGGCCACCGCCTGAGGCAGTCGGTCACCACCCGGGCGGGCATCGGACACTGCGCACCGGCGCCGCCTCCCCCGTCCGGCCGTGGCGGCCGGACCGGGGACAGGCGGCTCGGCCGGGGCCTCAGGCGGCCAGGCCCAGGGCGGCCATCCGCTTGGTGTGCGCCTCGGTGATCCGGGAGAACATCCGGCCGACCTCGGCCAGATCGAAGCCGTGGGCGATCCCGCCCACCAGCATCGTGGAGAGCGCGTCCCGGTCGGCGACCACCCGCTGGGCCTGGGAGAGCGCCTCCCCCATCAGCCGGCGCGCCCACAGCGCCAGCCGACCGCCGACCCGCGGCTCGGCCTCGATGGCGGCCCGCACCTTCTCCACCGCGAAGCTCGCGTGGCCGGTGTCGTCCAGCACCCGAAGGACCAGCGCCCGGGTGTCGGCGTCCAGCCGGACCGCCACCTCGCGGTAGAAGTCACTGGCGATCGAGTCGCCGACGTACGCCTTGACCAGGCCCTCCAGCCAGTCGGAGGGAGCGGTCTGGCGGTGGAACTCGTCCAGCGCGGCGGCGAACGGCTGCATCGCCTGGGTCGGGTCCTCGCCGATGGCCGCCAGCCGGTCCCGCAGCTGCTCGAAGTGGTGGAACTCGGCGGACGCCATCTTCGCCAGCTCCGCCTTGTCATCCAGCGTGGGGGCCAGCTTGGCGTCCTCCGCGAGTCGCTCGAACGCGGCCAGCTCGCCGTAGGCCAGGGCGCCGAGGAGGTCCACCACGGCGGCCCGGTACTGCGGATCGGCGGATGCCTGCGCCCAGTCCTGCGCGGCGATGCCGGTGGCCTCGTCGGCGGGCTGCTCGGCCTCGGCGGTGTGCTCGGCGGCGGTCTCCTCGGGCGTCTCGGCGGACGGTGTCTTGGGCGTGTCGGGCGTCTCCATGGAGCGCACAATAGTCCGCTCCCCGCCCCGGGGAAGGTCCTGGTCAGACTCGCTCCCGTCGGTTTTCCGTCCAGCTGCCCGGTCACACCTGCGCGCATCCGGGGTACAGTGGTAATGCACCCGTCGAGTATCGGCGGGTTGTTCCACGAATGCGGATGCCCGGTCGGTGGCCCGATCGGCTCCAAACCGACCGCCCTCCGAGCGGCGCGTATGCAGACGTACGCACAGCAGGAGGGACCCGCTCGCGGCATGAGCGCTAGAGCGAAGGCAGTGGTCCCGCGTCGTCCGGCCTCCCCATGGCCGGCGCACACTTCGGCGCGGTACGCGACCCCCTCCGCCGCCTCGTGCCGCGTCTCACAGAAGAGGCAAGCATCCTGTCCACTTTCCGAGAGCTGGGAATTCTCCCCGAGACCGCCGAGGCCCTGGAGGCCGTCGGCATCACTTCCCCCTTTCCCATCCAGGAGATGACGCTCCCGGTCGCCCTCGCCGGCACCGATGTCATCGGCCAGGCCAAGACCGGCACCGGCAAGACGCTGGGCTTCGGCCTCCCGCTGCTGGAGCGCGTCATCGTCCCCGCCGACGTCGAGGCGGGCCGGGCCAAGCCCGAGCAGCTGACCGACACCCCGCAGGCGCTCGTGGTCGTCCCCACCCGCGAGCTGTGCCAGCAGGTGACCAACGACCTGCTCACCGCGGGCAAGGTACGTAACGTCCGGGTGCTGTCCATCTACGGCGGCCGCGCCTACGAGCCGCAGGTCGAGGCCCTGAAGAAGGGCGTCGACGTGGTCGTCGGCACCCCGGGCCGACTGCTCGACCTGGCCGGCCAGAAGAAGCTCAACCTGTCCGCCGTCAAGGCGCTCGTCCTGGACGAGGCCGACGAGATGCTGGACCTGGGCTTCCTGCCGGATGTCGAGAAGATCATCCAGCTGCTGCCCGCCACCCGTCAGACCATGCTGTTCTCGGCCACCATGCCGGGCCAGGTCATCTCGCTGGCGCGCCGCTACATGTCGCAGCCCACCCACATCCGCGCCACCGCGCCGGACGACGAGGGCGCGACCGTGGCGAACATCACCCAGCATGTCTTCCGGGCCCACTCGATGGACAAGCCGGAGGTCGTCGCCCGGGTGCTGCAGGCCGAGGGCCGCGGACTGGCGATGATCTTCTGCCGCACCAAGCGGACCGCCGCCGACATCGCCGACCAGCTCTCCCGCCGCGGCTTCGCCTCCGGCGCGGTCCACGGCGACCTCGGCCAGGGCGCCCGCGAGCAGGCGCTGCGCGCCTTCCGCAACGGCAAGGTGGACGTCCTGGTCTGCACCGACGTCGCCGCGCGCGGCATCGACGTCGAGGGTGTGACCCACGTCATCAACTACCAGTCGCCCGAGGACGAGAAGACCTATCTGCACCGCATCGGCCGCACCGGCCGCGCGGGCGCGTCGGGTACCGCCATCACGCTGGTCGACTGGGACGACATCCCGCGTTGGCAGCTGATCAACAAGGCGCTGGACCTGTCGTTCCACGAGCCGGTGGAGACCTACTCCACCAGCCCGCACCTGTTCGAGCTGCTGAACATCCCGCAGGGCACCACCGGCGTGCTGCCGCGCTCCGAGCGCACCCGCGCCGGGCTGGCGGCCGAGGAGATCGAGGACCTCGGCGAGACCGGCGGCCGCGGACAGCGCGGAAGCCGGGGCGGTCGCGGTGGACGTGACGCGCGTGACGGGGCCGAGGAGCGCCCGCAGCGCACCCGCACCCCGCGCCAGCGCCGCCGCACCCGCGGCGGAATGGCCCTGGACGGCGCGGCGACGGCTCCGGCCGCCGACACCGCCGCCGCCGAGGCGCCCGCGGACGCGCCGGCCGAGCCGCGTACCCCGCGCCGCCGTCGCCGCACCCGCGGCGGGGCCGCCGGGACCCGGGTCGCCGAGCAGGCGGTCCAGACCGTCGAGGCCACCGAGACGGTGCCCGCGGTCGCCACCGCCGACCCCGTCGAGGCTGTCGAGGCTGTCGAGGTGACCGAGGCGCCGGCCAAGCCGCGTCGCCGCCGCACCCGCGCCGCCAAGCCGGCCGCGGAAGCGGTGCTGGACACCGTCGAGTCCGCTGAGACCGCCGCGGCGGCCAAGGCGCCTGAGGGTGCCGAGGTGGCTGAGGCGACCGAGGTTGCCGAGGCTCCGGCCAAGCCGCGCCGCCGCACCCGTACCACCAAGGCCGCGGCCTCCGCCGCCGAGGCCGCCGTGGACACCGCCGAGGGCGCGGAGGTGGCCGAGGCTCCGGTTGCCAAGCCGCGCCGCCGCACCACCAAGGCCGCGGCACCTGCCGCCGAAGCCGCCGTGGACACCGCCGAGGGCGCCGAGGCGGCCGAGGCACCGGCCAAGCCGCGCCGCCGCCGCACCACCAAGGCAACGGCATCCGCCACCGAGGCCGCCGAAGCCGCGGTCGACACCGCCGAGGGCGCCGAGGCGACCGAGGCACCGGCCAAGCCGCGCCGCCGCCGCACCACCAAGGCAACGGCATCCGCCACCGAGGCCGCCGAAGCCGCGGTGGACACCGCCGAGGGCGCCGAGGCGGCCGAGGCACCGGCTACCAAGCCGCGCCGCCGCACCACCAAGGCCGCCGCCGCGAAGTCGGCTGACGCGGCCCAGGGTGCGGAGGCCGGTGCGGAGGAGGCCAAGCCCGTCCGCCGCCGCCGCACCACCAAGGCAGCCGCCACTGCCCCGGCATCCACTCCGGAGGCCTGAGCCGCGTAGGAAAGGGCCCTACCCGCACCCGCGGGTAGGGCCCTTGCGCGTCCTCGGCGCGGCTACAGCTCCACCAGCGTCCGCAAGTCGATCTCCACGGGGTAGGGCATGTCGGTCTTCAGCGTCCCCACGTGGGTCGGTCGATCCGGGCTGGGCGCGTAGACGCCCGCCTCCGGGTGCAACCAGAACTCGTGCACCTCGGGAAGGTCGTCCTGGCCCCGCTCCACACGCCAGAAATAGGGGATCCCGGCCTCGGCGTACACACCGGGCTTGCGGAAGCGGTCATCGCTGCGGGAACCGTGCGAGACGACCTCCACCGCGAGGATGGCCTTGGCCACCGGTACGCACTCCAGGGTGAAGGCGTCGAGGTCCCGCTTGTCGAAGACGAGCACGTCCGGCTTGGGCGTGTTGCACTCGTCGACCATCATGCAGCGCTCCGCCTCGGCCCGATAGGGCGGTACCACCGCGTTCCACAACGCGACGAAGATGCCGTTACGCACCATGTCGTGCCACTGATTGGTCATACCTCGCACCACGATGGCACCGTCCACCAGTTCAAACTCGTACGGCAGGTCCAGCTTCTTGGCCTGCTCATAGGTCCAGCCCTCGACTGGCGGTTCCCCCCAGCCAAGCCGTTCGGCAGTCATGGCTACTCCCATACGCTGGATTCTGGGCCGGATTCCCGGCGCGGTGTCCGATAACGACGGTACTGCCATCCAGACGAGTGGTTTGGCCGCCACTCCCTTGGCCTGGGCCGTATGGCGAGGGCGGCGCGGTTCGCCGTTAGCCTCGCACCATGAGTACGCCGCCGACCCTCACCCTCCCGTCCTGCGCCACCGCGTCCCGGCTGGTGACCGCGCGCGGGGAGTTCGCCATGCATGACGCCCGCCCCGCGGCGGGGCCGGTGCGCGGCACCGCGCTGCTGGTGCCGGGGTTCACCGGCAGCAAGGAGGACTTCATCGCGCTGTTGGAACCCCTGGCCACCGCGGGCTTCCGGGTGGTGGCGGTGGATGGGCGGGGGCAGTACGAGAC
>NZ_SRID01000673.1 GCF_004684805.1 Streptomyces palmae
GGTGCGGGTTCGGCCTGCGGCGGGGCGGAGGAGGGCTGGCGGGCCTGTGCATGGCGGGCTGCCGGGGGGCGTGCTCCGGGGCGGTGCCGTGGACGGTGCGGACGGTACGGGCCGAGGTGAGCAGTGGCTCAGTCGCGTCCCAGGACCACCGTGCCGGAGGAGCAGAACCAGCCACCGGTACCGGAGGCCACGGCCAGCCGGGGGAGGCTTCCGCCGGCCTTGCGCACCTGCCGTTCGCCGGCCTCGCCGCGCAGCTGCCGCACCGCCTCCACCAGCAGGAACAGCCCGCGCATCCCCGGATGGCAGGCGGAGAGGCCACCGCCGTCGGTGTTGGTGGGCAGGGTGCCGGTCAGGGTCAGCCGGTCCTCCCCGATGAAGGCACCCCCCTCGCCCTTCGCGCAGAAGCCCAGGTCCTCCAGGGTCACCAGGGTCATATAGGTGAAGGCGTCGTAGATCTCGGCGAGTTCGATGTCCTGGGGGCGTACGCCGGCGCGTTCGAACGCGAGTCGCCCGGAGTGCGCGGCGGGGGAGGTGGTGAAGTCCTCCCACTGCGACATCGCGTTGTGGGAGACGCAGCTGCCCGATCCGAGCACCCAGACCGGCGCCTTCGCGGTGTCCGGCACGCAGTCCTCCGCGGCGAGCAGCACCGCGCAGCCGCCGTCCGAACGGATGCAGCAGTGCAACCTGGTGAAGGGATCCGCGATCAGCGGGCCGTTCAGCACCTCGTCCACGGTGATCGGGGTGCGGAACGCGGCTTCCGGGTTGTGCGTGGCGTTCGCGCGCGCCTGGACGGCGACCGAGGCCAGTTGCTCCAGGGTGGTGCCGTACTCGTGCATATGCCGACGTGCGGCCATGGCGTATTTGGAGATCAGCGTGTGGCCGTACGGCGCCTCGAACTGGAGTGGTCCGTCGGCACCGAATGACCAGGTGGCCGTGCGGCGCCCGGCCTTCAGGTCCGAGTGGGCGGTGGAGCCGTAGACCAGCAGTACGGCGCGGGCGTGGCCGGCGGCGATGGCGTCGGCCGCGTGGGCGGCCAGCACCTCCCAGGTGGCGCCGCCGACGGAGGTGGAGTCGACCCAGGTGGGCCGCAGCCCCAGGTAGTCGGCGACCTCGACCGGAGCCAGGGTGCCCAGCCCGGCGGAGGCGAGGCCGTCGATCACCGAACGTTCCAGTCCGGAGTCGGCGAGGGCGCGGCGAGCGGCCTGGGCGTGCAGCGAGTACGGGGTGGCTGCCTCCACCCGGCCGCAGTCGGAGAGCGCCACACCGACGACCGCTACCCGCCGGCGCCCGCGCCGGCGCACTTCGCGAGCCGCCCGTGTGAGCGCCTTGATGTCTGTGTCCTGGGGCGCCCCTGCGAGGTGGGTCTCCTGTGTGTCCCGAGTGACCTGTGTGGGTCGTGTGGGTTGCGGTGACTGTGTCGGCTGTGCGGCCTCTGCGGTGCCTGGGACTCGGGGTGCCGGTGGGGCAGGTCGGGGC
>NZ_SRID01000674.1 GCF_004684805.1 Streptomyces palmae
GGCTCAGGGGGCTCCGGCGACGGGGCGGGCACGATCGACCCGCTGGCCCCCGAGCATGTCGCCCCGCTGGTCGGCTATCTGGCCGGGCCCGCCGCGGCCGGGATCAACGGCCGGCTGTTCGTGGTGCACGGCGGCATGCTGGCCGTGCTGGCCCAGCCCAGGGTGGCCGCCCGGTTCGACACCACCGGGGAGGTCTTCACGGTGGAGGAACTCGACGGGCTGCTCACCCCCTACTTCGCCGGCCGGCCGCCGGGCGAGAGTTTCGCCGCCCGCGACGTACTGGCCCTCAAACACGGCGGCTGACCGAAGCCCGCCCGGGGCGCGGCGGTACGACCACCGTGCCCCGGGCGGGAGGAAGCGCGATGCGGCGCGCGGGAGCGCTCAGGCGGCGCGGGACGGCGCCGGGCGCCGGTGCTTGCCGTGCCCGGGAGCCTGTGCGTCCTCACTCAGGGCGCGGGGGCCGCGGTGCCGCCCCGCCCCTTCGGGCTCCGCGGCGGCCGACTGCTGCCGTGCTTCGGTGGTCGTGCTCTGGCCTTCGGGCATCTGGGAAGTCACCCCGTCGAATCGGTCCGTGCTGTGCGAGCGGGAGGTACGCCACGGCCCATCACCCCGGTCATGGAACACCCCACGCACCGCCCGAGCGCGTCCACGAGAACCGACCCCCGGTCGGATATCGAGGTCGGACATCCCGACGTCCCGACATCCGGAGTCGTCAACTCGTCGATCACTGGCATCGCCGAAACGCTGGACCGCTGAACCGCGGAATTCCTGATCTCGGCCCGGCTGTTCACCGGTGGCGTGCGTGGAACACATGGCCGCGAAGCCCCCCGAAGGGAGTCTAACGGCGCGGTGGATCTCCAGGCGAGCCGACGCGCGGTCACGCCCTTGCCAACGGGGCCTGTTGGAGCGGTACGGGCCGGGATAACGACTCCGGCCGCAGCCGGGCCGGTCGGCTCCCCGCCTCCGCGGACACCGGGATCCACCGCGGGCTCCCCCCGTCCGGCTCCGTCGCACGGGCCCGTACGGCGAACCCCGGCCCCGGGGTGATCCGCACCATGACCCGCGCACCGGACTCCGCCACCACCTCCGCCCCGGACGGCGCGGCCCCGCTTGCCGCCCCGGGCGCGCCGGGCCCCGCGGGTGCGGGTGCGGGCGCCGGGGCGGGTGCGGCCTCGGGCGTGCCGGGGCCTGCGGGCGCCGGGGTGTGTGCTGCCCCGTGGGTGCCCGGGCCTGTCGACGCGGTGACGGCTACTGCCTCGGTCGTCCTCGGACCCGCCAGTGGCGGAGCGGGCACTGCCTCCGTCGTGCTCGGCCCTGTCGGCGCCGGATCGCGACCATGACCCGCGCACCGGACTCCGCCACCACCTCCGCCCCGGACGGCGCGGCCCCGCTTGCCGCCCCGGGCGCGCCGGGCCCCGCGGGTGCGGGTGCGGGCGCCGGGGCGGGTGC
>NZ_SRID01000675.1 GCF_004684805.1 Streptomyces palmae
GGTGTGTATAAGAGACAGGTCGGGGCCCGCCGAACTCGCCCGCCGGGCCCGGACCGAACTGGCCGGTGCGGTGGCCGTGGCCCGCTGGGCCGCCGCCCAGCAGGGCCTGCCGGGCATCCCGGGCAGGGAAGCCGTCGCCCGGGCCGCCGCCGCGCTGGGCGCCGCACCGGACCAGGTGCGCGCCGACTGGGACCGGGCCCGGCTGGTCGGCCTGGTCGAGCCGGACGGCGACACCGTCCGGCCGGGGTGGCGGTTGCACGCCTGGGACCACGACGACACCGCGGTACTGCGCGGCTGGGTGGCGCTGCTGGACGCCTGGACGCTGGCCCGCCCGGCCCCCGAGGAGGCCGAGCCGACCGCGGTCGCCGAGGTGGTCGAGGCGGTGCCGCAGCTGCTGTCGCTGCTTCAGCTGTCGGCCGGCCCGGTGCCGTTGGCCGGCCTGCTGGACCTGCTGGAACAGCGGGTGGCCGAACTCCGCACGCAGCACTGCGAGGTGCCCTACGAGGCGTCGGGCACCGGTGAGCGGCCCGCCGAACCGGCCCCCGCCCAGGACCCCGGTGTGCCGCTGCCGGCACTGCTGGACTGGGCCCTGGACGCCCATGCCTCGGTCGGCGCGCTGGTGGTCCGCGAGGGCGCCGATGGGCGGCGCGAGGCCGAACTCACCGCCCTGGGCAACTGGGCGGTGTGGGTGAAGCTGGAGCAGATCTGCGTCGCCGCCCAGAGCCCGGCCGGCAACATCGAGCAGCCCGCCGCCGACATGCTCCGCGGCTGCGCCCGGCTCACCCCCGGACCGGCCCGCGCCGAGTACCGCGCCTGGCTCGCCGCCCGCCCGGTCGGCAGCGCCGTCACCGAGCTGCTGGACGCCGCCCGCGGGCACGACGCCCTGCTGCGCGGACTGGCCTTCGAGGCGCTGCGGGTGGTGGGCGCGCCCGCCGAGGCCGCGGTGCGCGCGGCCGCCGAGGAGCCCTGGCTGCGCCCGTACGCCCTGCTGTGGCTCTTCGAGCTGGAGGGCGGCGACCCGGAGGACGCGCTGCGGGTGCTCACCCGCGGCGAGGCCACCTGGTTGTGGGTGGACACCGGGGCGGCCATCGCCGACCACGGCGAGAGCCCGCTGCTGGTACGCCATCTGGAGAGCGCCGTGCAGGGCACCGTGCCGGCCCTGCTGGAGGAGGTGCGGGCGGTCGGCCATCCGCGCACCGTGCAGGTGCTGGTCGCGCTGGCCGCCGCGCACCCGGACCCGGTGCTCGCCAAGACCGTCCGCCGGGCCGCCTTCCAGGTGCACACCGGCGGCTCGTGAGCGGGCCACTCCCCGCTGGGGGCGTACGCCCCCGCCGACGGCCACCAGGAGGAGCCTCTTGTGCACCGCGGCGCGCCCCGCGGGCCCCAGGAGGAGCCCCTTGTTTCACCGCGGCACCCCCGCCGGCCCCGGGAGAAGCC
>NZ_SRID01000676.1 GCF_004684805.1 Streptomyces palmae
GGGGCGGGACGTGTGGAGCCGCGGGGAGCCACTCCCCGGCGTGCGGCGGCCAGCGGCCGGTGGCGGACGAGGCGGAGCCGGGAGTCGCGCGGAGTACGGGACGTCACGGGAGCAGTCTTGCCGCTGACGGCCCGAAAGCCCAATCGGAACCCGTCCGGCGGTTCCGCGGGCCGAACGGGGCCGCTACCCGAGCGGCGGTACGCGCCGGGCGCCGGGGCTACATCAGGGGTGTCAGGAAGCGCCGCAGCGCCTCCTGGTAGCCGTGCGGGTGGACGTTCCACATGCCGGCGTGCGCGGCGCGCGCGACGGTGTGCAGGGTCACCAGATCGGGGCGGCGGCGGGCCAGCTCCCGGGACGGCCCCCAGGGTGCGACGGTGTCGTCGGGGCCGTGCAGGATCAGCGTCGGCCGGTTCAGCGCGGCCGGGTCCACGCGGTGCGTCTCGGGGAGCCCGTAGGGAGCGGGCAGGCCGGCCCTGCCCTGGGCGGCGCGGACCGCCAGCGGGATCAGCGGGGCCGGGACCCGGCCGGCGGCCAGGGCGCGGAGGGTGGCCATCCGGTCGAGCACCGGCGAGTCCAGGACGAGCCCGGTGACGCGCTCCGCCAGTGCTGAGTCGGTCGCCGCGCGCAGCGCCATGGTGGCGCCGATGGACCAGCCGTACAGGACGATGCGCTGGGCGCCGTAGCGCACCGCGTACCGGATGGCGGCGTCCAGGTCGCGCCACTCGGACTGGCCGAGGTGGCCGACGCCGCCGGTGGGGCGGGGGGCTCCGACGTCGCCCCGGTAGGCGAGGTCCAGCACCGGGATGTGGAGCCGGTGCAGAAAGGGCATCACCACCATGGGGTGCTCACGGGTGGTGCCGAGGCCGTGCACGGTGATCACCCAGGTGCCGCGGGAGCCGGCCACGAACCAGGCGGGCAGTCCGCCGAGCTCGCCGGGGACGTCCACGTCGGCGTGGTCGATGCCGAGGGCGTCCCGCGGATTGCCGACGTACACCTGCGGGGTGAGCCGCATCCGGGCCCCGGGCGCCACGGTGCCGTGCGCGACCCTCTCCAGCCGGCGCACCACGCAGTCGGGGGGATGCGGGACGCCGGTGAGCACCGGCCCCACCACGGCGTGCGCCCCCTCGCCGGTGAGCCCGTAGGTGCCTGGGCGCAGGGCCGCGAAGGTACGGGTCAGGGTGATGTGCCCGTCCTGGATGTCGTGCACGGTCAGCGGGTCGTCCTCGGGCGGCGGCCGACCGGGCTCCGGGCGCAGGGCGGCGTCGCTCGCGTACCGTCCCGCGGCCACGGCGGCCGCGCCGGCACTGAGCACGGTGGTGGCGGCCACGGCGGCCACGGTACGCAGGCGCACCCCGCCAGTCTGCGCACGCGCCGTACCGGCGGCCAGCGGGCGGGGGCGGACGGGTGACAGGGG
>NZ_SRID01000677.1 GCF_004684805.1 Streptomyces palmae
CCCGAGGCCCGCCCCACACACGGCCCGTTCCGCCCGAGGCCCGTCCCTCCCGAGGGGCGGCGTACCCGACACCGCGTCGGCGTACGCCGCCCCCTCGGCGTATTCGCGGAGTTGGGCCCGAGCGCTCACCGGCGCCTGGGCGGGCACCTCACGCGGCCTCAGGAGAGGTGCCTCCGGCCGACCTCCGGCCGACCTGGGGCCCGCCGCGCGTCCGACACGGCCCGGCGGCGGCCCCGCCCCGTCGGTCAGCCCAGCTGGGGGGCGGTCCAGGCGGCGTGCCGCAGGATGGCGCGCACGGCCAGGCCGGACGGGGCCAGCCGGAGCGCGGTGTTGCGCGCGGCGACGGCGAGTGGACGGTTCAGCTGCTGCCCCATGCGGCCGGCCTGCCGAGCGGCCCGGGCGATCGCCTGGCTGCGGGGTCGCCGCTCGGTGTCGTACCGGGCCAGCGCCGACTCGACCGTGGGTGCGGCGGCCAGTGCGGCGGCCAGGGTGACCGCGTCCTCCAGGGCCTGGCAGGCACCCTGCCCGAGGTTGGGCGTCATGGCGTGGGCCGCGTCGCCCAGCAGGGCGACACGTCCCACGACGTACGAGGGCAGGGGGGTGACCAACTCGTTGATGTCGTGGTGCAGGACGTCCTGCGGGCGCGTGGCCGCCAGGAGGGAGTCGATGGGCTCGTGCCAACCGCGGAAGCGGCGCCGTACCTCGGACAGCGGGTCCCGGTAGCGCACCTCGGCGGGCGCGTTGAGGACCGCGTGCCACTCGGCCCGGCCGTCGGTGAAGGCGATATGGCCGAACTCCGCCCCCCGGCCCCAGGTCAGCTCGAAGTCGGTCCGCAGGTCGACCGGGCGCTCGGTGATGGCGCGCAGCACCGTGGAACCGCTGTAGGAGGGGCCGGGATGGGCGGGGAAGAGCTGCCGGCGCGCCCGGCTGCCGACACCGTCCGCGGCCACCACCAGATCCGCGCTCCGGACGGCGTCGCCGCAGACCACTCGCGCCTGGTCGGGATCGCTGAGGTCGAGGTCCGTCACCTCGGTGCCGATCTCCAGCACCTCCTGCGGCAGCGCCTCGCGCAGCAGTCGGTGGAGCGCGGAGCGGGGTATCCCCACGATCGGGGCGCCCAGCGCACGCTCCAGCGCGGCGCCGTCCATACGTGCCAGCCAACGGCCGTCGGGAGTGCGGGTGCCGCCGGTGTACTGGAACCGCGCCGCCTCGCGCACCGCCGCGCCGACACCCAGGGCGTCCAGCGCATGGATGCCGTTGGCGGCCAGTGAGATGCCCGCCCCGGCGTCGCCGAGTACGGCGGAGCGCTCGATGACCGTCACCTCCCAGCCGACCCGGCGCAGACCGATCGCCGCGGCCAGCCCTCCTGTCTCTTATACACACTGA
>NZ_SRID01000678.1 GCF_004684805.1 Streptomyces palmae
GGCAGAGGTGGCATCCATGGCACTGCCGATCCTGGCACGCCCGCGGCCCCGCTCGGAAAACCTCCGACCGCGCGTCATGGGCTCGGGTCGCCTGGTTGGGCCGTATCAGGACACGATCTTCCCGCCCCGCGGGTGGGCATGGCGGGTCCGCCCACCCCACCGAAGGGGCCGGCGCCCGCTCCGGTGAGGTCGTCGCTCGCTCCGGAGAGGTCGGCGCCCGCCCAGGCAGTCGGGCCCGCCCGGAGAGACCGGCCCCGCCGAAGCGGCCGGCGCCGATCCGGTGGGGGCGCGGGGTCTGCCCGCTCCAGCAGTGGTACCGCCCCGCAGCAGTCGGATTTCGGCAGGTCAGCGCATTAATATCGGGTGGCCCGCCATGGTCGGGAACCTCGCATGACCGATATAGTGCAAATGCCCCCCACACGCACCACCTTTTGTTGAGGGGACACCCATGCGCATCCGTTCCGCCGCGGCCATCGCCACCCTGCTCTGCCTGCCGCTCACCGCCTGCGGGGGCAGCGACGGCGACGGGGACAAGCCCGCCGCGAGCAGCCCGGCCGGGAAGGCCGACGGAGCCCAGGACTCCGCCGCGAGCGGCTCGGCCGAGAAGTCGGACGGGGACCAGGCCACCGCCGCCCTGGAGCAGTCGGTGCGCGACTACACCAAGGCCCTGTTCACCGGTGACGCCTCCGGGTACGCCCTGCTGTCCGAGCGCTGCAAGAAGGAACTGACCAAGGAGCAGTTCGTCACCATGGGCGAGCAGGCGCACAACGACTACGGCTCGCTGACCGTCAAGAACATCAAGGTGGACCAGATCAGCGGTGACATGGCGCGGGTCTCGTACGGCGTGGGCGTGCCGCAGTTCGAGCAGAAGGCGCAGTCCTGGACGCGTGAGGCCGGCACCTGGCGGTGGGACGCCTGCTGATCCGCCCCTGAACCACGGCCCCGCCCTCCCCCGAGCTGCGGGGCCGTACCCATGCCCGCCCTGCCGCGGGGAGGAGCCGGACCAGACCGGCACCGCGGAACCGCCGCATCGCGCCCGTACGCGCCCACCAGGTTCGCGCGCGTTCGCGAGACCCGGGTCGCCCGATTACCGCGGACCGGCTCCCTGACGTTCGGCAGGGGCGGCGGCGCCGGGCGGGCTTGTAGCGTCGCAGCGGTGACCGGGATGGACGGGACATAGACGTATGGACGATGCGGGAGCGGCGTACGAGCCCTTGGTGAAGGGCACGGCGTACGGGGTGTCTCTTATACACATCTCCGCGAAAAAAAAAAAAGAAATGGGACCAACATTTACAGAATTAATATCAGGATTAGCTACGCTGAAAACATCTAAACATAC
>NZ_SRID01000679.1 GCF_004684805.1 Streptomyces palmae
CCCCGGCGGACACCGCCACCCGCCGCGCCCCCGCCGGCACCGGTGCCGGCGCCCGCCGCGGGCCGCGCGCCGCTTCCGGCTCCGCCCCGGATTCCGCGACGGCGCCCGAGGCGGGGCCGGGCGCCGCGCGTGAGTTCGCCCATGCGCGGCGCGCCACCCGCCGGGGGCTGGTGCGCTCGGTCACCGTGGCGGGAACGGCGGGTGTGGTGGTGCTGGCCGGGACGTTCGCCTGGTACGCCTACACCCGCACGCACGCCGTGCTGGACCCGGCGGACTACACGGCCCTGCGCATCGGGGAGCCCTACGGCAAGGTGGAACGCGTCCTTCCGGAGTTGGAGGCGAGCGACCCGCCCAGCGAGAGCATGCCGTCCGAACCCGCCGGGGCGGACTGCCGCTACTACCGGGCCAGCGACGAACTCTTCGTCAGCGTGGACCACTTCCGGCTCTGCTTCCGTTCCGGGCGGCTGATCTCCAAGGCGGTCATCCCCCGTGCGGGGGTGTCCCAGGTGGTGGAGCAGGAGCGGCGCGAATGGGTGCGCTGAGAAGGCGGCCGGTGCCGGTGGCCCGCCGGTACCGACTGCCTAGGCTGGCGCGATGAACCCTTCCTACGGTGCCGGCTCCCTGCGGCCGATACGTCTCCTGCTCGCCGATGACGAGGCCATGATCCGGGCCGGGGTACGGGCCATCCTCGCCACGGACCCGGGGATCGAGGTGGTGGCGGAGGCGGCCGACGGGCGGGCGGCCGTGGAGGCGGCCCGGGCGCACCGGCCGGATGTGGCGCTGCTGGACATCCGGATGCCCAGGCTGGACGGGCTCTCCGCCTGCGAGCAGATTGCCGCGGTCGCACCCGGGACGGCGGTGGCCATGCTCACCACCTTCTCCGAGGACGCCTATATCGCCCGTGCGCTGGGCGGCGGAGCGACCGGCTTCCTGCTGAAGTCGGGGGACCCGTACGAACTCCTCGCGGGGGTCCGGGCGGTGGCGGCCGGCGGGGCCTTCCTCTCCCCCGCGGTGGCCCGGCACGTCATCGCCGAGCTGGGCGGCGAACGGCTGGCCCGGGGAGCGGCGGCCCGGGCGCGCACCGAGGCGCTGACCGCCCGGGAGCGAGAGGTGCTGGCGCTGGTGGGCGCGGGGCTGTCGAACGCGGAGATCGCGCGGCGGCTGCACCTGGTCGAGGGGACCGTGAAGGGCCATGTGAGCGCCGTCCTGGACCGGCTCGGCGTCGGCAACCGGGTCCAGGCCGCGATCGTGGCGTACGAGGCGGGCCTGGTGGTGGACCCGGTGCCGGGCGCCGAATGACCCGGCGCGGGCGCCCCACCGGCCCGGACCGGACACCGGATCCCGCGCCGGGGAGCGGCCGGTGGGGAGGGCGGG
>NZ_SRID01000680.1 GCF_004684805.1 Streptomyces palmae
CCCCCGTACCCACGACAACCCCCGCCTCGCCCAGCGTCACCACCCGGTCGGCCACGGCGAGCAGCGCCGGTCGGTGGACGACCAGGAGAACCGTGCGGCCGACGACCAGCCGGCGCACCGCCTCCACCACGGCCGCCTCCGTCTCCCCGTCCAGGCTCGCCGTGGGTTCGTCCAGCAGCAGCACCGGGCGGTCCGCCAGGAACGCCCGGGCCAAGGCGATCCGCTGCCGCTGGCCGGCGGACAGGCCGGCGCCGTCCTCGCCGAGAGCGGAGTGGATGCCGTCGGGCAGCGCCTCCGCGAAGTCCAGCGCGCCGGCCTCCCGCAGGGCTCTCCGGACTTCCGCCTCGTCCGCCTCCGGCCGCATCAGCCGCACGTTGTCCGCCAGGCTCCCCGCGAACAGGTGCGGTCGCTGCGGCACCCAGGCCACCTGCCGCCACCAGCTCTCCGCGGCGACCTCGGCCAGGTCCGTACCGCCGACCACCACCCGGCCGCGGGTGGGGGCGACCAGGCCCAGGACCGCGTCGAGCAGGGTGCTCTTGCCGATGCCGCTGGGACCGGTGATGGCGACCGTCTCGCCGGGGCGCACCTCGAAGGTGGTCTCGGCGAGCGCGGGCCCACGGCGCCCGGGGCGTTCGACGACCAGCCCCTCGACCGCCAGCGCGGCGCCCCACGCGTCCGGCCGGTCCGCCGGCGGCGCCGGGTGCGCACCGTCCGGGGCGGGCTCCCGTTCCAGCACCGCGAAGACCTGGTCCGCCGCCGCCAGCCCCTCCGCGGCGGCGTGGTAGTGGGCACCGACCTGCCGCAGCGGCAGGTACGCCTCCGGGGCGAGGATCAGCACCACCAGGCCGGTCTCGAGGTCGAGTTCGCCGTGGACCAGCCGCATTCCGATGCCGACGGCCACCAGTGCCACCGAGAGGGTGGCCAGCAGTTCCAGCGCGAAGGAGGACAGGAAGGCGATCCGCAGGGTGCGCAGGGTGGCCCGGCGGTAGTCGGCGGTGATCGCCCGGATGGACGCCGCCTGCGCCTTGGCCCGTCCGAAGACCTTGAGCGTGGGCAGTCCGGCCACCACATCGAGGAAGTGGCCGGAGAGCTGGGCCAGCAGCCGCCACTGGCGGTCCATCCGGTGCTGGGTCGCCCAGCCGATGAGGACCATGAAGAGCGGGATCAGCGGCAGGGTGCCGGCGATGATCAGCGTGGAGAGCCAGTCCTCGGTGGCGATGCGGGCCAGTACCGCCACGGGCACCACCACGGCCAGCCCGAGCTGCGGCAGATAGCGGGCGAAGTAGTCGTCCAGCGCGTCGATTCCCCGGGTGGCCAGCGCGGTCAGCTCACCGACACTGCGCCCGCCCCGGTCCGTACCCCGGCC
>NZ_SRID01000068.1 GCF_004684805.1 Streptomyces palmae
CGACCGGGTGTGCTCCCGTGCTCCGGGCGACGCGCGACTGGCCGGCCCCGGATCGGTCCTTACCGTCGGGTCAACGCACGTATTCCGGCGGTCGGTTGGGGCATCAGCCCGGCAAGCCGACGCATCCTCGCGCACCCAGGGCACCGCCTCACACCGACACCTCCCGCACCGGCCGTGACCAGACGACGCCCGCGCACCCACCAACCCACCGAACCGGATGACCGCGCACCGAACCGGCGCACCGAACCGCACATTCGTGCGGGGCGTGCGACCGGGTGTGCTCCCGTGCTCCGGGCGACGCGCGACTGGCCGGCCCCGGATCGGTCCTTACCGTCGGGTCAACGCACGTATTCCGGCGGTCGGTTGGGGCATCAGCCCGGCAAGCCGACGCATCCACCCCGGGGAGGGCCCGTGCTCGAGCGCGCGCACTGTTCAGATGTCGTCATCGTGGGGGCCGGACTCGCCGGCCTGTCCGCCGCCCACCAGCTGACCAGCGCGGGGCTGACGGTCACCGTCCTGGAAGCCGAGCCCCGGGTGGGCGGCCGGATGGCAACCGATCAGCTGGACGGCTTCCGCCTGGACCGCACCGGCCAGCCGCTCCTCACCTCGTTCCCGGAGCTGCGCCGCACCCCGGGCCTGGACGGGCTGGTACTGCGCCCCTTCGCCCCGGGGGTGCTGGTGCACAGCGAGGGCCGCACCCGGCGGGTGGGTGCCACCCGGAGCACAAGGGGCGCACTCACTACCGCGCGCGCTCTGGCGACCGCCGCTCGCACCTCCCGGGGCGGCGCCCTCGACCAGGCACGGCTCAGCGGTGCGCTGCGCCGGCTGGCGGGGCAGCCCGCCAGCCGACTGCTGGACCGTCCGGACCGGCCGGTCGGCGCCACCCTGGCCGGTCGCGGGCTGCCGTCCCGGGCCATCGAAACCTTTCTGCGCCCGCTGCTGGTCTCCCTGCTCGGCGATCCCGAACTCACCACCTCCAGCCGCTGCGCCGATCTGGTGCTGCGGGGTTACGCCCGCGGCCGGCTCTGCCTGCCGGCCGGCGGCGCCGCCACCCTGCCCGAACTGCTCGCCGCCGCGCTGCCGCGGGACACGGTCCGTACCGGCGTCGAGGTCATCGCCGCTTCCACCACCTCGGTGGCCACCGCCGAACACGGCGAGTTCGGCTGCCGGTCGGTGGTGGTGGCCACCGGGGCGCGGACCGCCGCCGGTCTACTCCCCGGGCTGCGGGTGCCGTCCTTCCACCCGGTCACCGTGCTGCACCACACCGCCGACCGACCGCCGCTGCGCGAACCCGCGCTGATCCTGGCCGCCGACGGCCGGGGCCCGGTCGCCCACACCACCGTCACCAGCGAGGTCGACCCCTCGCGCACCCCGCCCGGCCGGGTGCTGGTCACCTCCACCGTGCTGGGCGCCGCCGCGGGCATCGCGCCGGCCGAGCTGGATCGCGCCGTCCGCGCCCAGCTCTCCGGGATCTACGACACCTCCACCACCGGCTGGGAGCTGCTGAGCCTCCACCACGACCCGTACGCCATCCCCGCCATGCCCGCCCCGCACGATCCGCGCCGGCCGGTGCGGGTGCTGTCCGGGCTGTATGTGTGCGGCGACCACCGCGACACCAGTACGGCGCAGGGCGCGCTGTTCTCCGGCCGCCGGGCCGCCCGGGCGATACTCCGCGACTTCGGCCTCGCCCCGGCCACCGAGGACACCCCGCTCTCCACCGCGGCCTGACCCGGCGGTGGCCCCGTGCCGGCCCCATGCGGACTCGCGATGAACCGGTGGACCAGACGGTGCGGGGCAACGGCGCCCGGCGACCGTCCCGCAGCACCGGGCATACCGCGCACTGGCCCGCCGCACCGCTCGCCCGGCCGCCGGCCCGCTCCCCCGACCACCACCGCACCCGTCGGCGCCCCCACGGGCCGCCGCCCGTCGGCCGTCACCCCAGTGCCGCGACCCGCTCCCGGTAGCCGCGCACCGGGGCCGCGTCCCGGTACGGCTCCAGACGGCGCTCGAAGTCGCGCACGTACTCCACCGCCCGCGCCGACCGCATCTCGGACGCCTGCTGGGCCGCCTCGGCGCCCAGCGCGCACGCCTGCTCCAGCTCGCCCAGCCCGAGCCGCGCGGTGGCCAGCACCACCCGGCAGAACAGCCGGCTGCGGGCGTACCCGGTGCCGCGCAGCTGGAGCGAGCGCTCCGCGTGCTGGGCGGCGGCCCGGTACTGCTGGAGGTCCCGGAAGCTGTGCCCGAACTCGTCCGCCAGCTGCGCCTCGTCGAAGAAGCGGGCCCAGTACGGGACGTCGTCGCCGGGCCGCGAGGTCTCCAGCGTGCGCTCCGCGCGGGCCAGCGCGGTGGTGCAGGCCCGTACGTCCCCCAGCACCGCGTGGCCGCGCGCCTCGACCGCGTGCAGCAGCGCCTGCACCACCGGCGGCGCCCCGCCGCCCACGCCCTGCTGCGCCACCCGGGCCAGCTGCACGGCCTCCCGGCCGTGACCCAGGTAGACCGCCTGCCGGCTCATGGTGATCAGCACATAGGACCCGTAGGCGCGGTCCCCGGCGGCCTGGGCCAGCCGCAGGGCCTGCACGAAGTAGCGCTGCGCCAGTCCGTGCGCCGCGATGTCGTAGGAGGTCCAGCCGGCCAGCCGGGTCAGGTCCGCGACCGCGCCGAACAGCCGCCGCCCGGTCGCCTCGGTGTAGCTGCCGCGCAGCATCGGCTCGCCCTCGTGCTCCAGGTAGCGCACCAGGGCCTGCCGCGCGTGCCCGCCGCCGTAGCTCTGGTCCAGGGTGCGGAACAGCTCGCCGACCGACCGCAGGGCCGCGATGTCGCCCATGGTGACCCGCTGCCTGGGCCCGCACTCGATGCTCATCTGCCGCTGCCGGGGCACCCCCGGCCGGCCCTGGGCGGGCACCCGGGCGGTCTCCGGCCCGCGCGGCGGCTCCGCGCGGCGGGCGACCGGATCGGGCACCGGCTCGCCGCGGGCCACCCGCTCGTCGGGGCGCCCGATCAGCCAGTCGCGGCTGGGCACCACCAGGCCGGCCGGGGTGAAGGCGATCTTGCGCAGCTCGGCGTGGTTGCCGGAGTCCTTCCGCCACAGCCCGCTGACGATGTCCACCGCCTCCTCGGGCGTGGCCGCGAACTCCAGCCCGGCGTAGACCGGTGCGCAGGCGTCCAGACCGAGGTCCTGGGCGGACAGCCGGCGGCCCAGTCTGCGGGTGAAGACCTCGGCGATCAGCGCCGGGGTGGTGCCGCGCGGCTGCTGGCCGCGGAGCCAGCGGGTCACCGAGGTCTTGTCGTAACGCAGGTCCAACCCGTGCTCCAGGCCGAGCTGGTCGACCCGCCGGGCCAGCCCGGCGTTGGAGAAGCCTGCCTCGGCAATGAGCGCGGCGAGCTGACGGTTGGGGATGCGCTGTTGGGGTCGGTCCGTCATCAGCCTGCCGGTCTCCCTGATCGCTCTGTGGAACGGCGCGAATGTAGCCTTCCGCACCGGCCCGATCGCCCCCTCTGACCCGCATTCATCCGATCGTGTGAGCAGGAGGCGGAAGGCGGACGTCCGGATCTGGCTTGTGTTCGTCTCGGTCCGCCTCGGTCCGTCGTGGTCCGTCCCGGTCCGTCCCGGTCGGCTCCGGTCAGCTCCGGGCGGCTCCGGTCGAGCCTCGGGCCGCGGCCTGGGTTTTCCGGCGCGGTCGTAGAGTGGCTGTGGTGCGATCGGCTGCCGCGGAGACCCCGGGCACGGCGTCGCGAGGAACATCGGTTCGGTGAGGAGCTGACGGCCATGGGGCATCCGCTACAGGACGCGGGCACGGCGTACGACGGCGAGCTGCGCTTCGTCCACCTGGGGTTCGGCGCGGACGCCGTGGAGTACCAGGAGGCGTGGCAGGAGCAGCGCCGGGTGCACGCCGCCCGCTTCGAGGGCCGGATCCCGGACACCTGCCTGCTGCTGGAGCACCCTCCGGTGTACACGGCCGGGCGGCGCACCGAGGACAGTGAGCGCCCTCTGGACGGCACCCCGGTGGTGGACGTGGACCGCGGCGGGAAGATCACCTGGCACGGCCCCGGCCAGCTGGTCGGCTACCCGATCCTCAAGCTGCCCCGCCCGGTCGACGTGATCGCGCACGTCCGGCGGCTGGAGGAGGCCCTGCTGCGCACCTGCGCGGAGTTCGGGGTGGCGACCACCCGGGTCGAGGGCCGCAGCGGGGTGTGGGTGCTTGGCGAGGACATGCCGGCCAAGGAGCGCGCCGCGCTGGGCGGCCTGAAGCTGGACTTCGACCCGCGCCTGGCCGACGAGGAGTTCGACCCGCGGCTGAACGGTCCGGAGTACGCCCCGTCCAACGCCGGACAGCGCCGGGAGGACCGCAAGGTGGCGGCGATCGGCGTGCGCATCGCCAAGGGCGTGTCCATGCACGGCTTCTCCCTGAACTGCAACCCGGACAACACCTGGTTCGACCGGATCGTGCCCTGCGGCATCCGCGACGCGGGTGTGACCTCGCTCTCCAACGAGCTGGGCCGGGAGGTGACCGTGCAGGAGGTGGCACCGGTGATCGAGAAGCACCTGCGCGCGGTCCTGGCGTCCACCGAGCCGCTGCCCCGCGCCGTGTGAGGCGCCGCCGCGCACTTCCCCGCGACGGGCACCCGTCCGGTATCCGGCCCGGGGAATGCGCGCACCGGGCCGGAGGTTGGGCCCAACGTGGGGCCAGGGATGATCTGGTCGTAAGAACGTGCGAAATCATGGGCGTACCCTGGGGTGCGCCGAAGAATCGAAGTCGTAGGGAGCCGGACGTGGCCGCTGTCGCACCCGATGGACGCAAGATGCTGCGTCTGGAGGTCCGGAACAGCCAGACCCCCATCGAGCGCAAGCCCGAGTGGATCAAGACCCGGGCGAAGATGGGCCCCGAGTACACCGAACTGCAGGGTCTGGTGAAGCGCGAGGGCCTGCACACGGTGTGCCAGGAGGCGGGCTGTCCGAACATCTTCGAGTGCTGGGAGGACCGCGAGGCCACCTTCCTCATCGGCGGTGACCAGTGCACCCGGCGCTGCGACTTCTGCCAGATCGACACCGGCAAGCCGCAGGCCCTGGACCGGGACGAGCCGCGCCGGGTGGCCGAGTCCGTGCAGCGGATGGAGCTGAAGTACGCCACCATCACCGGCGTCGCCCGCGACGACCTGGAGGACGGCGGTGCCTGGCTGTACGCGGAGACCGTCCGCCAGATCCACGCCCTGATGCCGGACACCGGCGTCGAGCTGCTGATCCCCGACTTCAACGCGAACCCGGAGCAGCTGGCCGAGGTCTTCTCGTCCCGCCCCGAGGTGCTGGCGCACAACGTCGAGACGGTGCCGCGGATCTTCAAGCGCATCCGCCCCGGCTTCCGCTACGAGCGGTCGCTGGAGGTCATCACCCGGGCGCGCGAGGCGGGCCTGGTCACCAAGTCCAACCTGATCCTGGGCATGGGCGAGGAGCGCGCGGAGATCAGCCAGGCGCTGCAGGACCTGTACGACGCGGGCTGCGAGCTGATCACCATCACCCAGTACCTGCGGCCCTCGGTGCGCCACCACCCGATCGACCGCTGGGTGAAGCCGCAGGAGTTCGTGGAACTGAAGGAGGAGGCCGAGGAGATCGGCTACGCCGGCGTGATGTCGGGTCCGCTGGTCCGCTCCTCGTACCGCGCCGGGCGCCTCTACCAGCAGGCGATCGAGCAGCGTGCGGCCGGCGACTCCGCACAGGGAGTGACCACCGTCACCCACCAGGCCGTGTGAGGCCTGGCACACCGCAGCCATCCGGCCCGCGCACTTGCCCTGGTAGGGGCGGGTGCGCGGGCCGGATTGACGTTTCATCAGCGTTTGACCGCCCGGTCACGCACTGGTAACACCTTTGGGTAACGATTAAGGCACGCGCTGGGCACGGCCACCGCCGCCGCCCGGTGCTCCTTCCGCTACTCCCGAGGGGGATCACGCCATGCAGGCCGCTCCCGTTCGTCCGCCCTCCGTGACCGAAGCGCTGCTCCTCGTCGAGGGCCTGCTCTTCGGCGGCCAGCAGCGCCGGGCCCGCCGGAACGCCTGGGCCTCGGTGCTGGAGGACCGGCGCCGAGCCGAGGACCGCCGGGAAGCCCAGCACGTCCTGGAGGCCGTGTCTGCCCGGACTCCCCAGGACACGTAAACTTCGCTACATGGCGAGGCAGGAATCTACCGAGAACCCCGGGCGACTTAAGCAGATCGCCCTGACCTACAAGATGACCAAGAAGGTCGACTCCAAGGTCGGCCTGGTCGTCGCCGCTGTGGGCATCGTCGTCTTCGGCGCCTTCCTCGCGATCGGGTTCTGGATCGACCACCCGATCTTCCTGGGCATCCTGGGCTTCGTCCTGGCCTTCCTGGCCATGGCGATCGTCTTCGGGCGGCGCGCCGAGCGGGCCGCGTTCGGCCAGCTGGAAGGCCAGCCGGGCGCCGCGGCGGCGGTGCTGGACAACGTGGGCCGCGGCTGGACGGTCACCCCCGCGGTGGCCATGAACCGCAACCAGGACGTCGTCCACCGGGCGGTCGGCAAGGCCGGCATCGTCCTGGTCGGCGAGGGCAACCCCAACCGGCTCAAGGGCCTGCTGGCGGCCGAGAAGAAGCGCATGACGCGGGTGGTCGGCGACGTGCCGGTGCACGACATCGTGGTGGGCACCGAAGAGGGCCAGGTCCCGATCAAGAAGCTGCGCACCACCCTGCTAAAGCTGCCGCGAGTCCTCCCCGGCGCCCAGGTCACGGTGGTCAACGACCGGCTCCGCGCGCTCGGCGACCTGATGAAGAACATGCCGATCCCGAAGGGCCCGCTCCCCAAGGGCATGCGCATGCCGAAGGGGCGCTGACCCCCAGCGACGAAACCGAGGGCGGCCCGGGACCGAAAGGTCCCGGGCCGCCCTCGTCCGTATGCCCGCTGCCGCCGCTTCCCTGACGACAGGGTGCGGGCGGACTCCCGCTCCCCGCCGGCGTACGGCGCGCTGCTCGGCGACCGGGCATGGCACCGCCCGTACCGCGACGTGGGGTGCGTACCCGAGCCATGTCGCGGATACGGGGACGCATGGCCGCCAGAGACCCCAGACGGGCCGCAGGGCGCCCTGAGAGCCGCTCTCAGACCAGGCGGGGCCCCGCCCCGGCCCAAGGAGGCCAAGCGGGCCCCGCGGGACCGTGGGCGCCGGCAGGCTCCCCGCGGCCCCACACGCGTCAGTGCGCCCCCAAGGCCACCGGACCTGCGGCCCAGGCCGCCATCCGGCGTCTCAGATCCGGACCTGTACCGCCCCGGAGAGCCGGTCGTGGAGGCCGCGGGTGTCGCCGTCCCAGATCACCGCGGGGATGACGACCAGGAGCAGCAGGCTGCGGAGCGCCACCCGCCACAGCGACAGGCGGGTACCGCTCACGCTGATCACGCGCAGCCGCATCAGCAGCTTGCCGGGGGTGGAGCCGACCGTGCCGACGGTCAGCACGCTGAGGACGAAGAAGACGCCCAGCGCCCAGTTGCCGGCCGTCTGGACGTCACCGCCGGAGAGCAGTCCGTATCCGATGAGCATGCACAGCGCCCAGTCGATGAACAGGGCGCCGATCCGGCGCCCCGGTGGCGCGATGGACCCCGGACCGTTCTCGGGCAGCCCCAGCCGCTCGCCCCGGTACCCGAAGTCGATGCCCATGTCCTCGGCCGCGGCGCGCGGCCCGGAGAGCCAGGATCCGATTGCTTGCCTGTTGTCCACCCGACAACGGTACTGCGAGCCCTCTCGTACCCCTTCCGGCGGGGCCTTCGCCGCACGTCGAGGTGGGTCGTACCCCCACGGACAGGTCCGCGACGGGGCGACCAAGTGGCCACGATCCGGTTAACCTGGGTGAAACAAATGGGTCATGCTCGGGAAATCCCGACTCCCTATGGTCGGGTCCAGCGCGCCACCACACATGGACTGCGCCACCGATGCAAACCCGGTTCCACCGCGGCCGGGCTAGGAGGAGTTGGATGTTCCAGAACGCCGACGATGCTCGGAAGTTCATCTCGGACGAGGACGTCAAGTTCGTAGACGTCCGATTCTGCGACCTTCCCGGTGTCATGCAGCACTTCACGATTCCGGCGGACGTGTTCGACCCGGACGAGGAGCTGGCCTTCGACGGCTCGTCCATCCGCGGTTTCCAGGCCATCCACGAGTCTGACATGGCACTCCGTGCGGACCTGTCGACGGCCCGTGTCGACCCCTTCCGCCGGGACAAGACGCTCAACATCAACTTCTTCATCCACGACCCGATCACCGGCGAGCAGTACAGCCGCGACCCGCGGAACATCGCCCGGAAGGCCGAGGCGTACCTGGCCTCCACCGGCATCGCGGACACCGCGTACTTCGGCCCGGAGGCGGAGTTCTACGTCTTCGACTCGGTCCGCTTCGAGACCTCCGCGAACCAGGGCTTCTACCACATCGACTCCGAGGCTGGCGCCTGGAACACCGGTGCGCTGGAGGACAACCGCGGTTACAAGGTCCGCTACAAGGGCGGCTACTTCCCGGCCCCGCCGGTCGACCACTTCGCCGACCTGCGCGCCGAGATCTCCCTGGAGCTGGACCGGGCCGGCCTGAAGGTCGAGCGCCAGCACCACGAGGTCGGCACCGCCGGCCAGGCGGAGATCAACTACAAGTTCAACACGCTGCTCGCCGCCGCCGACGACCTGATGCTCTTCAAGTACATCGTGAAGAACGTCGTGTGGCGCAACGGCAAGACCGCGACCTTCATGCCCAAGCCGATCTTCGGCGACAACGGCTCCGGCATGCACGTCCACCAGTCCCTGTGGTCGGGCGGCGAGCCGCTCTTCTACGACGAGCACGGCTACGCGGGCCTCTCGGACACCGCCCGCTACTACATCGGCGGCATCCTCAAGCACGCCCCCTCGCTGCTCGCCTTCACCAACCCGACGGTGAACTCCTACCACCGCCTGGTCCCCGGCTTCGAGGCCCCGGTCAACCTGGTCTACTCGCAGCGCAACCGCTCGGCCGCGATGCGTATTCCGATCACCGGCTCGAACCCGAAGGCCAAGCGCGTCGAGTTCCGCGCGCCGGACCCGTCCTCCAACCCGTACCTGGCCTTCTCCGCGCTCCTCCTCGCGGGCCTGGACGGCGTCAAGAACAAGATCGAGCCGGCCGAGCCGATCGACAAGGACCTCTACGAGCTCGCCCCCGAGGAGCACGCGGGCGTCCCGCAGGTCCCCACCTCCCTCCCGGCCGTCCTGGACGCCCTGGAGCAGGACAACGAGTACCTCCAGGCCGGCGGCGTCTTCACCGCCGACCTGATCGAGACCTGGATCGACTACAAGCGCACCAACGAGATCGCCCCGATCCAGCTCCGCCCCCACCCGCACGAGTTCGAGCTGTACTTCGACCTCTAAAGAGCGGGTCGGGTGACCTCGTCCGCAGGCTCGGAAGCGTGATGTGACCTGCGGCCTCGGAGTCATCGGTGAGGGCTGCTTCCCTGGTTGTCCGGGAAGCGGCCCTCGCTGTTTCGCCAGCTGGCTCGAAGGCGTCTTGGGGGCCGGGTGGTCGCGGGGCTTGACCGTCGGCCGGAAGGGCCTGGCCAGGCCAGGTGTGCCTGGTCCGCGGCCGGATCCGCGTGACGGGGCGGGGCGGCAGGTCCGCTCACGCCCAGCGGCGCAGGGTCACCGCACCCTGCGCGAGCGGCGCCAAGGGTTCCAGTCCGATCGCGGAGCATCCTCTTCGGCGTCGCCTTCGCATTCCGCCTCGTCCTGCCCGTCTCGATGCCTCGACGCCACGACGGATTTCAGCAGCCCCTCGGCCGCACTCAGCCGTTCCCGCAGATCCTGAACTTCCAGTTCCCGCTCGCGGCGGGCGACCTCGCGCACCGTCTCCGCGGCACGCCGTTGACTCTCTTCCTCCCTGGCCCAGGTGAAGTACAGCTCCGCTCGCCGGGCATGCAGCCCGTTCAGCTTCTCCAGCAGAACCAGCCGCTCGTCCCGGACTGCTCGCAGCTCGTCGTGGAGTGACTCGATGCGAGCGCTGTGCCTGTCCAGCTCTGCTTCCAGATCGGCAACACGTCGACGCAACTCCTCGTTGCGCCCCCGCTCACGACCCAACTGCTCATGTAACTCGACCAGTCGATCGGCGAGATCAGCTCGAGCCTCCAGGGCGACCAAGAGCTCTCTGCGCGTCTCCCCCTCGCGGCGGTTGCGCCTCGCCGCCTGGTCTTGAAGGTCCTCCTCCGCGGCATCCAGATCAGGAATGCTCAGATCCACGGTCCGGGTGGGCTCTTCCGCTTCTTCCTCCCATGCGACGGGCTTTGGCAGGGCCAGCGGTGACGTCGCGTCGCGTACCGCGATCCAGAGCGTCCGGAATTCGTCCAGGTCACCGCCCAGGGCCTCCACAACGAGCTCCAGCGGACCCCAGCCGGGTGGGCTGTCGCAGCGCAACACATTTCTGGCGGTCGTGTGACTGATGGCCTTTTCGGTCCGCTGCGAGATGACCCGGGAGCTCGGCTCCCCGCTCTCTCGGTGAAGTCGCATCAGCCGATACCGGAGTTGCTCCAAAGCCGGCCCCGCCGCGGGTCCGGATGCCGCCCATGCCATCGCTCCCCCTCTGGTCCCACTACCGACCTGATGGTGGCAGGGCCGCACCTCTGACACAGGGAATTCGCGGATGCCGCGCCCGGGAAGGCACTGTCGACTCCGTGCTCTCGTACGACTGAGCCTGGCCCTTCCGGGCGGTCCCACGCACCCCGCCTGGCCGCAACGTCCCGTCCCCCGGCGCCCAGCCACCCGGACACCCGGCCCGTTGTCAGGCCCCCGTGCCACACTCGCGGTGACTGTACGAGCAGCGGCTCGAACTGCCGCTGCGACAAGGGGGATTGACTTCCACACCATGGGCATGACCATCCATTTCACCGCCGCGACGCCCGAAGAGCTGGACAAGGGCGAGCAGGATCCCGGGTGGGTCGAGGATTTCATCGAGGGGCTGTGGGGAGACGGCGAGTTCTCCACGCCGGACCGCCCCTGCGGCGGCCCTGACAAGGCATGGGCGGGCCTGGAGTACCTGCTCGGCCAGGCTGACGATGTGGGCCTCGAATTCCTGATGGACGGGGACATGCTCCTGGAGGACGGCACTCTTTTCGCCTGGCCGCCGGAGCAGGTCGCGAGCCTGGCGCAGCGGCTGCGAGCGCTCCCGTGGGAGCAGCTGGCGGTCCATTTCGACCCGGAGAAGATGCTGGCGGAGAACATCTACCCCCGGGTCTGGGACTGCGAGGGCGAACTGGAATGGCTGAAGGACGCGTACGAGGAGGTCGTCACGTTCTTCACCGAAGCGGCCGAGGGGGGATACGGGGCGTTCATGGAGTTCAGCTTCTGAGGACGCGGAGACGGGGCCACTGACGCCTCGGCGGACTCGGCCTGATCGCGACCCAACAGCGGCGCTGGCGGCGAGGGGAAAGCCGGAACTAGCCTCGGGCCAAGGCCAAGGCGTCGCGGCCGTCGACGAGGACAACGCGAGGAGAGACGTGGCAGAGCAAACGCTGCAGGACCAGGTCAGCCCCGAGGTACGGGCCCGCGTGCAGGACAGTTTCGACCGGCAGGGGCTCATGCGTCATCTGGGCGCCCGGCTCACGCACATCGCCCCCGGCCGGGTCCACATCACGCTGGCCAGGCAGCCGGAGGTCTCCCAGCAGCACGGCTATGTGCACGCCGGCGCCACCAGCGCCATCGCCGACAGCGCGGGCGGCTACGCGGCCTTCACGCTCTTCCCGGAGAACTCCACGGTGCTCACGGTGGAGTACAAGATCAACCTCTTGGCTCCGGCCGCCGGCGACCACATCGAGGCGGTGGGGACCGTCCTGAGGTCCGGGCGCACGTTGACGGTGTGCCAGCTGGAGGTGTTCAGCCAGGAAGAGGAGAAGAGGACCCTCATCGCCACCGGGCAGCAGACACTCATCTGCCTCGCGTCACGGCCGGACCACTGAGGTTCAGGAAGCCCGCCGGACGACGGCCCCCGGGATCGGGGGCCGCCCGCCTGGGTGGGTGGTGGCCGCCGGTGGGGGTGCGGGAACCGTTCCCGCGCACCTTGGTTCAGGCCACCAGCAAGCGCAGCCCGAGTTCCGCCGCGTCCAGGTCGATCAGGTCTCGGTTGCGTTCGGCCCACTGGCCCGAGGAAAGGTCGTCGCGCAGGCCGCTCACCGCCCGCTGTTCGGCCTCCGGCCCGACCCTGGTCCATACGGATACCGCGCGGCGCACATGTTCGTCCAGGTACGCCTCGGGGCGGCGCCAGTGGGCCTCGAAGAAGCCGTCGGCGCAATCCCACGGGATGAGCACCGGCTCCAGGCGGGCCCCGATGGCGCGGGCCAGCTGGTCCACCGAGGGGCGGCCGGCGACGAGGCCGGCGACCTCGGGCAGGTAGTCGCGGCTGAGCCAGAACCGTTGCCGCCAGCCGGCGTCACTGGCGTCGTGCGTGAAGACCACCACCCGGCGGGCCACGCGCCGCATCTCGCGCAGCCCGGCGATCGGGTCGTGCCAGTGGTGAACGGTGCTGAAGGCCATCGCGGCGTCGAAGGACTGATCCTCGAACGGAAGGCGTTCCGCGGTGGCGGCCACGCACGGCGCCGCGCCCGCGGGACGCAGTGCCCGCATGACGGCTGACGGTTCCACCGCGGTCACGTCGCGGTCCGGTGGCTCGTAGGAGCCGGTGCCTGCCCCCACGTTCAGTACCGTCCGCGCGTCCCCGAGCGCGTCCCAGACCCTGGCGGCGATCCGCGGCTCGGTGCGCCGCGTCGCCGGGTAGGCGGACCCGATGGACTCGTACAGCTGCGCGCCGCCGAACATTCTCAGTTGCTCCTCTGACGTCGTCCTGATCCCCATTGCCCGCGCCCTCAGTTCTGTGTCGATGGCCGTCACCATGGCGTCGGCGCGGTCGCGCTGTTCCAGCAGCAGGCCGCGCAGCCGGTGGAGGTGCGCTACCGCGTCGGTGGCCGGGTCGTCGACCAGGTCCGCGATCTCGCGCAGTCCGAAGCCCAACCGCCGGTAGGCGAGCACCTCCCGCAGTCGCTCCACGTCGCCCGCCGAGTAGGCCCGGTAGCCGGCCGCGGTCCGCGCGGACGGCCGCACGAGGCCGATCTCGTCGTAGTGGTGCAGCGTGCGGACGCTCACACCGGCCAGCTCGGCCACGCGCCCCACGGTCAGATGTTCTTCCACGCCCCCGACGATGCGGCATCACGCCGCGTGAGGGTCAAGCGCCCCACTCCCGGTGCGGCGGGCGGCTCCACCGCCGCACCGGCCAGGCGCCCCGGAGCAAGGAGGGTCAGGAGGAGCAGTACCCGGCCGGGCAGAAGCCGTCCAGGGCCACGCTCTGGACCTGTTGCTGCTGGGGCCAGTCGGAGGCCGGGCCGGCGACCAGGATCGCGTACTGGGCGCCGTCGGAGCCGGTGAAGGCGCGGTCTATGACCCGGCGCGGGCCGAGGGACGGGCTGTCGTAGGCGTACTGGAGCTCGGCGGCGTCACCGGAGCCCAGGGTGTCCAGGCTGACCAGCTGGTAGCCGTCGTTGTTGGCGGACAGGTGGCGCTCGGTGTTGGCCAGGGACTCGTACGGGGTGGTCTCGGGGTGTTCCATGGTGAAGATCTGGACCAGCCAGCGGCCGCCGGGTGAGGTGTAGAAGACGCCGTCCTGCTTCTCGGTGCGCTCCCAGCCCTGCGGTACGTCGATGGTGAACCCGGCGGGGTCGTCGGTGCGCACATAGCCGTCCGGGGGGCCGTCGGCGGGTTCCTCGGTGGTGGGATCCTTGGTGGGCTCCTCGGTGGTGGGATCGGTGGTGGGGTCCTCCGTCGGCGTGTCGGTGGGTGACGGGGTGGGCAGGCTGCCGGCGGAGTAGGTGGGGTAGGCGGACGCGGAGGAGTAGTCCGGCTGCTCGCCTCCGCCGTAGTCCCGGGTGAGCAGCCACCAGGCGAGCCCGGCCGCCGCGCAGAGCGCGAGGGCGATGATGGCCAGGGCCAGGGCGCGCTCCGGGCCGGGGCCCGGCGGCCGACCGGGTCCGGTGGGGGTGCCGAAGCCGCCGGGCCCGCTCGTGGCTCCGGGGCCGCCGGGTGCGTTCGGCGGGGTGTCCGGTGGGGGCTGCACCCAGCGCTGCTGGTCCGCGTCCCACTGACTCATGCCGCTGCCCCCTCAGCCCAGGGCCTGCCCGATCAACTGCGCCAGTGTCGCGGCCGAGACCAGCCCGCCGAGGGCCGTCATGCCGAGTTCGAGCCGGTCCCGTACTCCTGCCAGGCGGCCGCGCCCGGCCTGGCCGGTGCTGGTGATCTCCTCCTCCACCTCGGCGAGCGCCCCCTCCACCTCGCTGGTCTCGGCGGTCGGTGTGAGCAGCCGCAGCTGTGCCCGCAGGGTGCGTACGGCGTCGAGCAGTTCGGGCGGGACGGGGACGGCGCCGGTGGCCTGCCGGGAGGCATCCACGGCACGTGCGTCACGGCCGGCCGCCACCGCACCGCCGGACATCGTGCCGATGCTGATGCCGCCAGGTGGCTGCGGCGGTACGGGCACCGGCGGTGCCGGCATCGGCGGGCGGGCGCCGCGGTCGCTCTCGTCCTGGGCCCGCGCCCGGTGGCCGGCGGCTACCGCGCCGCCCGTCATGCTGCCGATGCTGATGCCGCCGCCCTGCTGCCGGGGCGAGGTCTCGGGGCCTTCGGCCGTGTCCGGGGCGGTGCCGTCGGGCTCATTCCGTTCGGCGGTCATCGCGCGCCCCCTCTTTCCTTGTGTACCTGGCCGAGGCGCGCTCACCGCTCGCGACGGCGCCGCCGCTCATCGCGCCGATGAACACCCCGCCACTGCTGACGTTGATGATCTGCTTCTCGAACTCGCCCGTCTGGTAGCCCTTGGCGCTCAGCGCGTCGCGCACCCCGCTGGCGATCCGGTCCTGAACGGTCTTCACATAGCGGCTGACGTCCATCTCCTGGAACAGCGAGACCTCGTCCACGCTGCCCATTTCCCGTACCGAGGCCGCGGGGCCGTCCGGCAGGGCGCGGCGCGGATCGGCGAGCCAGACCCGGAAGACCGCGATGACCGTACGCACCGCGGAGGCGCATCCCGAGAAGGTGGCCGCGGGCGCGGCGAGCAGGGCCCGTATACCGTCGCGCGCCATGTCGTCCTCGCCGCGCGCGGCGATCACATCGACCACCCGGTACTCGGGCTTGACCGGGGTGAGCACATGCGGCACCACCTCCAGCACCAGCATCGCGCCCTGGGTGTGGACCCGGACCAGTACGGACACCACGACCTGCTCGTCCCAGGCCCCCACCCGGACGCGCAGGAAGTGGCGGCGCGCCTCGCCGCCCTCGTCGACGGCGTCGCGGACATGCTGGGCGACCGCACGCGGCTCATAGGCGACACCGGAGCGGTGCACACCGACGGGCAGGTACACGAACTCGTCGATCTCCAGGGCGCGCAGCCGGTCGATGCTGGTGGCGGCGGCCGAGGTGCGCAGCGCCTCCAACCGCGGCTTGATCAGTTCGACCACGTCGTGGCTGGTGATCGGGGCCGCCTGCGGGTCCTCCGGTCCGGCGTGCTTCAGCTCCAGCGCGAACGACCAGGGCTCGTACGGCTTCCCGGCGCCGATGAACGGGCGGAACGGGTCGTAGATGGTGAGGCGGGCGTACTGCTCGCGGTCGATCGCGGCGCCGATCCGCTGGTAGCGGACGGTGCGGGGCAGTGCGGCGCGGGGCCGTTGGCGGAAGGCGAACGGCGACAGCTCCCGGCACATCACCGAGGCCACCCGCGAGCGGTGCGACCACACCGGGATCACCAGCATCAGCGGGAAGAGCAGCCCGGCCCATATCTGGACGCCGTTGAAGAGCGCGTAGAACATGAAGGCCCAGTAGGCGAGCGCGATCACCCGGGGGGCCAGCGGCAGCAGCATCTTCAGCCGCCCGTGCGTGGCCTGCTTCACCATCGCGCGGTCCAGGGTGTAGACGGCGGTGCTGACGCCGCCGGCGGCCCGGCCGATCCACAGCGCCCCGCAGACCAGCAGGTACATGGTGAACGGGCTGGTCAAGGAGAACAGCGAGGCCCACCCGGAGTCGGACACCGTGACACCCAGGAAGCCCGCCCAGATGCCCAGCATCAGCAGCGAGGTCTCGAACTCCTGGCGGCGCGCCCGCAGCGCGTGGGCCAGAACGGGGACGGCGTCGTAACCGAGCGAGGGGGCCACCGGCCGCTCCTCGTGCTCGACCAGTTCCTCGATGACCCGGCGACGGAAGTCGGCGTCGAGGTAGACCCCCGCGCACAGCAGGCGGGTGACCTCGGAAGGGGCGGGTGGGGCGATCGGCGGTAAGGGGCTCGGTGCTCCGACGGGTTGACTGGGTACGGCCATGCGAACATCCCCCGATATTCGGCTCTCCCCCGCAGACGGCCGGTCGACCGTCGAAGCGGCCCCTCCAGTATGCGGGGGTGGGGGGCTGATGTGACCGGGTCTGCCGCAAGAACCTCCCTACGAGTGAACCGGCCACCGCCTGGGCCCGGCATGCCGCTGCCGCCGCGCACCAGGACGGCGCGCGGCGGCAGTTCGGGGTCGGCGGTCGCCGCGCCGGGCGGCGGCCGAGGTCAGCGGTTGTCGTAGCGGATGAAGGAACGCACCATCCGGCAGGTGGTGTCGGAGGGCGGGTGCACCCCGATCCGGGCCGCGGTGCTGCGAATGGTGTGGTCGTGTGCCTGCTCGGCGCGGTAGACGCCGGAGTGGATCAGGGCGATGGCCAACCGCATCGCCTTCAGCCGGCGGTTGTGGGTCTCGTACCACTCACGAGGCCGGCCGGCGGGCATCGGCTTCTTCGGCAGGGTCGGGATGCTGTGCGGAATCGGCAGGGTCGGCTGGTCAGCGCGGTCCGGGAGAGGTGTAGCGGCAACAGCCATCGGCATCCTCCTGAAGCGGTCGGGAACCCTCATTCCCAATGCTTCTATTTTACTGCTGCCCACTGACAAAGTCCCCAGGCCAGAGGGGGTTTGAAGGGCTTTCACGGTACGCTGGCGAGCATGGAGATCTGGATCAATCCCGCGTGTTCGAAGTGCCGTAGCGCGATCACCCGGCTCGACGCCGTGGGCGCCGAGTACACCGTCCGCCGCTACCTGGAGGACGTGCCGAGCGAGGACGAGATCCGGGCCGTCCTGGACCGGCTGGGCCTGGAGCCCTGGGACATCACCCGCACCGGCGAGGCGGTCGCCGAGGAGCTCGGCCTGGCCGGCTGGCCGCGCGAGGCGGAGGCCCGGGGCCGCTGGATCGCGGCGCTGTCGGCCCACCCGAAGCTGATCCAGCGCCCGATCATCACGGCGGACGACGGCTCCGCGGTGGTGGCGCGCTCGGAGGAGGCGGTGAGCGAGGCGCTGTCGCGCGGGCAGGGGTGACGCCGTCCGAAGCGGATGGAGACCGAGGCGTTCCCGCCGCCCCGAGTCCATGGCCAGACCTCGCACCGGGGCCTGGCTCGACTGGCCCTGGGCAGGCCCTCCGGCAGGCACCCCGGACAGCCGTAGGCCGCGTACCCCTGGGGGCCGCGGCCTACCTTCCTGCGGTCAGGTCATGATCGCTTAGCTCGATTGGTCCGCATCAGCAGGCCCGCGGCGGCCAGCCCCAGCAGGCAGGTGACGGCGCCGACGACGACGTTGTTCCAGATCATCCCGGTGCTTGGGAACCTGGTGACCACCCAGGGGGAAACGATCATCCACGCGCCGATCACGACCATCGCCCAGCACAGGCCGTACATCCGCCGCGGCACCATGGTGAGCCCGAGCCCCAGCAGCGCCACGGCGATCCCGATGATCAGGTTGTTCGTCCTGAGGTCGGCGTTGCCGGAGAAGTGGACGACCCACGGAGACACCGCGAGGTAGAGGCCGGCGAGCAGTACCGGCCCGTCCAGCAGCACGACGTCCCGGCCGCCGAGCACCCGTTCATAGCGATCGCGCATCTCGGCCGCGTCGGGATGGTCAGCAAGATCGCCTCTGTGATGCGAGACGTGAGCCATACGACTCGCCTCCTTCGATCGTGTGGGTCCGACCGTGCGGTGCAGCGAGGCGCCGCACCCCCATTGTGCGCCTTATGTCGTCTTAACGGTAGATGTCCATTTCAAAAACGGGACCTGACCGGCCCGGCATCTCCGGCCGGGCCCGGACCGGGGGCCGGCACCGCCCGTGAACAGCGATCACCAGGTCCGCTCGGCCGGAGAGGGGCCCGTACCGGAGGCGCACCGACCGTGAGGTGTCTGCTTCAATAGGCGGCATGGCCAGCTACCACGACCACGGGACCGCGATGGGTCGTTTCGACCTTGAGCCGTTCTGGCCGTCCCGGCAGGCGCACCACTTCGACCGTGAGTGTTGCCGCGCAGCCTCCGCGCGGGCCCTCCCGCTCGACTGACGACGCCACTTCTCAGTCCAGCCGGTTTTCCTCACCTCCAGCCCTCAGCGGCCCCGGTCCCGCGCGCACGACGTCCCCGACGCCCCTCCTGCGCGAAAGAAGCCGACCCATGACCAACGTCAGAACCCTCTCCGCCGCCCCGACGCCCTCCCCTCTCGCCACCTCCCACCCGCTTCGCCAACGGCTGCGCGCGGTCGCGCCGAACGAGATGCCCCCGGTCGCCGCACTGCTGAACTCCGACGCGACCTGGCTGCCCGCTCCCCCGCACACCGTCCCCTCGCTGCCCGGCCAGCCGCCCATGGTCGGCTATCTGGTGCTGGTCCCGGCGGACCGGCAGCACCGCCAACCGGCTACGCCGGCCGGCCCGTCGAACGGCGACGACCTGGTGCGGATCGACCACGAGCAGCGCGCGGCGTGGGTCGCGGGTCGGCAACTGGACCTGACCTACCTGGAGTTCGAGCTGCTGGCGCATCTGGTCGGGCACCCGCACCGGGTGCACACCCGGGACCAGTTGGTCACCACGGTCTGGGGCTACGGGCACGTGGGCGACGGCCGCACGGTCGATGTCCATGTGGCCCGGCTGCGCCGCAAGCTGGGGGCCGACTACCGGCAGACGATCGTGACGGTCCGCCGGGTCGGCTACAAGTACGTGCCGCTCACCTGACTCCCCCGCGCGCCGCCGCCCCGCGACCTCGTCCCGACGGCGGCGCGCCGTGTCGACCACCGTGGGCGGAGGCCGCGTGCCGAGGTCGAGTCGGATCACTCCTTTGGCGAGGGGCCGGCGGCTGGGCGTGGGGATACGGCTTTCCCCGCCTTGTGCGCGTCAGCGGACTCCAGAGCGCCGGCGCGGTAGTCGTTGGGGGTGATGTCGTAGGCGGCGCGGAAGGCACGACTGAAGGCCGTCGCGCCGGTGAAACCCCAGCGGGCGGCGATGGATCGAATGGATTGCCGACGCAGGTCCGGGCTGGCCAGGTCGGCGCGGCAGCGTTCGAGTCGCCGTCGGCGAATCGACGCGAGCGGTGCCATCGGGCCGGCATCAGTGACGAGGTCGCGGTACCGGCCTGCCCGCAGGCTCCGGCCCGCGGCGTCACGCCGACAGGGCCGCCTCCACCTGGGCCAGTTCCCTCTCCGGGTCGACCTCCCGGGACAGCGCTTCCAGGTCGTCCCAGTCGTAGCGGGGGCTCACGTCGTCGTCCCAGCGTGCGGCGGCGGTCCGGAGCGGCTCGAGGGCTTCCGTGAGACGACCCAGCCGGTGCAGGACGAGCCCGTAGTACCCGGCGGCCTCCGTCCCCCACGAGAAGTCGCCGCCTTGTTCCCAGGCCGCACGGAGAAGCGGTTCCGCCTCGGCGTACGCGCCGCGCTGGGCCTTCAGTTTGCCCGCGAGCATCGCGTTCAGCGGGGACCCGTCGGCGGCCGCGCGCACGTACCAGCGCTCGGCCTCCTGGTAGTCCCGGTGGTGCTCGGAGAGCCACCCCATCCTGTGGCACGCGCCGTGATGGCCCGCCTCGGCGGCCGTCCGGTACCACCGGTCGCGCCACACCGGCCTGCGCAGCGCGCCGTACAGCTCCGCGAGGTCGTACGCCGCCTGCGGGTCCCCGGCCAGCGCGGCGGGCTCGATCCAGCGGACCAGGTAGCGGGCGTCCGCGCCGGCCCAGTCGCCCAGGATCTTCCCGTACGCGTACGAGGCGTGCACGTCGCCGGCCTCGGCTCGCTCGCGCAGCTCGGGCAGTCGGCCCAGGTCCTTGCCCGGGGCGACGGCGCCGCCCTCTCGGATCGCGGCGATGCGGGTGAGCTGCTCGACGACGTCCTCGTCGTCCTCGCCGACCTCCCGGAACCAGCGCTCGGCCTCCTCGTACCGCCGCTGCCGCTTGCACACGATCCCGAGGTTCCACTGGCTCGGCCGATGTCCGCGGGCGGCTGTGAGGCCGTACCAGTGCTCGGCGTCGGCGAGTTCGCCGCGCTGCTCGTGCAGGACACCGAGCGCGTACGCCGCGCCTTCACAGCCCTCCTCGTGGGCTTGGAGCAGCAGGCCCCGGGCCTCGGGCCAGGACGCCTCGCCGCCGGTCTCGGTCAGGAACACGGCGTGATCCACGCGGGCGGCGGCACTGAGCGCGGAAGCCCTGCGGTGGTAACCGGCGGCCTCGGCCGTCAGGCCCGGGTAGTCGCGAAAGTGCTGTTCCATGGCGGCGAGCGGGCGCAGCGCCTCGGCGGCTGCGTCCCCGTCCCCGGCGGCCTCGGCGGCATCGAGCTCCGCCGCGACGCGGTCGAAGTCCTCGCGGATCGACGTGAAGAGCTGGGCCCAGCGGAAGACCGCGATATCACCCAGCTCGACGTCGCTCATCAGGAACGTCGAGGCCTCGTCGAGTCGCCCCTCGGCCGCGAGCAGCTTGCCGAGCTCGATCTTGCAGTCGAGGTGGCGTCCGCCCTCCCAGCCGCGGCGGAACCATTCGGCGGCCTCCGGATCGCCGTCCTCGCGGAGCAGTACGCCGAGTCCGTAGGCGCATTCGGCGTGCCGTTCGGCGACGGCGCGGTAGAGGGCGTCCGCGGCCTGCCGATCACCCCGGATCTTGCGGTACCGGGCAAGGGTGTAGTGCGAGAAGGCATCACCGGCCGCCACGGCCTGCTCCCAGTACGGGATGCCTTCGTCCACCTGCGAGCGCAGCACGAAGAAGTCGGTGTGCCGGCGGGCGGCCTGGGCATCGCCTGCGCGGGCGGCGGCGACGAGCGCCTCTCCGTGGGCCTGTATGTCCTCCGTCATGATCACATCGTGCCAGGCGGCGCCAAGCGCCGTCCGTGGGTCGGCTGTTGCCGTCCGGCAAGGCCGCTCCGGGGCGCCGACGCCTGGCGCCCAGCCCGTTCGGAAGGCCCACGCGGCATCGGCCTTTCGGATCGACACGCCGTCACCTTGCCGCGGTCCGCACGCACCCGCACACGATCGCCGCGAGCCCGCGCCGCATCATGTGCTCCTCCTTCTCGGCGAGCGGGGAACCGCTCGTGGTGCCGGCCCGTACGGCGGGGCCCGGGGATGACGGCGGCTCGTCGTGGTGCGGCCGCTGGGTAGGGTGGCGGGGTGCGTCCCCGGGTTCGGTGCCGCCGGGTCCGCAGGCCCGCACGTCCTGTCCGGGTGCCCGGCGGTGAGGCCGGGCGCCGAGCTCCAGCCAGGAGAGTGACCGTGGAACTGGACCGCCTGCTGCCCGTCTACGACTTCCGGTCCCACTACCGGCGCCGGGTGGCCGCCGACCCGGAGACCACCTGGGGCGCCTACCGGTCCCTGACCGCCGAGGAACTGCCCACCGTGCGGTTGCTGATGAGCCTGCGGGGGCTGGGCCGGCGGCGGCTGCGCGGGCCGATCGCCCAGGCGTTCCCGGTGCCGCTGCTCAGCACCGGCGACCACGCGGAGGTGCGCGGGCAGGCGGCCAAGTACTGGCGTCCCCGCCCCGCGTACGCCCCGCTTCCCGGTCGCGACCCGGAGGCGTTCCGGGACTTCGGTGAGGCGGGCTGGGCGAAGGCGGCGATCGAGTTGCGGGTGGTACCGGACGGGGACGGCAGCGTGCTGATCGCGGAGACCCGGGTGCGCTGCACCGACAGCCGGTCCCGCGCGCTCTTCGCGCCGTACTGGATGTTCATCAAGGTGGGCGGGGCGGGGCTGATCCGGCTGGAGATGCTGCGCGCGGTGGCCCGCCGCGCCGAACGCTCGGCCGCCGGAGCCTGACCGGGCCCCTCCGGGGGGCGGGTACGGGCCGGCGCGGGGAGCCGGTCGGACGGAGACGGTGGAGTTAGGTGTACCCCCTGAGGGGTGTGCGTCCCCCGTGACCGATTATGACCGGGGGCCCAGACTGGTGGAGCCGTCCGAGGCCGGACCTCGTGCGGCGGACGAGGTCCGGGACCCCGGTACAGGCACACACCGCCCGGCCGGGTGGAGGGAAAGCGCAGAGGTGAAGCGATGAGGATGGGCAAAGCGATGCTGGCGGCGGGGCGGGGGCTGGTCCTGTCGGTGCTGACGCTGGTGGTGTCGGTCGCCCTGTTCACCGTGACCGTCGTCTCCCTCTCGTTGATCCCGATCGGGGTGGGGCTGTTCACCACACCGGCGCTGCTGCGCGTGGTGCGCCGGTACGCGGACTACCGCCGGCGGCTGACCGGCCGCTGGGGCGGTCTGACGGTCCCGTCTCCCTACCGCCCGCTCCCCGCCGATCCGCCCAGCGGCCTGAAGGGCCAGCCCAAACTCTGCTTCCTGCTGCTCAACGACCCGGCGACCTGGCGCGATCTGCTGTGGCTGCTGGTCGACCAGCTCGCGGGCGGCCTGCTGGCGGCGGTGCCGCCGGGGTTGATCCTCCAGGGGCTGTTCGGCTCTGTGCTGGCGGCCGGGGTGTGGAAGCCGATCGTCGACGCGGACGGCACCTACTGGTACGAATTCCTCCCGATCGACAGCCAGAGCGACGCCAATCTGGCGGCCGGGCTCGGCGCGGTGTTCATAGCCATCGGGCTCTTCTTCGGACCGGCGATCCTGAACGCCAACTTCCGGATGAGCCGCGCCCTGCTGGCGCCCACGCCGAAGATGGTGCTGGCGGCCAGGGTGGAGCGGCTGACCGAGACCCGGCACAACGCCGTGGACACCTCCGCGGCCGAGCTGCGCCGCATCGAGCGCGATCTGCACGACGGTGCGCAGGCCCGGCTGGTCGCCATGGGGATGAGCCTGGGCGCCATCGAGGCGCTCATCGAGAAGGACCCGGCCAAGGCGAAGCAGATGGTGGCGGCGGCCCGTACCAACTCCGCCGAGGCGCTGGCCGAGCTGCGCGACCTGGTGCGCGGAATCCATCCGCCGGTGCTGGCCGAGCGCGGTCTCGGCGACGCGGTGAAGGCGCTGGCGCTGCGGATGCAGTTGCGGGTCGAGGTCGGGGTGGAGCTTCCGGGGCGGTTCCCGGAGCCCGTGGAGTCGGCCGCGTACTTCGCGGTCAGCGAGATCCTGACCAACGCCGCCAAGCACTCGGGGGCCGACCAGGCGTGGCTGGACGTGTCCTATGAGGCGGGCGCGCTGCGGATCACGGTCACCGACGACGGGCAGGGCGGGGCGGACCTGTCGGCGGGCTCGGGCCTGCGGGGCATCGAGCGCCGGCTGGGGGCCTTCGACGGGATCCTCGCGGTGCGCAGCCCGATCGGCGGGCCGACGATGGTGACCATGGAGATCCCC
>NZ_SRID01000681.1 GCF_004684805.1 Streptomyces palmae
CCCCTTGGCTCCACCCCGCTCGCCGGAACGGAACCAGCCGCACCCGCAGACCCGTTCCCCGGCACCTCGACCCGTACATGCCCCTCCCCGTCCGTGCTGGTGGGGAGGGTGCCGGGGCGGACGGCTGGGGCGCGCAGCCGGAGTACGGACTCGCCGATGCGCAGCATCGCGTCCGGGGCCAGCGGCACGGCCCTCGCGCCGACCCGCTCACCGTCCAGCGTGGTGCCGTTGGTCGAACCCAGGTCGGCGACGGTGATCCGGCCGTCGTCGGCCACCGTCACCGCGCAGTGCAGCCGGGAGACGTCGGGATCGTCCAGCGGCACGTCCGCGTCCATGGAACGGCCTATCCGCACGGGGCCGCCGTGCAGGAGGTGGACGCCGCCCGCGTCCGGTCCGGCGACGATGTGCAGCCGCAACCCGGCAGCCGCGTCCGACGGATCGCCCGGGTAGGCGTCGGGGTCGGCCGGCGCGTGGAAGGAGAGCACCGAGCCGTCCAGCAGGGGAGGCTCACCCAGCACCTGGTGCTGCGGGTCCAGCCGCTCCGCGCCCGCGAAGAGCGTCGCGCTCCCGCCGCCCGCTTCGCCACCGGCCGCCGCCACCGCGTCCGCCAGTCCACCGACGATCGTGGCCAGCAGGGTGCCGGCCGGCGCGGTGACCTGGACGTCCACCGCGCAGACGGCGGAGGGATGAGCGGTGGCGTAGGGCGCGTGGCCGGGCTGGGTGGTGTGCGCCTCCTGCGCGTGCTGGAGGTGGGGGCGGCCGGCATGGCCCGATCGGCCCGTCGGGCCGGGGTGGGCACTGCGCGGCCCGAGGACGGTCAGCCGAATCCGCATAGCCGTCAACGGTCCCTTCTGCCCGCGGAACCCGCGGGGGTGTCGACCCCCACCGCCCCAGGCGCGTCGGCACGAACAGGTACTACCCGGCACGGACGCGGCCCCCGATGTGCTCTGCCGCCGCACTTCTCACGCATTCGTGCTCGCGTGCATCCTTGCACCTGCCGCTGACGCTCCGTCCTGCGGCCACCACTTCGTGATCTTGATTGTCCGGTCCACCGCTCGAATCCGGCCGCTTGCGACCACCCCCCACCACTTCGGACCACCGCCCGCCAGGACAGCCGCCGGACCCTCGGACGCACCCGAACAGCCATCGGGCCCCAGCCAGGTGTCTGTCAGGTGTCCGCCGCGGAACGCATCCGACGGGCGCCGGGGCCGTAGGGAGGGGGTTCTGGACGCTGCCGTATATGTGTGGCGCAAATCACCGGTAATGCAGCATTTCGGGGCAATCGCGCCGTAAATATACGGTCCAGAACCCGCTGCCCGGAGGACCAGGCAACCCACCCCCCGGCACCGCGCACCCCCACAC
>NZ_SRID01000682.1 GCF_004684805.1 Streptomyces palmae
GACACAGGACGTGTCCGACCCGCCCCGGGCGGGCGACGCGGTCGAGGTGCGGCGCAGCAGCCGGCGCCGCAGAACCGTCTCGGCCTACCGGGAGGGCGACCGTACCGTGGTGCTCATCCCGGCCCGCATGTCCAAGGCGGAGGAGCGCCGCTGGGTGGGCGTGATGCTGGGCAAGCTCGCCGCGCAGGAGAGCCGGCGCAGGCTCGGGGACGGTGAGCTGATCGAGCGGGCCGCGCGGCTGTCGGCGCAGTACCTGGGCGGGGCGGCCCGGCCGGCCACCGTCCGCTGGGTGACCAACCAGAACACCCGCTGGGGCTCGTGCACCCCCGCCGAGGGCAGCATCCGGCTCTCGCACCGCTTGCAGGGCATGCCCGAGTACGTGCGGGACTACGTGCTGCTGCACGAGCTGGCGCATCTGCTGGTGCCCGGTCACGGCCCGAACTTCTGGCGGCTGCTGGAGTCCTACCCGCGTACCGAGCGGGCCCGGGGCTATCTGGAGGGCGTGGTGGCGGCCGGCCGGCTGCCCAGGCTGCCCGCCGCCCGCGACGAGGACGCCGGAAGTGACGGGCAGTGAGTCCGGTACGCCGGGAGGACTCGTGGCCGGGGCCGACCGGTTCCCGGCCCGGGGCGCGCCGGGAACCGGGAGTGTCCGTGCCGACGTCGCTCAATGTCAGGTACAGCGGTTAGCCTGACGGGCAACGCACTCACCGGTTTTCAGGATGGGGGACGGTCGTTACGTATGGCCAGGGAATTCCAGCGCGGCCACAAGGCCAAGATCAGTGACCTGACGGCTGGGAGGGACCTGTACGTCGGCGTGCAGATCGCCGGCCCTGGCCTCACCTTCGACATCAGCTGCTTCGGCCTGGACGCCGCCGAGCGGCTCTCGGACGACCGGTACTTCGTCTTCTACAACCAGCCGAAGTCCCCCGAGGAGTCCATCCAGCAGCTCGGTGCGCAGGCGGGTGACACCGAGTCGTTCCGGGTGATCCTGGACAGCGTTCCGCAGCACATCCACAAGCTGTCCTTCACCGCCACCATCGACGGCGCCGGACAGATGTCGCAGATCGGTCCGGGCTACATCCGGGTCGTGGCGGGCGGCGAGGAGGTGGTCCGCTACGCCTTCGACGGCTCCGAGTTCAGCACCGAGCGCGCGGTGATGCTGGGCGACTTCTACCTCAAGGACGTATGGCGGTTCGCCGCGGTCGGGCAGGGCTTCGACGGCGGCCTCGAGGCGCTGCTGCGCAACTTCGGCGGTGAGGTCGCCGACGAGGAGCCCGCGCCCGCGCCCGCTCCGGCGCAGGGTGCCGCGCCCGGCTTCGCGCCGCCCGGGCAGCCCGCCCCCGGCTTCGCCGCCCCGGCGACCC
>NZ_SRID01000683.1 GCF_004684805.1 Streptomyces palmae
GGCTCGGCCCGCCCCGGTCGATCGCCGCAGGACGCCCCCTTCGCGGACCGCTCAGGGCTGCCGGAGCACCAACGGTGCGTTGACCGCCTCCACCGCTCTGACCAGGGGAGCCAGTTCGGGGTTCTGGGCGGCCTCGTCGAGCGCCTCGCGCAGGGCGGCGTCGTTGGTCGGCCGGGCCTCCTCCAGAAGCTTCAGGCCGTCCTCCGTGACGTTGGTGTAGATGCCGCGGCGGTCGGTCGGGCACAGGTAGCGGGACAGCAGGCCGCGGTCCTCCAGCCGGGTGACCAGGCGGGTGGTGGCGCTCTGGCTGAGGACGACCGCATCGGCGACCTGCTTCATCTGCAGGTGGCCGCCTTCGTCGTCATGCTGGCGGCTGAGCACGTCGAGCAGCGAGTACTCCCGCACGCTCAGGTCGTGCTCGGACTGCAGGGCGCGTTCGATGTGACCCTCGATCCTCCCGTAGAGGAGGTAGAGGGCAGCCCATCCGTTGGCGAGGGCGGTCAGCGCGGGGTCCGTGGCGGTCATGGGCCCGGGCCTCCTTCCAGGTGCGACGGAGTCCAGGATAAGCCCTTCCCCGAAATACCGGCCAGAGGCAATATAAGGCTTGTGCAAGCATCGCCCCGGGGATCGACACCGAAGGCCGAGGAGATGCGCGCTCTGCCGCAGCCCGGAGAATCGGTTCCACCCGGCTCTTCAGGCACCCGCCCCGCGCCCGTGAGCGTTCGAGGAGGGCACGGGGCGCGAAACGAGGGAATCACCATGACCGTTTCCAGCACTCCGATGAACCTCACCCGGGCCGCCCACGTCGGGATCTCGGTGTCGAACCTGGACGCCTCGATCGCCTTCTACCAGGCCCTCACCGGACGGGAGCCCGTCGTCGCGGACGAGACCATGCACAGCGTGCCCTTCGGCATGTCGCAGGGGCTGCCCACGGCGAAACTGCGCTACGCCACGATCAACCTGGACAACAGCCTCGGCATCGACCTCATCGAGTTCCAGGAGCCGGTGGGCGAGCGGACGAACGGGGTGGCGAACCGCCCCGGCTCCATGCACCTGTGCTTCCGGGTCGACGACTTCGACGCGGTGTACCAGCGCATGAAGCAGGTCGGCTACGACTTCCTCGGCGAGGGCTACACCTTCCTCGCGGGGGAGGTCACCCCCGACGCGGCCCTCGGCACCAAGGTGGCCTACTTCAACGACCCGGACGGCACCAATCTGGAGATCATCCAACCCAAGGGCGGCTTCGCCGGCTGACACGGCAGGACCTTGCCGCCGGCCGGCTCGGCGCCGCACACCAGCGGCCATCCAGCCGGAACGCGGGGCCGGGGTCATACCGCGCCCGGCCACCCTTCCCCCACAC
>NZ_SRID01000684.1 GCF_004684805.1 Streptomyces palmae
GAGCGGCACCGGGCGCGGTGCCGGGGGCCTGTGGTGGGGGCAGCGGGTAGTCCTCCGGTACGTCGGCGGAGCCCGGTCCCGTCGGCGCGAGGGCGGGTTCCGCGGCGGGGGCCGGGACGGTGCGCGGCGCACCGGCACCGGACCGCTCGGCCGCCGCCGCCGGGGCGGCGGCGGGCGGCGGCGCCAGTAGGTCGGCGCCGCAGCCGCCGCAGAAGTTGTCACCCGGCTCCAGCGGCTCGGCACAGCTCGGGCACGCGGCCAGCTGAGGGAGCTGCGGCATCTGCGACATCGATCACACCCACGTTCTGGGGCGGAAACGGTTTGCCCGTTCCACCAGTTCGATCCTCTCCTCGCCACGCTGTGCCAGCCTGGCGAGTGTCCGGTACGAGCGTTCGAGTCCAAAGCGCAGCCCACGCTCGTCGAGGCTGCTGCCGAGCAGTGCGAGCGGACCAGTCCGCCCGCCACCGCTACCGCCAAGGGTGCCGCAACCGCCGCTGCCGCCCATCAACACCCAGTCCAACGCGCTGCCCAGCACCTCGGTGCGCAGCCGCTCGCGCCGGACCGCGTCGAGTCCCAGCTCGCCCAGCCGCTCCACCTGTTCGGCCGAGGCGGCCAGGTCCGGGTAGAGCGGTTCACGGGCGTCCCGCTCGCGCAGCCGGGCGCGTATCGCGGCGACCCGGGCGGCGGTGTAGTGGATGGACGACTCCGGTACGGACTCCAGGGTCCGTACCGCGTCGAGCCGGTCGCCGCCCGCGCACAGTTGCACCCGGGCGAGGCCGAAGGCGGCGCCGACGTAGCTGGGGTCGGCCGCCCACACCAGCCGGTAGTACTCCTGGGCGTTGTCCAACTGGCCCAGCACCTCGGCGCAGACGCCCAGCGCCAGCTTGGGGGCCGGTTCGCCGGGGAAGGCGTCGTAGACGGCCTCGAAGGACAGCGCCGCGGTCCCCTGGTCGCCGGTGGCCAGGGCGTGCATGCCCCGGTACCAGATGACGCGCCAGTCGTCGGGGTACGCCGACTCCAGGCCGGTGAGGATGTCGCCCGCGGTCCGCGCGGCGCCCAGTTCCAACTGGACCCGGACCAGCCGCAGCCGCAGCTCCACCGAGTCGGCGGGCGCGGCCCGCAGCGCGGCCCCGAGTTCGGCCGTCGCGGTGGCGCCCGCGGAGCCGAAGGCGGCGGACGAGGCGGGCAGCGCGGCCAGGAAGCCGGCGTTGGGGTCGTCGGGGTCCACCCGGGGCACCGGCAGCGCCAGTGCCGCCGCGCGGGCGTCCAACGGGCGGACCACAGGCAGCGGCCGGGCCACCGCGGCGGCCTCGGAAGCCGTCCCCGTACCGAGCACCGGCCCCGTACCCACACCCGACC
>NZ_SRID01000685.1 GCF_004684805.1 Streptomyces palmae
AAATGGGTATAAGAGACAGGAACGGCTCCAGGCCACCACCCTGCGCATGATCGCCAGCGAGAACTACGTCTCCGGCGCCGTGCTGGAGGCGGGCGGCACCGTGTTGCAGAACAAGTACAGCGAGGGCTACCCGGGCCGCCGCTACTACGAGGGCCAGCAGGTCATCGACCAGGTGGAGAACCTGGCCCGGGAGCGTGCCAAGGCGCTCTTCGGCACCGGCCACGCCAATGTGCAGCCGTACTCCGGCTCGCCCGCCAACCTCGCCTGCTACCTGGCCTTCGCCCAGCCGGGCGACACCGTCATGGGCATGTCGCTGCCGATGGGCGGCCACCTCACGCACGGCTGGGGCGTCTCCGCGACCGGGAAGTGGTTCCGGGGCGTCCAGTACGGCGTACGGCAGGACACCGGCCTGGTCGACTTCGACGAGGTACGCGACCTGGCCCGCAAGGAGCGGCCCAAGCTGATCTTCTGCGGCGGTACCGCGGTGCCCCGCACCATCGACTTCGCGGCCTTCGGCGAGATCGCCCGCGAGGTGGGGGCGGTGCTGGTCGCCGACATCGCGCACATCGCCGGCCTGATCGCGGGCGGGGCGCACCCCTCCCCGATGCCGTACGCGGACGTGATCTCCACGACCACCCACAAGACGCTGCGCGGCCCGCGTGGCGCCATGCTGCTGGCCCGGGAGCCGGAGAACCTGGGCAAGGCCGTGGACAAGGCGGTCTTCCCCGGGCTCCAGGGCGGGCCGCACAACCAGACCACGGCCGCCATCGCGGTGGCGCTGCACGAGGCGGCCCAGCCGGCGTTCCGCGACTACGCGCACGCCGTGGTCGGCAACGCCAAGGCGCTCGCCGAGGAGCTGCTGGCCCGCGGCTTCGACCTGGTGACCGGCGGCACCGACAACCACCTGATCCTGATGGACCTCACCCCCAAGGACGTCCCCGGCAAGACGGCGGCCAAGGCGCTGGACCGGGCCGGCATCGTGGTGAACTACAACACCGTCCCCTTCGACCCGCGCAAGCCGTTCGATCCGTCCGGCATCCGGCTGGGCACCCCGGCGCTCACCTCGCGCGGGCTGGGCACCGAGCACATGGCGACCGTCGCCGAGTGGATCGACCGGGGCGTGATCGCGGCCCGTACCGGCGACGAGGAGGCCCTGGGCAGGATCCGGACGGAGGTCGCCGAGCTGATGGCGGCCCACCCGGCCCCCGGACTGCCCACCGCCTGACCGGCCGGGCCACCGTCACCACCCCCGGCCCGTCCCCGACCCGTC
>NZ_SRID01000686.1 GCF_004684805.1 Streptomyces palmae
GAGGTGTATAAGAGACAGCCCTAGCGGTGCGGGACCACGGCCACCGGGCAGCGGGCATGGTGCAGCGCGGCATGGGTGACCGAGCCGATGCCGCGCAGTGCGGCGGGCCACTGCGTCCTGCGGCCGACCACCACCAGGGCGGCTCGGCCGCTCTGGGACAGCAGCACCTCGGACGCCCCACCGATCTCCACATGGGTGGCCACCGGCACCTCGGGGTACCGCTCGCGCCACGTCCGCAGGGCGTCCTCCAGCAGTGACCGGTTGAACGCCTCCGGTCCGCCCGCCTCGTCCATCGGGCGCAGCGCGCTGGGGACCAGGTCCAGCGGCGTGGGCAGACTCCAGGCGCGCACCGCCCGCAGCGGGGCACCGCGGGCGGCCGCGGCGGCGAAGGCGAACTCCAGTACCGGGGCGGCGTCCTCCCCCGCATCCTGGACCCCCACCACCACCTCCGAAGCCCGCTCCTCCGCACCCTGCGCCTCCGGCGCGGCCGTGTCGCGGACCACGACGACCGGGCCGTTCGCCTGCCGCACCACCTGGAGGCTGACCGAGCCGAGCAGGAATCCGACCAGCGGGCCGTGGCCTCGGGAGCCCAGGACCAGCATGTCGGCGCCCTCGGACTCGGCCAGCAGCGCCGGAACGGGTTCGGTGGGGAGCAGTTCGCCGGTGACCGCCGGCTCCGGGCGGCGCGCCCGCACTCTCGCCTCGGCCTGGTGGAGCACCTCGTGCGCCTGCGCCTCCACGGCCACCGGGTCCACCGCGACGGGGAGGTCGAGGGGGCTCGGCGGCTGCCAGGCGTACACCAGGCGCAGCGTCGCGCCGCGTACGGACGCCTCGTCCGCGGCCCAGTCCGCGGCGGCGAGGCTGTGCTCGGTGCCGTCCAGTCCTACCGTGATCGTGCCGGGCATGGTCGCGCCTTTCCGGTGCCGGGGAGATCCCTACACAGGGTCAGATGCCCCGCTGCGGCGCTCCGGGTCCGATACCGGTCGGCCACTCCCCCACCTGGCGGACACGGCCGACCTGCCTGGCGTCCCGCTCGCGGCGCGGGTCAGGCCGGCACGCCGGGCGGCGAGGCGGTCCGCCCGGGCGCGAGGCGGTCGCGGGACGGATGAGCCGATCGGCCGAGCGCCGTCAGCGGCGGTCGCTCGTTGACACGGTGTGATCACTACCGCTTCGGAGATGACGACGAGATGAGCAGACATCAGAAGGGACGCAGGCACCGCAAGGTCAATCGGACACCGCGTCCGGTCGGCCGGACACGGGAGTCGGCACACCGCGTCACAGCCCCGGCGGCGCCCTCGAGCAGTACGGCGCAGCGCCCCGGTACGGCGGCACGTCCCCCCACGCCCCAGGCC
>NZ_SRID01000687.1 GCF_004684805.1 Streptomyces palmae
GGCCCACCCACCCCCGACGACCTCGACGAACTCCTGGCCACCGTGTGGAAGGACCCGGGGCTGATCCTGGCGCATCCGCGTGCCATCGCCGCGATCGGCCGGGAGCTCAACAGCCGGGGGCTGTCCCCGCAGAGCGTCGAGGTGGGAGGCCACGCGGTGCCGGCCTGGCGCGGTGTCCCGATCTTCCCGTGCAACAAGATCCCGGTGAGCGACCGGGGGACCAGCTCGCTGCTGGTGCTGCGCACCGGCGAGGAGAACCAGGGCGTCGTCGGACTACACCGCACCGGAATTCCCGATGAATACCAGCCGAGCCTTTCGGTGCGTTTCATGGGCATCAGCGAAAAGGCCATCATCTCCTATCTGGTGAGCGCCTACTACTCGGCGGCTGTCCTCGTTCCCGACGCACTGGGAATTCTGGAGGACGTGGAAGTCGGGCACTGATCCACAGCCCTTTCCCCCGCGGTTCTCGGCACCTGGGAAGCTCCTCGTGCCCGTGCACAGAATTGGATGACACACGCTTATGACGACCTCCGTCGAGCCCGAAGAGCCGCGCCTGAGCCTTGGCACTCCAGCGGCCCGCACACTCGCCACCACGACCAAGTCCGTCCCGCAGATGCAGGGCATCTCCTCCCGGTGGCTGCTGCGGGTGCTGCCCTGGGTGCAGGTGTCGGCCGGCACCTACCGGGTGAACCGCCGGCTCACCCACACCCTCGGCGACGGCCGCGTGGAGTTCGTCTCCACCGGCCCCGAGGTCCGCGTGATCCCGCCGGAGCTGGCCGAACTCCCCCTGCTGCGGGGCTTCGCGGACTCCGAGGCGCTGGAGAGCCTGGCGGACCGGTTCACCCAGCGCGAGTACGCGGCGGGCGAGGTGCTCGTGGAGGCCGGGCAGCCGGCCGCCGAGGTGGTCCTGATCGCACACGGCAAGGTGGACCGGCGCCGCCCGGGCGCCTATGACGACACGGCCTCGCTGGGGGTGCTCGCGGACGGCGACTACTTCGGCGACGACACCCTCACCGGCCCCGCCAGGGAGTGGGAGTTCACCGCCAAGGCCGTCACCCGCACCACGGTCCTGACGCTCCCGCGCCGCGCCTTCGAGGAGCTGGCCGACCGCTCGGCGGCGCTCCGCGAGCATCTGCGGGACACCGCCGAGCGGCCCGCCCCGGCGCTGAACCGGCGGGGCGAGGCGGACATCGCCATCGCCTCGGGCCACGCCGGCGAGCCCGCCCTGCCCGGTGTCTTCGCGGACTACGAGAGCACGCCGCGGGAGTACGAGCTGAGCGTGGCGCAGACCGTGCTGCGCGTCCACACCCGGGTCGCCGACCTCTACAACGACCCCATGAACCAGGTCGA
>NZ_SRID01000688.1 GCF_004684805.1 Streptomyces palmae
GTATCAGGGAGGCCAGGGCCTGTGCCGTGGACGTGGTGGCGTGGGTGAGGGTGCGCACCGCCGCGGGCGCGGCGGCCCCGGCCAGGGCGCCCACGGTGGGCGTGATGGCCCCGGCCAGGGTGCCCACTGTGGCGGCCGGCGCGTGCGCCGTGGGCGCCATGGCGTGGGCCAGGGTGCGGACCGTCGCGGGCGTGGCGGCTCCGGCCAGGGCGCGCACGGTGGGCGCGAGGGCGCGCCCCACCGGGTACCGGCCGGGTGTGGTGGCACGGGCGGGCCGGCGTACGGCATGGGTCAGCAGCGCGGCCCCGGCGGTGGCGCCCCCGGCGCACACCAGGGTGTGCAGCGCGCCCCAGCCGCGGTGGTCGTGCCACAGCCGCCGCTCCACGGCCGCCGCGGCACGTCCGAAGACGGCCACCGGATGCCCCCGCAGGGGATCCCCGACCGCCAGGTCGAGGGCGAAGCCGAGGGCGGCGCCGCACGCGAAGGAGGTGGCGTGATCGGCACGCATCGGTCAGACCGCCGTACCGCCTCGGCGGGGAAGCGGCGACGGAGCAGGGGGAGAGGGCCGGGTGACGGTGCCGGGCATGGCGCTGTGTCCTCACTCAGGGTCCGCGCCCTGGTTCGACGTGACCGGCGGTGAGAGTCTCCTGGCTCCCGGATCGGCGCTTCCCCCGGGCCTTCCCGCCCATCGTGGTGATGGACCGTGGCCGTACTGAACTGGCGGAGCGCTCCCCGGTGACAGTGGCGGGACCGCGCCGGACTCGCACCGGCTTCCTCTCCTGCCGCCGTTTGGCTCCGGAAGTCCACCATGCCCGAGGACAGCCGTCAACTCACCGCTGACCTGCGACGGAGCCCGGGCAGACGCTCGGCCGGCGACATCCGCCCACTCCGTGGCGGCGTGCGTGAGCCTTCCGGCGGTGGTCACGCGCCACCGCGTACGTGGCGTGCCCCGGCACACACCGCGGGCCCGGGCGCCGGCGTGTTCGCCGGGGCCCGGGCCCGTGCTGTCGTGGGGCGGTCAGCCCGCCACGATGATGTAGATGCCGTACCCGACGGCCGCCGCGCACAGCGCGTAGCACGCGTACGCGCCGGCGCGCACCGCGGCCGAGGGGCCGCCCGCGGTGGCCACTGCGGTCTCACTGGTCTCGCCGGCGGACTGCCCGGACCTGCGGGCGGTGCCCAGGATGCCCAGGGTGAACACCCCGACGAGGGCGATGGTGAACAGCAGGGTGGTGCCGAAAACCTGGCCGAGTGCGTTCCAGTCGATGTCGATGTTCATCGCGGTGTCGGTCGCTTCCTTGGAGTCCTACGGGGCCGGATCAGACCGTGGCCTGGGCGGGGGCGGGGGG
>NZ_SRID01000689.1 GCF_004684805.1 Streptomyces palmae
CCCGGAAACCCCACCCGCCGCACGGCGCCGCGAAGGCGCCGGAGCCCCACCCGTCCACGTTCTAGACCAAGGCGGAATGCCCGCACTTGCATTTATAGCGCGCGTGCAACTATTGTCGAAGCTCGTAAGGCGCACCAGCAACTGCATGGAGGGTTGCATCACATGCCACTCGCGCTTCTCGCCCTGGCCATTGGGGCTTTCGGGATCGGCACCACCGAGTTCGTGATCATGGGCCTGCTGCCCGAGATCGCCGGCGACTACGGCGTCTCCATCCCCACCGCCGGTCTGCTCGTCACCGGCTACGCCCTGGGCGTCGTCATCGGCGCGCCGCTGATGACGGTGCTCGGCACCAGGACCAGCCGGAAGACGATGCTCATGCTGCTGATGGGCCTCTTCGTGGTCGGCAACCTGCTCTCCGCGTTCGCGCCGTCCTTCCCGGTGATGCTGGCCGGGCGCATCGTGACCTCGCTGGCCCACGGCGCCTTCTTCGGCATCGGTGCGGTGGTCGCCGCCGACCTGGTCGCGTCGGACAAGAAGGCCGGGGCCATCGCCACCATGTTCACCGGACTGACCATCGCCAACATCGTCGGCGTACCGCTGGGCACCTTCATCGGCCAGGCCGTCGGCTGGCGCACCACCTTCGTCGTCGTCGCCTCGCTCGGTGTGCTCGGCCTGCTCGGCATCGCCAAGCTCGTGCCCGCCGCGCCGCGCCCGGAGGGTGCCCACCTGCGCGGTGAGCTGACCGCGTTCCGCAACCCGCAGGTACTGCTCGCGATGGCGATGACCGTGCTCGGGTTCGGCGGTGTCTTCGCCGCGATCACCTACATCGCCCCGATGATGACCCACGTCGCCGGCTACTCGGAGGGCGCGGTCACCTGGCTGCTGGTGCTGTTCGGCATCGGCATGTTCCTCGGCAACCTGCTCGGCGGCAAGTACGCCGACCGCAAGCTGATGCCGATGCTCTACACCACGCTCGGTGGCCTGGCCGTCACGCTCGGCCTGTTCACCCTGACGGCGCACAACAAGATCCTCGCCGCGGTGACCATCCTGCTGGTGGGCGCCCTGGGCTTCGCCACCGTCCCGCCTCTGCAGAAGCGAGTGCTGGACCAGGCCCACGGTGCCCCCACCCTGGCCTCCGCCGTCAACATCGGGGCGTTCAACCTCGGCAACGCGCTGTCGGCCTGGCTTGGCGGGATCGTCATCAGCGCCGGCCTCGGCTACACCGCGCCCAACTGGGTCGGTGCGGCCCTCGCCGCCGCGGCCCTCGCCCTCGCCTTCTGGTCCGCCGCCCTGGAGCGCCGCGCCCCCGCGGGTGCGCGGCGCTCCAGGGCGGCGGACCAGAAGGCG
>NZ_SRID01000069.1 GCF_004684805.1 Streptomyces palmae
GACTGAGGGCGAGCCCGGGGGGCCCGCCGGCGGCGCGGGGCGCGGTGGGCCGGCGACGGTACTGGCCGCCGAACGGGCCCGGCAGGCACGGATCCTGATGGTGGGCGCGGTCACCGAGCGGTGGGCCCCGGAGCAGGGCGGGCCGGTGCACGCCAACTGGCGGCTGGCGGCACCGCTCACCCCCGCCACCGATCTGTGGGCGGTCGGCGCACTGCTCTTCCGCGCCGTCCAGGGGCACGCCCCGTACCCCGAGGAGGACGCCGCCGAACTGGTGCGGCTGGTCGGCTCCCAGCCCTCTGCCGCCGCGGAGGGGTGCGGGCCGCTGCGGCCGGTCATCGAAGCACTGATGCGCCGCAACCCGGCCGAGCGGCCGGACCTCGACGAGCTGCGGAGCTGGCTGTACGCCCTGGTGCGCTCCGCGCCGGAGCCCGATGTGGGCAGCCGTACGGTCACGGTGCCCGCCGGGTCCGCGAGCGGCCGGGGCCAGGCCTCGGACTCGCGCCGGCTGCCGGTGGTACGGCGCCGGGGCTGGCTGGAACGCCGGGGCCGGGCCGGTGCCCCGGCGGCATCCCATGGGCAGCGCGAGCGGGGCGGCCCGGCCGGTCCGGGGCGCCGGACGCCGCCACGGGAGCGGCACGAGGCCCGTGAGCCCAGGGTGCCTCGGCCGTCCCGTGAGACCCGGGTGCCCCGTGGCCCCCGCGAGCCCCGGACAGCGCGGCGCGGCGGTCCGCGCAATCTGGGTCGGCTGCTGCTGGCCGGGATCCTGCTCCTGCTGGTGGCGGCGGTGCTGTACGCGGTGCTGTTCATGCCCGAGGCGGACCGGAACGAGGACCGGGGCGACCGGGGTGCCCCCGTGGCGACCTCCTCGGCCACCGCCCAGGGCGCGACCATCGGCGGTGGTGTCCGGGACGGGGCCGACGGGGGCCGAAGCACCGGCCGGGCCCCGCAGTCCACCGAGCCCGCCGGTCTGGCGAAGGGGTTCGTGGTGCGCCAGGACCCCGAGGGCTTCCAGGTCGCGGTGCGGGAGAGCTGGACCCGGCGCGGTGCGAACGCCCGCGGGCAGGTCCGCTACCTCGGCGGGGACTTCGAGCTGCTGGTGGTCGCGGGCCGGGACCGGGCCTCCGAGGTCGGCGCCGACCCGATGGCGTACCAGCAGGCCAAGGAGCCCGAGCTGGCGGCCTTCCGGGCCTCCTCGTGGAGTTCGAGCTCCGGGCTGCGGCGGAGCGGGGTGGGCGGTACGGCGTCGGCGGAGGGCGCGTTCCGCTGGCGGGACGGCAGCGGCCGCGAGGTGTACGCGCGCAACCTGGCCCTGCTGCAGGACGGTCGCTACCACATCGTGCAGGTGATCGGCCCGGCCGACCGGCAGAGCGCGGTGGACCGCTACTACGAGCAGGCGGCGGCCCGTTACTCGGCGGCTGAGGTCCAGTAGCCGGGCCGGTGGCTGTCGACTGACGGGGGATGGGGGACGGCCGGCAGCTGGTGGCTGACGGCTGACCGTCGCCCGGATCCGTTCGGGCGGCACCACGTGGCGGACAACGCCGGGATCCCCGGACGCCCCGTTCAGGCCGTGCCCCGCTCGACCGGGCCCCCGTACCGTTCCCGCAGCCGGTACTTGAGCACCTTGCGGAGTGCGGCGTTGCGGGGCAGGGCGGTCACCAGCTCCAGTCGTTCGGGCAGTTTGTGCACCGCCAGTCCGCGGGCGCGCAGATGCGCGGTCACGGCGTCCAGGCTCAGCGGGGGCGCGTCGGGCGCTTGTTCCACCACCGCGCACACCGATTCCCCGGCGATGGGGTCCGGCAGCCCGATCACGGCCGCGTCCCGGACGGCGGGGTGGGTGTAGAGCAACTGCTCGACCTCGGTGGCGGAGATGTTCTCGCCCTTGCGGATGATGATGTCCTTGGTCCGGCCGGTGAGCACCAGATGACCGGTGGGGGTGCGGCGGCCCAGGTCCCCGGTGCGCAGGAAGCCGTCCGCGTCGAAGGCCTCGGCGGTGTGGGCGGGGTCCAGGTAGCCGGCGCACACCGCTTCACCGCGCAGCCGCACCTCCCCCTCGGCGCCGCGGGGCAGCGGGGTGCCCTCGGGGTCGGTGATGCGGATCTCCATCCCCTCGGGGGGCCGCCCCTCGGTGGTCGCCAGGTTCTCGGGGGTGTCGTCCGGCGCCCCCATGGTGATCATTGGGACCTCGGTCATGCCGTAGCCGTGGGCGAGCCGGCAGCCGAGTTCGCGCACCACCTCGTGGTAGAGCGCGGGGGGCTTGGGCGCGCCGCCGCCCGCCATCAGCCGTAGCGCGGGCAGCAGCGGGCGGGCCGGGTCCTTTCGCTGTTCGGCCAGGAACAGCGCGTAGAAGGCGGTGCTGCCACCCGCGATGGTGACCCCGTGCCGGCGGTAGGCGGCCAGCGATCCGGGGAGCGCGAAGTGCTCCAGCAGCATCGCCGGGAAGCCGCGGAGCATCAGCATCACGGTGTAGTCCGGGCCGCCGACATGGGCGTAGGGGAAGGCGATCGAGCCCACGTCGTCCGGGCCGGGGCGCAGTGCGGCGGCCAGGCAGGCGCCCGCCGCGATGAGGCCGCGGTCGGTGTGCAGCACGCCCTTGGGTTCGGAGGTGGTGCCCGAGGTCCAGTAGATCCAGCGCACCGCGGTGCCCTCCTCCGGCGGTGGCGGCAACGTGGCCGGGTCGCCCTCGGGCAGCGCGGCGCCGCAGTCCAGCAGGCGCGGGGGCGCGGGCAGCCCGGCGGCGATCCGGTGCGCCATCGCGGCGTGGTCGAAGCCGCGCCAGGTGCCGGGGTGGACCAGGTACCCGATGTGCGCGGCGCGCAGCGCATGGGCCACCTCGCGGTCCCGGTAGGAGGGGATCAGCGGGCTCTGTACGGCGCCGAGCCGGGCCAGCGCCAGAGACAGCACCACCGTGTCGATCCGGGTGGGCAGCTGCCAGGCGACCCGGCTGCCGGGGCCTATGCCCAGCCGGTGCAGTCCGGCGGCGGTGCGTTCGGCGCGGGCGAGCAGTCCGCCGAAGGTGAGCCGCCGGTCATGCCGTGCGGACTCGGCGGCCTGGAGCAGCGCCGGGGCGTCGGGGGTCAGCGCGGCCCGGCGGCTGAGCAGCTCCCACAGGGTCGCCGAGCGGCCCAGCTCCTGCGCGGTGGCGGACATGGCGGCCTCCCGATTCAGCTGACGGTATGTCAGTGAGCGCGGGAAGCGTAGGGCGGTCCGCCTTGCTGGTCCAGGGGTTCGGGGCTACCCTCGCCCCAGATATCTGACGGAGCGTCAGAAAGACGGGTGCCTCATGGGACCCGTGGCGATCGACGGGCGTAAGGGGTGCCGATGGAACAGCCGCTGCCGCGCATCGTGAGCGTCGACGACCATGTGATCGAACCCGCGCACCTCTTCGGCACCTGGCTGCCGGCGAAGTACCGCGACCGCGGCCCCAGGCCCCTCACCGCCGGCATCGGGGAACTGGCCTATGTCGGCGGGAAGTACCGGATCACCACCGACCCGGACGGGCCCCCGACCGACTGGTGGGAGTACGAGGGCGAACTCTTCCCCTACAAACGGATCATCGCGGCCGTCGGCTTCTCCCGCGACGAGATGACCCTCGAGGGCATCACCCGGGAGCAGATGCGGCGCGGCTGCTGGGACCCGGCGGCCCGGCTCGCCGACATGGACCTCAACCACGTCGAGGCGTCCCTGTGCTTCCCCACCTTCCCCCGCTTCTGCGGCCAGACCTTCGCCGAGGCCCGGGACAAGGAGGTCGCCCTCGCCTGCGTACGCGCCTACAACGACTGGATGGTCGAGGAGTGGTGCGGAGACAGCGGCGGGCGGCTCATCCCGCTCTGCCTGATCCCGCTGTGGGACGTGGAGCTGGCGGTCGCCGAGATCCGGCGCAACGCCGCCCGGGGGGTGCGGGCCGTCACCTTCAGCGAGATACCCACCCACCTCGGGCTGCCCAGCATCCACTCCGGCCACTGGGACCCCTTCTTCGCCGCCTGCCAGGAGACCGGGACGGTGGTCAACATGCACATCGGGTCCTCCTCGCAGATGCCCGCCGCCTCCCCCGACGCGCCGCCGGCCGTGCAGGCGACACTCAGCTTCAACAACGCCATGGCCTCGATGGCCGACTTCCTCTTCAGCGGCGTACTGGTGCGGTTCCCCCGGCTCACCCTCGCCTACAGCGAAGGGCAGATGGGCTGGATCCCCTACGCCCTGGAGCGCGCCGACGACGTCTGGGCCGAGCACCGCGCCTGGGGCGGCGTACGCGACCTGATCCCCGAGCCCCCCTCGTACTACTACCGCCGGCAGATCTACTGCTGCTTCTTCCGCGACCGGCACGGGGTGGCCTCGCTGGACGCCGTCGGGCGGGACAACGCCACCTTCGAAACCGACTACCCGCACGTCGACTCCACCTGGCCGCACACCCGGCAGGCCGCCCTGGACCACGTACGGGACCTGGACGACGAGACCGTCTACAAGCTCATGCGCGGCAACGCCATCCGGATGCTCGGTCTCGACCTGGACCGCGACGGCTACCGCGCCCCCGACCAGGAGCGGCCGGAGGGCTGATGGACCTGGCCTACAGCGCGGAGGAAGAGGAGTTCCGGGCCCGGCTGCGCGGCTGGCTCCGGACGGCCCTGCCCGGTCTGCCCGCGCCACCGGACCCGCACGACTGGCCCGCCCGGCGCGCCTACGACTGCGGCTGGCAGCGCATGCTGTACGAGGCCGGGTACGCCGGGCTCCACTGGCCCGCCGAGGCCGGCGGGCAGGGCGCCACCCCCACCCAGCACCTGATCTTCCTGGAGGAGACCGAACGCGCCGGAGCACCCTATGTCGGCGCCGGCTTCGTGGGGCTGCTGCACGCCGGCCCCACCATCGCGGCCGAAGGCACCCCGGAGCAGCGCGCCCGCTGGCTGCCGCCCATCCTCCGCGGCGAACAGGTGTGGTGCCAGGGCTTCTCCGAACCGGACGCCGGGTCCGACCTCGCCGCGCTGCGCACCCGGGCGGTACGGGACGGCGAGGACTACCTGGTCACCGGCAGCAAGATCTGGACCTCGCACGCCCAGATCGCCGACTGGTGCGAACTCCTGGTCCGCACCGGGACCGGCCACGAGACCCCCGGCGGCCCGGACACCTCCCGGCACCGGGGCCTGAGCTGGCTCGCCCTGCCGATGGACGCGCCGGGAGTGACCGTACGGCCGCTGCGCACTCTCGCCGGCACCACCGAGTTCGCCGAGGTGTTCCTGGACGGGGTACGGATCCCGGCATCCCAGCGGATCGGCGCCGAGAACGACGGCTGGCGCGTCACTCTGGTCACCCTCTCCTTCGAACGCGGCACCGCCTTCGCCGGCGAGGTCGTGGCCTGCCGCCGGGTGCTGCGCGAGGTGGCGCGCGCGGCCCGGGACAACGGCCGCTGGGACGACCCGGTGCTGCGCCGCCGACTCGGCCGGCTGGCCGCCGACCTCGGCGCGCTCTGGCGCCTCATCCAGTGGAACGTGAGCGAGGCCCAGCACACCGGCGGCCTCCCCGGCACCGGCGGCTCGGTCTTCAAGCTGTGCTACTCCCGCGCCCGCCAGGAACTCTTCGAGGCGGCGGCCGAGGCCCTGGGCCTGGCGGCGCTCGACAGGAACCACCGCTGGACCGCCGACCGGCTCTCCTCGCTCGCCTACACCATCGCGGCCGGCACCTCGCAGATCCAGCGGAACATCGTGGCCGAGCGCATCCTCGGCCTTCCCCGGGGACGGTGAAACCGCCATGGACTTCCGGCTCACCGAGGAACAGCGGGCCCTGCGCACCACCCTGCGCGAGCTGCTGGCCCGCCACTACCCACCCCACCGACTCCGAGAGGCCGCGGCCGCGGCTCGGACACCGGACGCGAACGGGGCCGCGGGCGGAGAGGCCGGCGAGCCCCCGACGGCCCCGACGTCCCCGGCGACTCCAGGGGCGCTGTCCCCGGCGACCCCAGGGACCCCGGCGACCCCAGGGACCCCGGCGACCCCAGGGACCCCGGTGACCTCAGTGGCCCCAGCGACCCTGGGGGCCCCAGTGTCCCTAGGGACCTCAGTGCCCCTAGGGGCCTCAGTGGCTCCAGGGGCACCAGGGGCCGAGGTGGTGGACGCGGAGTGCTGGCGGGCGCTGGGGCGGGCCGGCTTCTTCGCGGTGCTGCTGCCCGAGGCGTCCGGCGGCCTTGGACTCGGACTGCCGGAGGCGGTGCTGCTCTTCGAGGAGGCGGGGCGCGCCCTGCTCCCCGGCCCTTTGGTCGGCACCGCACTGGCGGCGGGCCTGGTGCCCGGCGCCGCCGAGGGCGAGGCCATGGTCGGAGCCCTGGACGCGCGGCATCCCCTGCTGGAGTACCCGGGGGTCTGCCGGGCCGCCCTGGTGCTCGACGGGGCCACCACCCGACTCCTGGACACCGGTGAGCTGGCCCGATGCGCCACCCCCCTGGACTCCCTCGACCCGCTCACCCCACTCGCCTCACTGCCCGGGCCGCTGCCCGCCCGGCACCCGCCAGGCCGGCCACCCGGGGCCTCCCGTCTGCGTCAGGAGGCGACCTTGCTGACCGCCGCGCTCCAGCTGGGCAGTGCGGCCCGCTCGGTCGAGACCGCGGTGGCCCATGCGCGCGGGCGCACCCAGTTCGGGCGTCCCATCGGCGCCTTCCAGGCCGTACAGCATCTGTGCGCGGGGATGCTGGAACGTCTGGAACCGGCCAGGTGCGCGGTCTACGCGGCGGCGGTGACCGGTACGGCCGAGGAGAGCGCGGCGGCCAAACTGCTGGCCGACGAGGCCGCCATCCACAACGCCCGCGACTGCCTCCAGGTGCACGGCGGCACGGGGTTCACCTGGGAGTCCGAAGTGCATCTGCATCTGAAACGGGCCTGGGTGCGGGCCGCGCAGTGGACCACCGCCCAGGAGGCCGAGGAACTGTTGGCCGCGGAACTCCTGACCCCCGAAACCGACTGGCCGCGGAACTCCTGACCCCCGAAACCGACTGCCCGCGGAACTCCTGATCCCCGAAACCGACTGCCCGCGGAACTCCTGATCCCCGAAACCGACTGCCCGGGGAACTCCTGAACCGCCGACCTGACCGCCAAGACCGGTTGACCGATCTACTACCTGATGGTTACTGACCGCCGATTCGCGCCCAGTGAGCGATTCCGTGCGCTCAGTTGTCTTTTCTTACGGAATGCTCTCGGAGGCGTCAGGTCACCGAGCGTTGATATCGCCTTGTGTCCGAGGCGTGACTCGTCACAGGGGGGAGTCGGCGGCGGGCTCGGGTACGCTCCGTTTGATGCGAGTGGATCCGGTGTATGAGAACCCCGGGGCAGCCGGAACGGCGGCGCCGGGCGATCGAATGCGCGCCGCTCGCGAGGGGTGCGGGCATGCCGAGCCGCCCTGTTCGACTCCCCGCGATGTGCGTCGCACAGTATGGCGCACGCGTACTCCTTGGCGCGGGTATATGCCCGAAGCGCTTGTTGGGGTGACTGTACGTCAACCATGCTGTGTCGGAAGGGAGTCACATTCCGTGACCCCTGCGAGGCGCGAGGCGATGTGTCCGCCGGTTCGGATGGTGTGAACGGTGCAGGTGCTTCAGGTGCAGATGGAGGTCCGGCCGGACCCCGCAGAGGTGGGGCGGGCCCGCAGGTGGGCGCGTTCACGTCTCGCCGTGTCGGGGATAGCGGTGGACGAGCCGTTGGCCGAGACGCTGATCCTGCTGATCTCCGAGCTGGTCACCAACGCCGTGGTGCACACCGGGTGCCCCGCCGTGCTGCGGCTGGTGCTCCCTGAGCGGTCCGCCGGCGAGCCGTCCGCGCAGGGCGGTGCGCGCCGAGCGGACGGCGCCCCGGCCGGTACGGTCCGGGTGGAGGTCGCGGACGCCAGCGCCCGCGCTCCGCGGCAGCGCCATGTCGACGAGGCGGCCACCAACGGGCGTGGACTGGAACTGGTCGACGGTCTGGCCGACCGGTGGGGCTGGCACCGCGAGGGCGCCGGCAAGCGCATCTGGTGCGAGGTCGACCGTTGCCGGCCGCTGCTCGCCACCGCCTACGAACCGTCCTGCGCGGCGTCGAACCGAGTCTGACCGGCACGCTCCGGCCGGAGCCGGTGTTGACGTGACGTGTCCGGCTGATCACCCTGGGATGCGGCGCGATTCGTCGCGAGGGGACGCCGAGGGCTCTGTGGTCGTGTGCGTCGGCTGGGCTGTTCCTCGGCGAGTGCGGGTCGCGGGTCCGGTGCGGTTCAGGGTGTCCGCGTCGGGGCCGGGTGGCGGTGCGGGGTGCCGTGCTCGGGGCGTGCACGCGCGCGCCGCCACCCGATCGCTTCGCCACCCGCGGCTCATTCGTCCCCCCCAAGACCGGACGTGCCGCGCCCGACGGTGTTCCGACCGGCTTCCCTTGTGTCGGCCGTGTCCTTCCGGCCGGCGTCCTTCCGGCCGGAGTTCCGCTGGTGGGCATGCTCCCGGTCGGCGTCCTCCCGGTCGGCGTCCTCCCAGTCGGCGTTCCGCCGAGCGGCGTTCCGTCAGCCGCTGTTCAGAGGACGGCGACCGGGGCGACCGGGGCCCCCGTCCCGCCGCTGAACGGCTCGGGAGTGGCGCACAGCAGGAAGGCGTACCTGCCCTCGGTCGCGCAGGCTTCGGACAGCGCCTCCAGGTCCCAGTTCTGCCCCTGCGGCATGCCCATCTCGACCAGGTCCAAGGCGTGCACGGCCATCCAGCCGTCCTCGATCTCCGGGGGGAAGACCTCGAAGGTGAGGGTGTCATTGGCCACCGCCGCGACGTCCCGGGCGTGGAACCACTCGGGGGTACGCACCGACAGCCCCGGTGACGGAAAGGCGTAGCCCTCCCGGTCGCCGGCCAGGTACCGCTGGATCTGCCCGGTTCGGACGAGCACGATGTCGCCGGATCGGACCCGGACGCCCGCCTGCTCCTCGGCGGCGTCGAGATCATCGGGAGTGACCGCGTACTCGCCGGGCAGGCGGTCCATGCCCCGCGCGCGGGCCACATCGAGCAGCACCCCGCGGGAGACGAGGTGCCGCACCCTGTCGATACCGCAGAACGCGGCCCGGCCGTGTGCGGTCACCGAGTCGGCGGGGCGGCCGTTGTAGAGCACCCCGGAGTGCGAGACATGGCTCAGCCCATCCCAGTGGGTGCCCGCCTGGAGCCCCATGGTCACCACGTCATCGCTGGTGACGACGGTGTCGGGGCCGAAGATCCCGGTATTGACGGCGATCATGGTGTGCAGTGGGTTGACGCGCCCCGGGATCAGTCCGGTCTGGATGCCGTCCTGCCGCAGCGGGACGGCGAGCGGTATCCGATGCCCATCGGTCACCGTTCGCGCCGCCTGCCGCACCACCTCCTTGGTGATCAGGTTCAGGGTGCCGAGTTCGTCCTCCGTCCCCCAGCGGCCCCAGTTGTTGACGCGCCTGGCCAGCTCGTGGAACTCCGGCGGCAGTGGCATGGATGCCTCCTCGGGGCGGTTCTGTCGCTGTTTGCGGCCCGGGGCTTGTGCTCGGCACGGCCCTGCCCAAAAATCTAACGGGTCGTCAGATACTCCGGGAGGGGACGCGACGTGGGCAGCTTCTTGGCGGGCAAGGTGGTCGCGGTCACCGGGGCCGGGCGCGGGATCGGGCGGGCCGTGGCGCTCGGCTGCGCGGCCGAGGGTGCCCGGGTGGTGGTCAACGACTACGGGGTCTCCGTCTCGGGCACCGAGCCGAGCAGTGAGGTCGCCGAGGCGGTGGTCAAGGAGATCGAGGCCGCGGGCGGCGAGGCGGTGGCCGTGGCCGACGACGTGTCCACCATGGCGGGCGGCGAACGGATCGTACGGACCGCGGTGGAGCGCTTCGGGCGGCTCGACGGAGTGGTCTGCGTGGCCGGCATCCTCCGCGAGCGGATGCTGTTCAACATGACCGAGGAGGAATGGGACCCCGTCCTCGCCACCCACCTCAAAGGCACCTTCACCCTCTTCCGCGCCGCGTCCGCCGTGATGCGCCGGCAGCGCGCCGGCACCCTGATCGGCTTCACCAGCGGCAACCATCAGGGCAGTGTGTCCCAGGCCAACTACGCCTCGGCCAAGGGCGGGGTGATCTCCCTGGTACGCAGCGCCGCCCTCGGCCTGCACAAGTACGGGGTGACCGCCAACTGCGTCGCCCCGGTGGCCCGCACCCGGATGTCCGCCCAGGTGCCGATGGAACTCACGGAGATCGGCGAGCCGGAGGACGTCGCCGCGCTGGTGGTCTACCTGCTCAGCGACCGCGCCCGCGAGCAGGAGATCACCGGGCAGGTGTACACCGTCGCCGGCCCCAAGATCGCCGTCTGGGCGCAACCCCGCGAGCTGCGTGCCGGCTACGCCGACGGGCCGTGGACCCCCCAGAAGATCGCCGACTTCCTGCCCGGCACCATCGGCACCGACCCGATGCCCATGCTGGCCCGGCTGAAGGAGATGGCGGCGGCGGCCTGGGACGGTCGGGCCTGGGAGCGGGAACTGGGTGCGGGCGGCTGGATCGGGCTCGGCTGGGACCGCGCACGCGGCGACTACGGCAACCGCCCGGCGACCCTGACCCAGCAGGTGGTCTGGGCAGAGGAGTACGCCAGGGCACGCGCCCCCGTCCGGCTCGGGCACATCGGCGAGAACCTGCTCGCGCCGACCCTGCTCGCCTTCGGTGACGCCGCCCAGCAAGACCGCTTCCTGCCTCCCATCGCCCGCGGCGAGGAACTGTGGTGCCAGGGCTACAGCGAGCCCGAGGCCGGCTCCGATCTGGCAGCGCTGCGCACCACCGCGGTCCGTGATCCCGGTACCGGCGGCTACCGCGTCACCGGCCAGAAGATCTGGACCTCGCTGGCGGCGGAGGCCGACTGGTGCTTCGTACTGGCGCGCACCGACGCCGAGGCGTCACTCCATCGCGGACTCTCCTTTCTGCTGGTGCCGATGGACCAGCCGGGCCGGATCGAGGTGCGCCCGATCCGGCAGCTGACCGGTACGGCGGAGTTCAACGAGGTGTTCTTCGACGGTGCGCTGGCCCGGGCCGAACACCTCGTCGGTGGGGCCGGTGCCGGTTGGCGCGTCGCCATGGGCCTGCTCGCCGTGGAGCGGGGCGTCTCCACGCTGGCGCAGCAGATCGGCTTCGCCCAGGAGCTGGCCCGTGTCGTGCGGCTGGCCCTGGACAGCGGCGCGACCGGCGACCCGGTGCTCCGCGACCGCCTGGTACGGCAGTGGGCCGAGCTCCAGACCCTGCGCTGGCACGCACTGCACACGCTGGCCGGCGCCGGCGGCCCGGGGGCGCCCAGTGTCGCCAAGCTGCTGTGGGGCGGCTGGCACCAGCGGCTCGGCGAACTGGCCGTGCAGGTGCGCGGCGCGGCGGCGGCACTCGGCCCAGCGGACTGGACCGAGGACCGGCCGTACGAACTCGACACCGGGCAGCGCCTGTTCCTGTTCAGCCGCGCCGACACCATCTACGGCGGCTCCGACGAGATCCAGCGCGACATCGTCGCCGAGCGGGTGCTGCGGCTGCCCCGAGAGCCCCGGCCGGCCCGGGACCGGAAGGAGCCTCAGCCATGACGAAGCGCTACGGACTCTGGATCGACGGCAGCTGGCGGGCCCCCGCCCTGGGCCACTACCCGGTGGTCAATCCGGCCACCGAGCAGCCGGTCGGCCATGCCCCCGAGGGCGCCGCCGCCGACGTCGCCGCCGCCGTACGAGCCGCCCGCGCCGCCTTCGAGGACTGGTCGCGCACCGAACCCCGGGAGCGCGCGGCCGTACTGGACCGTGCCGCCCGACTGCTGACCGAGCGCGCCCGTGAACTGGTGCCCCTGATCCAGGCCGAGACCGGAGCGACGCTGCGGCTCACCGCCACCATGCAGCTGCCCACCGCCGCCGACCGCTTCCGCCGCTATGCGCGCGGAGCCGTCGAACCCGCTACCGTGCCGCTCGCCCCGCAGCCCGTGAAGGCCAGTCCGCTGGCCTCCGGCGGGCTGATCGGAGCCGCCGCGGTGCGTCGCCCGGTCGGAGTGGTCGCATGTATCACCTCCTATAACTTCCCTCTCGTGAATCTCGTCGGCAAGGCCGCCCCGGCCCTCGCCATGGGCAACACCGTGATCGCCAAACCGGCCCCGCAGGACCCCCTGAGCTGCCTGGAACTGGGCCCGCTGCTCCAGGAAGCCGGCCTGCCCGACGGCGCGTTCAACGTCATCACCGGCTCCGGCGCCGAAACCGGCGCCGCACTCGTCGCTCACCCGGGCACGGACATGGTGAGCTTCACCGGATCCACCGAGGTGGGCAAGCGGATCGCGGAGGCCGCCGGCCGGGGGATGAAACGCACCCTCATGGAACTGGGCGGCAAGGGCGCGGCCATCGTCCTGGACGACGCTGACGAGCACACGCTGGCGCGCGCGGTCGCCGGGGTCGGATCGGTCTGGTCGTTTCACAGTGGGCAGATCTGCACGGCACCGACCCGCGTCCTCGTCCATCGATCGCTGTACGAGAAGGCCGTCGCCGCACTCACAGATTACGCTCGGTCGCTGACAGTCGGTGATCCTGTGGATAACTCCACCGTGGTCGGCCCCCTGATCTCCGCCGCCCAGCGCGATCGGGTGGAGGCGTACATCGAAGCCGCCCGGAAGCAGGGGGCCCGTATCACCGCAGGTGGCCGGCGTCCCGACCGCGCCCCCGGCTTCTATGTGCCGCCCACCCTGATCACCGGCGCCGACGCCGCATCGCCCGTCGCCCGCGAGGAGATCTTCGGTCCGGTCGTCGTCGCACTGCCCTTCGACGAGGAGGAGGAAGCGGTGCGGATCGCCAACAGCACCGCATACGGCCTCTACGACTACGTCTTCAGCGCCGACGCGGGCCGAGCCTGGGCCCTCGCCGCCCGGCTGCGCAGCGGGAACGTGGGCATCAACACCGTCCAGCGGCACCCCGAGACACCGTTCGGCGGCTGCAAGGAGAGCGGGGTGGGCCGGGACGGCGGCTCCTTCGCGCTGCACGCCTACAGCGAGCTCCAGTCGCTCGTCTGGCCGTCCTGACCGGCGGCCCCGGCCGCACCCAGCCGCACACGAGGAGGCGGGTATGCGAGGCGTCATTTTCGACGGCGCACGGCTGCGGTACGTCGATGACCTGGAGGTACGGGAGCCGGGCCCGGGCGAGGTGCGGGTGGCGATCGCCGCGGCCGGACTGTGCCACAGCGACCTGTCGGTGGTCGACGGCACCATTCCGTATCCGGTGCCGGTGGTCCTCGGCCACGAGGGCGCGGGCGTCGTCGAGGCGGTCGGCCCGGGAGTCGGCCATGTCGCGCCCGGCGACCATGTGGCGCTCTCCACCCTCGCCAACTGCGGGGCCTGTGCCGACTGCGACCGGGGACGGCCCACCATGTGCCGGTCGGCGATCGGCCGCCCCGGGCAGCCGTTCACCCGGCAGGGGCAGCCGCTGTACGCCTTCGCCGCCAGCTCCGCCTTCGCCGAACGCACCGTCGTCACCGCGGTGCAGGCGGTCCGCATCCCCGCGCGGTTACCGCTCACCTCAGCCGCGCTGCTCGGCTGCGGGGTGGTCACCGGCGTCGGCGCGGTCCTCAACCGGGCCCGGGTCGACCGCGGCGACAGTGTGCTGGTCATCGGCGTCGGCGGGGTCGGCCTCAATGTCCTCCAGGGCGCCCGGATCGCCGCGGCGGGGACCGTGGTGGCGGTCGACACCAACCCGGCCAAGCGGCAGATGGCCCACCGATTCGGCGCCACCCACTTCCTGGAGGCCGGAACCGAGCCGGACCTCGGTGCGGCCGTCCGCCGGATCCTGCCCAGCGGTGTGGACCACGCCTTCGAGTGCGTCGGGGACACCCGGCTGATCCGGCAGGCCGTGGACCTCCTCGACCGGCACGGGCAGGCGGTGCTGCTCGGCGTGCCGTCCGCCACCGCGGAGGCATCCTTCCGAGTCTCCTCGATGTACCTGGACAAGTCGATCCTCGGCTGCCGGTACGGATCCGCTCGGCCGCAGCATGACATCGCGCGCTACGCCGACCTCTATGCCGACGGCCGGCTGCTGCTGGACGAACTGGTCTCCCGCACCTACCCGGTGGCCGACTTCGCCAAGGCGGTGGAGGACACCCGCCACGGCCGGGTGGCCCGCGCGGTCCTCACCTTCTGACCCCGCGCCTGATTCCCTGCCCTTCCGGCTCCGCGTACCGCCCGTGCCACGGGGGCCGTTCGTGCATCCGCGCACCGCCCTTGGACGGGGTACCGCCCGTGCTCCGCCCACCGCCCGTGTACGTACCGGCGGAACCCCGGGTGGGCTGGGGCGCGCCGCCGCTACCGCGAGCGAGCTGAACTGGTCGGCCCCCGGGCCGTGCGGCCGAGAGGGGTGGATGACCCGCCCGGAGCAGCGGACGGTAAAGGAGTCGGCCGTGGTGTGGTGGCTCAGCCGCCTGCCGAGTCGGCGGTGGTGGCGCGGAAGGTGCGCCGGTAGGCGGTGGGGGAGACCCCGAGTGCCGTCTGGAGGTGCTGCCGCATGGAAGCCGCCGTACCGAAGCCCGCGTCCCGCGCCACCTGGTCCACCGAGAGGTCGGTGGTCTCCAGCAGGTGCCGGGCCCGCTCCACCCGCTGGCGTGCCAGCCACTGCCCCGGGCTGACCCCCACCTCCTCGCGGAAACGGCGGGTGAAGGTCCGTACGCTCATGGATTCCCGGGCGGCCAGCTCGCGCAGGGACAGCGGCTGGTCGAGACGGCCAAGGGCCCAGGCCCGGGCCGCCGCGGTGGTGGCCAGCCGCGGCTCGGGCACCGGGCGGTGGACGAACTGCGCCTGCCCGCCGTCCCGGTGCGGCGGCACCACGCTGCGCCGGGCGACTTCGTTGGCCACGGCGGCACCGTGGTCCCGGCGCACCACATGCAGGCACAGGTCGATTCCCGAGGCGACCCCGGCCGAGGTGAGTACGTCCCCGTCGTCGATGAAGAGCACGTCAGGGTCGACCCGTACGGAGGGGAAGAGCCGCTGGAAGTGGTCGGCGTTGTTCCAGTGGGTGGTGGCCGGGCGGCCGTCCAGCAGGCCGGCGGCGGCCAGTACGTAGCTGCCGGTGCAGATGGACATCATGCGGGTGCCCGGGCGTATCAGCGCCAGGGCCTCGGCCAGTGGCTCGGTCAGCCTGCCCTCCTCGTACACCGGCCCCAGCTCGTGCGAGGCGGGTATCACCACCGTGTCGGCCTCGGCCAGGGCCTCCGGGCCGAGGTCCACGCTGATGTCGAAGTCGGCGTCGGTGGGCAGTGGCCCGGCTTCGAGCGCGCAGGTACGCACCTTGTAGAGCCGTTTGCCCTCGGCGGACCGGGCCATACCGAAGATCCGGTACGCGATGCCGAGCTCGAAGGGGATCACCCCGGCGAGTGCGAGCACGACCACCTGGTGCGGCCGTCCCGCGGCCTCGCTTCCCGCCATCCGTCCCCCCTCTTTCCCCTTCTCTCCCGGCGCGCCGGGCGTGTCCTCGCGTGCACGGAACCACGCGGCGCCGAACCGCGGGGGCTCGGGGCGCCCCTGGCGGCCGACCCCGAGGTGCGACCGGCGAACCGCTTTCCGGGCCGCGCCCTGTGATCCGCGCGCGTGTCGACTCCTCGGCGCACCCGCGCAGCCCTGACCCGCCCCGGGCGGCCGGTGCTCCGGCGCCGGACCGGGCACCCGTTGGGCTCTTCTTGGCCAACACGGCGCGGGACCGGGGGTATTCCCGTCCAGGACCGGAAACCGGACGGAAACCGGAGGAAACCGGACAGGAAACCGGACCGGAAAGCGGGCGGATCCGGCCATCCATCCATGGCCGGATGGCCAGGTGATCGAATGGCCCGATCCTGACGATGCCTGTCCTTCGGGCCACTCGTTGCCGGTCGGTGGGGCGCGGATCCTGTTCCGGTGACCCAGACAGTCGGACCCTCCGAACAGCTTGAGAACGCCCCCCGTACCCGCCCTGCCCCGCGCATCCACCGGGCCTGGCTGGTGGCCGCCGTCGCCTTCGTGACCATCATCGGCGCGGCCGGTTTCGCCTCCCTGCCCGGTCTGCTGATCGAGTCGCTGCACGAGGAGTTCGGCTGGTCGCGGGGGACCATCGGGTTCGCGGTCTCCGTCAATCTGGCCTTGTACGGGCTCACCGCACCGTTCGCCGCCGCGCTGATGGATCGTTTCGGCATCCGCCGGGTCGTGGCCGGCGCGCTCACCGTGATCGCCATCGGTGCGGGGCTGACCGTGATGATGACCGCCGCCTGGCAGCTGGTGCTCTGCTGGGGCGTCGTGGTCGGCGTGGGTAGCGGGTCGATGGCGCTGGCCTTCGCGGCGACGGTCAGCGAACGGTGGTTCTCGGCCAGGCGCGGCCTGGTCACCGGCATCCTCACCGCGGCCGGAGCCTCCGGCCAACTGGTCTTCCTGCCCCTGCTCTCCTGGGTGGTCGACCGCCACGGCTGGCGCCCGGCCGCCCTCACGGTGGCCGTCGCGGCGCTCGCCGTGGTGCCCTTCGTCTGGCTGCTGATGCGCGACTACCCGGCCGATGTGGGCCTTGCCGCGTACGGGGCGGACGGCCCGCCCGAGCCCCGCCCAGAGCCGCGTACGGGGGCGGCCCGGCGCGCCGTGCGGGCGCTGCTGTCGGCCGCCCGTACCGGACCGTTCTGGTTGCTCGCGGGCACCTTCGCGATCTGTGGTGCGTCGACCAACGGCCTGGTCAAGACGCACTTCGTACCCGCGGCACATGACCATGGCATGGCCGTGACGGCCGCCGCGGGACTGCTCGCGGTGATCGGGATCTTCGACATCGCCGGAACCATCGCCTCCGGCTGGTTCACCGACCGTTTCGACGCCCGGCGGCTGCTCGCCGTCTACTACGCGCTGCGTGGAATGTCGCTGATGTTCCTGCCGATGCTGCTGTCCGACACCGTGCATCCGCCGATGATCTTCTTCATCGTCTTCTACGGACTCGACTGGGTGGCCACGGTGCCGCCCACCATCGCCCTGTGCCGCGAGCAGTACGGCGAGGACAGCGCCATCGTGTTCGGCTGGGTGCTGGCCTCGCACCAGGTGGGGGCGGGGCTGGTGGCCTATCTCGGAGGCGCGGCCCGGGACGCGTTCGGCTCCTACGACCTGGTCTGGTACGGCGCCGGAATGCTGTGCGCGCTGGCGGCCCTGATGGCGCTGGCCATCCGCCGGCGTACGGAGGGTCGGATTCCGGCCCAGCCGGCGCTCCCGGCGTGACCGGCTGGTCGACGATCGGCGGCCGGTGCTGGGCCGGCTCAGGTCGGGGCGCCGCCCTCGAAGGCGCGGAACCCTCCGAACGCCCCCCGGTGGAAGAGCAGCGGTCCGCGCAGTGCCGCCACCTCGTCGGTGCCGAGTGCGGCGACCCGCCCGACCACGATGAGATGGTCCCCGCCGGTGTGTACGGCGTGGATGGCGCAGTCGACCCACGCCGGAACGCCGTCCAGCACCGGTGATCCGGTCGCCGGCGAGGGGTGGTGGCCGACTCCTGCGAACTTGTCGGCGGTACGCGCTCCACTGGCCGCGAACGCCTGGCACAGCGCGGCCTGATCCGCGCCCAGGACATTGGCGCAGAACACCCCGGACCGGGCGATGCGCGGCCAGGTGGTGGAGCCGCGCCCCACCATGAACACGACCAACGGCGGGTCGAGCGAGAGCGAGCTGAACGACTGGCAGGCGAAGCCGGCAGGGCCTGCCCCGTCCGCGGCCGGGGCGGTGACCACGGTGACGCCGCTGGCGAAGTGGCCCAGGGTGCGGCGGAACAGCGCCGGATCCACCGGGGGCCGCTCCCCGTCCCGTACCGCCCGCAGTTCGGGTGGTGGGAGCGGGTCGGGAGGTCGTCGGGTCGGTGCCGGTGCGCCGGGGGACCGCCCGGCGGTGGCGGACCGCAGATAGCGGACCGCGGTGGCGGCCATCGCGGCATGTCCCATCATGCACCTCATTGAACCTGACGAGGCGTCAGAAAGGAACGGTGGTGGCGACGCGAGGCCGCGGGTCAGCGGCCCAGGAAGCGGGGTGGGCGGCGCTCGACGAAGGCACGTACCCCCTCCTGGGCGTCGGCGGTGGCCATGTTGACCTCCTGAGCGGCGGCCTCGGCGGCGAACGCGGCCCCCCGGTCGGCCTCCAGGGAGGAGTTGACCAGCTGTTTGGTGAGGGCGAACGCCCTGGTCGGGCCGGTGGCCAGCCGTTCCGCCCAGGCCTGGGCGGTCTCGGCCAGCTCGGCGTCCGGGACCACCCGGTTGACCAGGCCCAGCCGCTCGGCCTCGGCGGCCGGCAGCGCGTCGCCGAAGAACAGCAGCTCCTTGGCGCGCTGCGGTCCCACCAGCCGGGGCAGCAGATAGGCGCCACCGCCGTCGGGCACCAGCCCGCGCCGCGCGAACGCCGCCACGAACACCGCGGACTCGGCCGCCAGCACCAGGTCGCAGGCGAGCGCGAGATGGAAGCCCAGACCCGCCGCGGTGCCGTTGACCGCGGCGAGCACCGGTTTCTCGCAGTCGAGGACCGCGGCGATCAGCCGCTGCGCGCCCTGCCGGATCGTACGGGCCACCTCGCCCGGAATCCGCGTTCCGGTAGCGCCGGCGGCACCCCCGGGGAGGGGGCGGGCGCGCAGATCGGCACCCGAGCAGAACGCGTGACGGCCGGTCGCCGTGATCACCACGGCGCGCACAGCCGGTTCGGCGGAGGCGGCAAAAAGTCGCGAAATTATGTGTTCCCGCTGGTCAGGGGTGATGGCGTGGAGTACTTCCGGGCGGTTCAGGGTGATCCAGCAGACCCCGTTGTCAGTGGTGTGCTCTAGAACGGAGTCAGATGGTTCTTCGGGGGAGGGCATCATGAGGACACTCCTTGGCCTTGGCCGAGCGGTTCGGCACCGGCCCGGCAGGCGGGCCGCGATGTGGGGGACACGGTGGCCGCGGCGCGCTGTCGCGATGCGGGGCGGAGTCTGGGGCTCGGCCAGGCCACCGGACACCGGGCGCCCGTCCGCCCTGTCCGGCCCGGGGCGCTCGCGCGGCTCGCCCCAGTCGGGGTACCGGTGCCGGGCGCCCGTACCCCGGGGCTCGGGTGGCTCACCGGCAGACGGCCAGTGCGTCCAGTGCCACCGCACCCTGCCCGCGCGGCAGCACCATCAGCGGATTGATGTCGAGTTCGGCAAGGTCGTCACCCAGCTCCAGCGCCATGCGCTGGACCCTCAGCACCACCTCGACCAGGGCCTCCACATCGGCGGCGGGTGCGCCCCGGACCCCGTCGAGCAGGGCCCGGCCGCGCAGTTCGCCGAGCATGGCGCGCACCTGCTCCTCGCCGAACGGCGGCACCCGGACCGCCGCATCACGCAGCACCTCCACCAGTACGCCGCCCAGGCCCACCGTGACCGTGGGGCCGAAGAGGCTGTCCTGGCTGATGCCGACGACCATCTCCACGCCGCGCTCGACCATCTGGCAGACCAGCACACCGTCCAGCTCGACACCCTCGTAGCGGGCGATGTCGGTGAGTTCGCGGTAGGCGTCGCGCACCTGGCTGGCGGAGGTGAGGCCCACCTTGACCAGGCCCAGCTCGGTCTTGTGCGCCAGCTGCGGGGCCGAGCCCTTCATGACCACCGGGTAGCCGACCAGGCCGGCGGCCCGTACCGCGGCGGCGGCGCTGGTCACCAACTGCTCGCGCGGCACCCGGATGCCATAGGCCCGCAGCAGCTGCTTGGCCGCGTACTCGCTGAGCCGCTCACCCGGGCGCAGCAGGGCCCGCGCCTTGCGGGCGGAGGGCGAGGCGGTGCGCGGGGCGTCGTCGAAGGGGGAGCGGTAGCCGGCGGTGAAGCGGTGGTGGTCCAGGTAGGCGCGGACCGCGGTGACGCAGTTGCCGAAGGTGCGGAAGGTGGCGACCCGGGAGGAGCCCAGCAGGGTGGTGCGGTAGGCCTCCTCGGTGCCCAGCGGGGAGCCCCACACCACGCACACCTGCTTGTCCGTCTGCTCCGCCGCGTCCACCAGATCCTGTGCCAGCTTGTCGCTCATCGGCGGGAAGGGGCCGGTGATGGGGCAGATCAGCACGCCCACCGAAGGATCGGCCAGGATCGCGTCGATCAACTTGCGGCCGCGCCAGTCGCCCACCGGATGCCCCCCGTTGTCGATGGGGTTGGCCACGCTCAGATACTCCGGTATCCACTGGTGCAGCTCGGCCTGCTTGGCCGCGGAGAGCACGGGCAGCCGCAGGCCGGCCGCGGTGGCGAGATCCGCGAAGTGGGCGCCGGTGCCCCCGGAGATCGCATACACGGCGACGCCCTCGGCGCGTGGCGGCCGAGCCCGGGCGAGCAGCGTCGCGGTGTCCTGGAGTTCGTCCAGGCCGGCCACCCGGATCACGCCGTACTGGCGCATGGCGGCGTCCACCACGGCGTCCGAGCCGGTGAGCTTGCCGGTGTGGGAGGCAGCGGTGCGGGCACCGGTCTCGGTCCGTCCCACCTTGACCGCCACCACGGGGACCCGGGCCCGGGCGGCGCGGTCCGCGGCGAGCAGGAAGCCGCGTCCGTCCTTGAGGCCTTCCACATACATGGCGATCGCGCCGACCTCGGGCCGGGTGGTGAAGTACGAGAGGAAGTCGGCGCTCTCCAGATCCGCCTCGTTGCCGGTGGGGGCCCAGTGGCTGAGCCGGATGCCCAGGTCCTGGAGGGCGAAGAGCGGGCGGCCCTGGTGGCCCGACTGGGTGATCAGGGCGATGGCCGGACCGTCCAGATCCTCGCGGAACACCTCGAAGGCGTTGAGGTTGGTGTTGGGGCCGAGCAGGCGGACGCCGGAACGGTGCGCCGCCGCCGCCAGTCGCTCCTGCGCCTCGGCGCCCTCGGGGCCGGTCTCCGCGAAGCCGGAGGCGAAGGCCACCGCGAAGCCGATCTCGGCCTCGGCGAGTTCCTCGATGAGCGGAAGGGGGTCGGAGACCAGGAGGACGGCGAGGTCGGCGCGCTCGGGCAGGGCGGCCACGGAGGGATGGCAGGGGAGGCCGAAGACGCTCTGCCGGGTGGGGTGAACGGGGTGGACGCGAGCACCCACACGCTCGGCCCAGTGGATCAACTGCCGGGTGATGCCGGTGTTGGGGCGGCCCTCGGTATCGGAGGCGCCGATCACCGCGACCGATCCCGGCCGGAAGAACCGGTCCAGATCGGGGACCTCGCGGTGCAGCGGCCGACCGCTGACGTCGGTGTCGTCTGCCGTGGCCGACTCGCCGTCCGCGCGAACGGCGGGGCCCGGGTGCTCGCCGCAGGCGACGGCCCGGGCGTGACGGGAGTTGGTGGTGAGGGTGCCGTGAGTCGATCCAAGCATCGTTCTCGCCCACTCCTGCCGGTCGGCCGAATACGTGACGTCTTGTCAGGTTACTGAACTGACGACTAGTCAGGAATAAGGCGTGGCGCGGCTTGTCGGCGGTGTCCGCCGCCGACCATCCCCGTCGTCCGCCGCCGGCCGCCGCCATCGGCCACGCGCCGCCCCGTCATCCGTCACGCGCCGACCGCCCCCCCGCCGTCCGCCGCCCTCGTCATCCGTGACAGTCCCGCCATCCGTCACCCCGTCGTCTGCCAGAGGCCATCTCGCCGTCCGTCACGGGCCACTCCGCCGCGGGCCGCCGGCCGCACGGTCATCCGCCATGTGCCGTCCGCCCCCGGGCAACCCGCGGTTCGCTGCGCTGGTGGTCGTGGCCGCGGGGGTGCGGCTGTGGTCGCGGATCCGCGTGCCGGTGAGGTGATGGTGATGGCGTGCGGACGGCGTGGGGGTCGGGTGTCAGCTGGTGCGGCGGGCCACCGCCTTGGCGATGCGCTGGGCGTCCATGCCGAGCTCGCGCAGCATGCCGCTGATCGGGTTGGCGTACCCCGTGAAGTGCAGTCCGGGTGCGCGGGTGGCGGTGCGGGGGCCGTGCGCGAGCGGGTGGCCGCGCTCGTCCAGGACGCCCAGGTGTCCGACCAGGCCCTCCAGGCCCGGCCGGTACCCGATGGCCGCGATCACCGCGTCCGGGGCGATCCGGGTGCCGTCGTCCAGCACCACCTTCTCGTCCTCGAGCGCGGTGACGGCCGGGACGATCTCCACTCGGCCCGTCTTCACCGCGCTCAGCAGGCCCGCGTCCTGCACCGGGATGGAGCCCTGGCGGGCCCGGGTGCACAGGCCGGTGTCCGGTCGGGGCAGGCCGTGTGCGGACAGATCGGGCACGGACGCCTTCACCAGGGTCCGGGCCGCCCGGTCCGCGGTGCGCGGCGGCAGTCGGCGGGCCAGGAGCCCGGCGCGCTGGGCGGGCCAGCCGACGGTCGAGCGTCGCACCACGTGCGGGACGGTGCGCACGGCCAGGCGTACCCGGGCCGCACCGCTGTCGGCCAGTTCGGTGGCGATCTCGGTACCGGTGTTGCCCGCTCCGACGACCAGCACGTCCCGGTCCTGGTAGCGGGCGGGGTTGCGGTATTCGGCGGCGTGGATCAGCTCGCCGGTGTAGCTCTCGTGCCCCGGCCAGTCGGGCAGTCGGGGGGTGTGGTTGTAGCCGGTCGCCACGATCACGGTGGGCGAGGTGAGCCGGCGTCCTCCGGTGGCGTGCAGCAGCCAGCCGCTGTCGTCCGGAGCGCGGTCAACCCGGGACACCTCGACGCCGGTGACGATGTCCAGCTCATGGCGTTCGGCGTACCGCTCCAGATAGCGGACCAGGTCGTCGCGGGCGACCCAGCGTCCGCACTTCCGGGGTATGGGCAGGCCCGGCAGTGCGGACAGGCGTCGAGTGGTGTGCAGCCGCAGGTGGTCGTAGTGCGCGCGCCAGGAGGCGCCGACCGCGTCGGAGCGCTCCAGGACGACGGCGCGTACGCCGCGCTCGCCGAGCGCCGCCGCGGTGGCGAGTCCGCCGGGGCCGCCGCCGATGACATAGACGGGCGCCGCAGGGTGGGGGTGCGATCGGTCGGTCATGCGGGTGAGCGTAGTCGGCTATTTGACGAGTATCGGTCAAATCGATTCCGAAACGATTGCGGGTGCGTCACGGAGAAGTCCCTCTTGCGTCGACCCGCTGAGTGCGCTGCACTGGCAGTATTTCTGACGGACTGTCAGATAATGGGTTCTCCGCGAGGGGGAAGGGGGCCGGGCCATGCCTACCGGTGCATCAAGCCCATCGGGAGGGCCGCGTTTCGACCGGCCCGTCATGGACGCCTTCACCCGGACCTACTGGGGTGCCGCGGCCGAGGGGCGGTTGCTGCTCCGCCGCTGCTCCGGCTGCGGACGGGCCCATCACTATCCGCGGGAGGGCTGCCCGTACTGCTGGAGCGAGGACGTCCGCTGGGAGCCGGCCTCCGGTGCGGCCACCCTCTACACCTGGTCCGTGGTGCACCGGAACGACCTGCCCCCGTTCGGTGACCGCCTCCCCTACACCGCGGCGGTGGTCGAGCTCGCCGAGGGGCCGCGGATGATGACCGAGATCGTGGACTGCGCCGCTGACGCCCTGCGCGTCGGGATGCGGCTGCGTGTGGATTTCCGTACCCGTACGGCCGACCCTCCGTTCACCGTTCCCGTCTTCCGCCCGTGTTGAATGCCGTTGGCGAGTGCGGGGCGGGGAGGCGGTCACCGAACGGG